>NZ_AOJD01000074.1 GCF_000337415.1 Halorubrum tebenquichense DSM 14210 | reverse complement strand
GGACTCGAAGGGGCAGCCGAGAGGCGGGCGCAGGCGACGTAAGCACCGCAGGAGCGAACGGAGTGAGCGACGAGGCGCGCGGCGAGCGTGCGCCCGCCTCTCGGCTGGGGCTTCGGTGGTCTCGGCTACGGCCTCGGTTCCGCCGTAGTGCGCGTCTGGGGCTTCGGCGGTCTCGGTCACAACGTCGGTCTCGTCGTAGCGAGCGGTGGAAACGTCGAATTCCCTGAGACTGCCCCCGAGTTCGAGACCACCGTCTACCGTCCGATCGATTCCCTCACATCGGGACGACCCGCAAGCCCCTAAGTCGCGGGGACCCAAGCCGGCGTATGGTCGAGGCTCCACAGACCGCCGAAGGGTGGTTCTCGCTACACGACTTCCGCTCGATCGACTGGGACGCCTGGCGCGACGCGCCGGAGTCCGAACGGCAGCGGGCGATCGAGGAGGGGGCGTCCTTCCTGAAACACCGCGAGCTGATCGCCGACGCGGACGACGGCGAGTCCGCGCTGTTCTCCGTGCTGGGTCACAAGGCGGACCTCCTCTTCCTCCACTTCCGCCCCTCCCTCGACGACCTGTCCGCCATCGAGCGCCGCTTCGAGGACACCGCCCTCGCGCAGTTCACCGAGCGCGAGACCTCCTACGTCTCCGTCACCGAGGTGTCGGGGTACGTCTCCGACGACTACTTCGAGGAGGGCGCGGACGCCGTCGACGAGGGGCTCCGCCGGTACATCGAGGGGAAGCTGAAACCCGAGATTCCCGACGACGAGTACGTCAGCTTCTACCCGATGAGCAAGCGCCGCGGCGAGGAGCACAACTGGTACGACCTCGACTTCGAGGAGCGCGCCGACCTGATGGCCGGCCACGGCGAGGTCGGCAAGGAGTACGCGGGGAAGATCAAGCAGGTGATCGCCTCCTCGGTCGGCTTCGACGACCACGAGTGGGGGGTCACGCTGTTCGGCTCCGACCCGACCGACATCAAGGACATCGTCTACGAGATGCGCTTCGACCCCGCCTCCTCGCGGTACGGCGAGTTCGGCGACTTCTACGTCGGCCGCCGGTTCCCGCCGAGCGACCTCGGCGCGTTCCTCGCGGGCGAGACGGTCCCGACCGGACGCGTCCCCGAGGCGGACAGCGCCGGCCACCCCCACGGCGAAGAGGGCCACGACGGCGCACACGGCCACGGGAGCGAGGGGGGCCACCACACGGACGACGGGCACGGCCGCGGCGAGGGACACGATCACTCGGGCGCTGGCGGCGGGCCCGCCCACGGCGACCACCCGCACGGCGACGAGGAGGCCGGCGGCGAGGGCGACCATCCCCACGGCGAGGGCGACGGTCACGGCGGCGACGCCCACGACGGTCACGGCGATGGCGGCGAGGGCGACGACGCGGACATCCGCGGCGAGCTCGCCGACCTCGACATCTACGCCGGCAAACCCCACGGGGAGGACGTGTACGCCACCGTCCTCTACAGCGAGGCCGACGTGGACGAGCTGTTCGACGAGGTCGAGGGACTGCGCGGCAACTTCGACCACTACGGCACCCACGTCAAGACCGCGGTGTACGAGGGCCGCCACACCGACCGCGCCGCGGTCGTCTCCATCTGGGACACGGCGTCGGCCGCGGAGACCGCGGGCGGCTTCCTCTCCGAGCTCCCGGACATCGTCGCGCGCGCCGGCGAGGAGTCCGGCTTCGGCACGATGGGGATGTTCTACACCGTCAAGCCAGACTACCAGCCGGAGTTCGTCGACACCTTCGACGACGTGGGCGAACTGCTCGCCGAGATGGACGGCCACGTCGAGACCGACCTGATGGTGAACGTCGAAGACGAGAACGACATGTTCATCGCCAGCCAGTGGAACGCGAAGGAGGACGCGATGGGCTTCTTCCGCTCCGACGAGTTCTCCGAGACCGTCCAGTGGGGCCGCGACGTGCTCGCCGACCGACCGCGCCACGTCTTCCTCGCCTGAGACGGGTCGGGCGTCGAACCCCTCAATCCCGATACGGGGCGACGAGCCCGGTGGCCGAGCCCACGGCCCTGTCGGAGTTCTGAGAGCGTGTTAGATTTTCGTGGCCGTGGTTGACATGGCAGTTGGACGCGATCGATCAGAGTGGTTAGCGCCGGAGAACGAAGGAACGAACACCGGGTTGTCTCCGCTACGCTTCGTGTCGTGTGATTGCTCTTTCGACAGCAGTCTTCAACGGCTCGATCGGCATCTGGTTTCTCGCCTCTGCGGGTGAAACCCACTTGTATTCCTCGTGCTCGTGGTTGAGTGTAATTTCGGTCTCGTCAGTCTCACAGTCGTACACGACGGTGAACATCGGTTCACCATCGCTAGTAACCCAAACGTCGGTCATCGCGTGAACCGGTTGGCCGACACGGACGGAGAGGGCTGTTTCCTCGCGGAGTTCGCGTTCTAATGCCGCGTCAGCAGCTTCACCGTCCTGAATACGGCCACCGGGGATGGACCACGGACCTTCGTTATCCGGGCGGACCAGAAGGACGTCGTCGTCCTCGCTGAATACGACTGCTTTCTGCGTCACGTGCCCGCGAAAGTTAGACTCCTCTGAATCGGGAGAATCAGTCACATACGGGGATATCTCCGTAACGAGAATAAATCCACGCGATCCGGACGATCCTATCGAAGGCTTAGCCGTGAGACGGCTCCCGGTGGTTTTCCGCCAGACCGCGGTTCGTCGAACAGCGACAGTCAGTGCCCAAATACGTCGCGCTCGGATCGGACCGACCGCCGGGTTTTACCTACTCCACCGGCCAACGACTCTCCATGTTCGATACCATCGTGGTCGCGACCGACGGCTCCGACAGCGTCGGGCGGGCCGTCTCGGTCGCGGTCGACGTCGCGGCGCGGTTCGACGCCGAGGTCCACGCGGTGTACGTCGTCGACGCCAGCGAGGTGGAGTCGTCGCCGGACACGGTGCGCGACGACCTCCGCGAGGCCTTGGACGACCAAGGGCGCGACGCGCTCGACCGCGTCGAGGACGCCGCCACCGACCGCGACGGCGACCTCGACGTGACGATCGAGGTCCGCGAGGGGCGGCCCGCCTCGGAGATCGACGCGTACGCCCGCGACGTGGACGCCGACCTCGTGGCGATGGGGACCCGGGGGCGGCACGGCGAGAACCGCTTCCTCATCGGCTCCGTCGCCGAGCGCGTCGTCCGCACCTGTCCGATCCCGGTGTTGACGGTGCGACAGCTGACCGAGGAGGACCCGCGGCGCACGACGATCTGAGGGGCGGCGAGCGACGCCCACGTAGTCGACGGCTCGCGCGAGCGACGTCCGGTCCCGCGCCCGCCGAGCCGACGCGAGAGCGGCGGAGTTTTCCGGCTGCCGCCCCCCTCGCTGGTATGGACGACGACCTCATCGAGACGGGGGACGCCCCCCGATCGCGGTACACGAAGCTGCCGGGGAAGGGCTTCTTCTACCCCGACTCGTTGGACGACGAGCGCGCGGAGCGGCGAGCGAGGGAGACGATCGAGGGCTGCGAGGCGGTCGTGATCGCCGACGGCGACGCCGACGGCCTCGCCTGCGCCGCGATGATCCGCGAGGCGTACGACGCCGCGCTCGACGCCGAGCCCTTCGAGGACGCCATCGCGGCGCGGCTCGCGGACGAGGAGGACGCGGACAGCGACGAATCGGACGAAACGGCGGACGGTGACGGCGAGGGGGGCGCGGACGACGACGAGGCGGACCCCACCGCCGACGCCCACGCGGAGTCGCCGGTCGGGCTGCTCTCCGCGGGCCCGTACTCCATCGACACGGCGCTCGAACGCGTCGAGAGGTACGCGGACGACGGCGTCGACCTGTTCGTCTGTGACCTCTGTCCCGACGACTACGAGTGGATCGCGGAGCCGCTGGAGGCGCTCGCGGAGTCGACCGACTCGACCCGCTGGTTCGACCACCACCAGTGGGACGACGAGACCGCCGCCGCGGTGCGCGAGGCCGGCGTCGACCTCGTCGTCGGCGAGTCGGACGAGGAGTGTACCGCGGACGTGACGCTCCGGTCGCTCGACCGCGAGTTCGACGACCGCTGGGCGGAGCTGGCGGCGGTCACCCGCGACCACGACCTCTGGATCAAGGAGGACCCGCGCTCTGCGGACCTCGCGGATTACTCCTACTGGGCGGGCGCGGAGGAGTACGCGGCCGTGATCGGCGCGTACGGCGTCGACCTCCCCGAGACGGTCCGGTCGTTCGTCGAGGAGCGCCGCGTCGAGAAGGAAGCCAGAATCGACCTGGCGGTCGGCCGCGCGGTCACCCACGAGGTCGGCGACTGGCGCGTCGCCGTCACCTACGGGCGCTGCTCGCAGAACGAGGTCGCGGAGCGGCTCCGCGAGGCGGGCGCGGACGCCGCCGTGATCGTCAAACCCGCCGGCTCCGCGTCGATCCGCGGCTCCGACGACTTCCGACACGCCCACGAGGTCGCCGGGAAGGTGAACGGCGGCGGCCACCCGCAGGCCGCGGGCTGTAAGCCCGACATCTACGACGACATGCTCGATTACGCCCACCACTGGAGCACCGAGGGACAGGCGTGTAAGCGCGTCATCCTCGCCGCGTTCGAGGCGGTCGCCGAGGAGGTCGAGGCCGCCGACGGCGACACCGACGTTGACGCCGGCGACGACGCGGCCGAGTAGGCCGCTCCCGATCCCCACCTTCATACCGATCGGCACCGCTCGTCCGGCCGATGGCGGACTTCTTCGTGGCCGGCGAGACGCTCGTCGACTTCGTGCCCGGACCGGGGGCGACGCTGCGGGACGTGGAGGGCTACGCGCACCGGCCCGGCGGCGCGCCCGCCAACGTCGCGGTCGGGCTGGCGCGGCTCGGCTCCCCGACCGCGTTCTGGACGCGCCTCGGCGACGACCCGTTCGGCGAGTTCCTCGCCGAGACCCTCGCCGACGAGGGGATCCCGGAGACCCACGTCGAGCGCGTCGCGGGGAAGACGACGCTCGCGGTGGTGTCGCCGCCCGACGCCGCCGGGCCGCGGTTCGGCTTCTACGGCTCCCGCGACGTCGCGTTCGGGTTCGACCCCGACGCGGTCCCGGCTGAGGCGCTGGCACCCCCCGACGGAGAGGCGTCGCCGGGGGGAGCGGACGCGCCGCCGTGGGTCCACCTCGGCGGCGCGGCGCTGACCCACCCGGACGGGCGGGCGGCGACGCGCGAACTGCTCTCGGCGGCGACCGAGGCCGGCTGCCCGGTGTCGTTCGACGTGAACTACCGGGCGGCCCTCGCGTCCGACGGCGACGCGGCGGCGGCGTCGACCGCGGTCCGCGAGGCGGTGGCCGCGAGCGACGTGGTGTTCTGTAGCGACGAGGACGTCTCGGCCGCCGGGCTGTCGACGAACAAGGGGGCCGAACTGGCCCGCGACCTGCTCGCGCTCGGCCCGCACACCGCGGTCGTCACGCTGGGCGACGAGGGCGCGCTCGCGGCCGCTTCGGCGACGGCCCCGTGGGGCCCCGCGACGGTCCGGCACGACGGTTTCGCGGTCGAGGCGGTCGACGCGACCGGCGCGGGCGACGCGTTCACCGCCGGGTTCCTCTCGCGGATCGCGGGCGCTCGTGGGGACGGGTCCGAGGACCGCGACGGTGACGGCGACGACGCCCTCCGCGACGCGCTCGCGTTCGGCGACGCGACCGCGGCGCTGTCGGTCGAGGCGGTCGGCGGCATGGGGTCGATCCCGTCGCGGGAAGCGGTCGAGTCGCTCCTCGCGGGAGGGGAGTAAAGAGGGGAGAGAGAGTCGTGAAGAAGCGGACGGGGTCGCCTACGACGACGACGGCGACATCTCGATGTTGAGGCTCTTCTGGACCAGCTGCGTGAACGCCATCGAGCAGAGGAAGTACCAGAGGATCCACATCTGGATCGGGCCGACGATCCCGGTGTCCCACGTGACGGTGCCGGCGAGCGGGACGACGAGCTCCTGGGCGGCGACGGCGGGGTACGCGGCGTCGGACCCGCGGTAGCCGATCACCCAGAACATCCAGAGGAACGCCGGGATGGTGAGGAACATGATCCACACCATCGGGCGGAACTGCTCTTTGAACATGCCGAGCTGGTCGCCCATCGCCTCCATCTGCTCTTCTTGAATCTCGTCGAGCGCCTCGTCGTCGTCGCGCTCCTCGGCGGCCTTCCGGCGCTCTTGGATGTCCTTCATCCGCTCTTGGTACATGCTCATCTTCTCCATGTCCATGAGCCCGGCGCGAAGCAGCGTCGAGTACAGCCCCGTCCCGAGGGCGATCACCATGATCACGACGTAGAACGGGACGACGTTCAGGAGCGGCCCGAGGACCACGTCGAGCCCGCTGGCGATCGCGTTCCGGACCGGATTGACCGCGTACCCGACGAACGCGCCGACCGTCGCCAGCCCCGCCAGCTTGTCCCACTTCGACCAGCTGGTCGTCTCGGGGGTCTCCACGTCGCTGCCGCCCGAGTCGTCGTCCTCCAGCCCGGCCGCGATCTCGTCGCGGTCGGCGAGCGCGAACCCCTCCTCGCCGTCGACGAGGATCTCCTTCTCGATGAGTCGGCCCCACTGTCCGCTGGATATCTTGTCGCGGACGTCGACCCATCGGACTTCGCCGCCGCTGGCGTTGTCGAGGACCACTTCGATGGCGTCCCGCATCTCGCCGTCCTCGCGGACGAGCGAGCGGACCCGCCGTTCGACTTTGCTCATTAGCGGCCGATTGGCGGTCGACGGTTAAGAACCTTGTAGGATCGCGGCTCGAATCGGCAGTCGACGACGCGGGGGACGAGTCGTCGCCGCCGATCGGCGTTCGACGGGGTCGACGGTTAGCTCTCGACGGCGTCGGCGATTAGCTCTCGACGGCGTCGGCGATCCGGTCGAAGACCTCGTCCGGCGTCGCCTCCCCGTCGACCTCGACGAGGACCCCCTCGTCGCGGAAGTGCTCGACGACTGGTTCGGTGTTCTCGTAGAACACTTCGAGGCGCTCGCGGGCGGTCTCCTCGGTGTCGTCGTCGCGCTGGATCAGTTCGCCGCCGCACTCGTCGCAGACGCCCGGCTCCTCGGGCGGTTGGAAGTCGACGTGGAAGTTCGCGCCGCAGTCGTCACACACCCGCCGACCGGTGAGCCGGTCGACGAGGACCTCCTCGTCGACGTCGAGGAGGATCACCGCGTCGAGGTCCGTGATCTCAGAGAGGTACTCCGCCTGATCGAGGTTGCGCGGGTAGCCGTCGAGGACGAACCCGTCGGCGTCGTCGAGCGCGGCCTCGACGATCTCGTTGACGACCGGGTCCGGGACCAGTTCGCCCGCGTCCATGAACGACTTCGGCGTGCCGTACTCCGTCTCCATCTCCTTGTTCGCGCGGAGCGCGTCGCCGGTCGTGACGTGTTCGACGCCGTACTCGTCGGCCAGCTTGGCGCTCTGTGTCCCCTTTCCGGCACCGGGTGCCCCGAGGAGCAGAATTCGATGACTCATACCGGAGCGGTCGCGCGCCGCCCGTAAAGGCTTGAAGATTCCGGCCAACCCTACTGGTCGCCGTCCGGTCCGTCGACCTCCTCGCCCGATCCGTCGGTTTCCTCGTCGGGATCCGGGCACAGCCGCAGCCCCATCTCCAGTTCGAAGCTCTCGGCGTCGGAGGTCTCGAAGCCGATCTTCTTGTACAGGGAGACGGCCGCGCGGTTCCATCGCTCGACGGTGAGCCACACCTTCTCGACGCCGTTCGCCTGCCCGTGGCCGAGCAGGCCGCGGATGAGATGCGTGCCGATCCCGGCGCGCTGGTACGTCTGGTGGACGAAGATCGCCAGTTCGTAGGCGTCGCCGTCGGGGACGAGCGTCGCGTGGCCCGCCGCCTCGTCGCCGCACCAGGCGATCACGTTGTAGCAGTCGCCGGGGAGGATCGCCTCCAGCCACTCCCGGATGCGCTCCTCGCCGCCCGGCGGGATCCCCTGCGCGCGGTCCGCCGGGTCGAAGCTGTCGTACATCTCCACGAGCGCCTCGCGGGCCTCGTCGTCCCCCTCGTACGGGCGGACCTCGATCTCCCGATCCTCGCGGTCGGTGAACGTCGTCGGCGGCGGCGGGAACTCGTCGGCCACCGCGTCCGGGTACCCTCGGTCGCTCATCTGACCAGCGTGACCGAGGTCTTGGCGTTCAACAGGACGAACTCCGCGATCGACCCGATCGTGATCTTCCCCATCGGACTCGTGTGGCCGCCGCCGAGGACGATCTCCTCGAACCCCTCGGTCTCGGCGATCTCGACCAGCCGACTCCCCGGGTCCCCCTCCACGCGTCGCACCTCGGCGTCGATCCCCGCCTCGTCGACGGCCGCGGTGGCGCGGTCCGCGACCTCGTCGGGCGAGGTCTCGGAGTCCTCGTTGTCGACCACGGCGATCGTCAGGTCGTCGTTCGCGACCGCCGCGCGCTCCACCGTCCGGTCGAGCGCGCGGAACGAGTCGTCGCTGCCGCCGATCCCGCAGAGCACCTTCATGTGGTTCCCCTCCACGCGACGGTACAAAAGTGGATCTCCGTGCGTGCGACCACCGACAAGGCTTTTGCCCGGCCGCGGGGTTTCAACGATATGAGCGACGACACCGGTCCGGCCGCCGACTCGGCCGACGAGACCGGCGATCCGGCCGCCGACCGGTCCCCCTCCGAGACCGGCGATCCGGCCGGTGGCGAGAGCGACGATGAAGCGGACATCCCCGGCGGTGGGTCGGGCGCTACCGGCGGTAAATCGGACGACACCGACGACGTCCCGCGCGACGTCCGCAAGTACGAGCGGTTCAAGAAGATGGACGGGGCGCGCTACGAGCGCGTCAACGAGTTCCTGCGCGACCGGACGTACATCACGGCCCGCGAGTGGGCCATCGCGCGGCTCTGCGCCGACTTCCGCACGGAGACCGGCGTCGAGATGACGAAGATCGGCGAGAACCTCCCCGAACTCGTCCCGTTCATGACCGACACGTACACGCCGCAGGCGGTCAACCAGGCGCGCTACTCCTTCGAGGAGAAGGTGACGAAGGCGGGGGCGACGTTCCTCTACGGCGCGATGTCCGGCTTCTTCACCGCGGAGGACTTAGACGAGATGATGTACGAGGTGACGGAGGTCGCGAAGTTCCTGCTGGAGGTCGAGGGGGTCGACCTCGCGGTCGCCGACGAACTGGAGGCGGAAGATAGGATTAGCGAGGTGATGCGCGACGTGCGCGCCTCCTCGGCGGACCTCCGCGGCGAGGAGGTCCGCTGCCCCGAGTGCGGCCACGTTCACGAGCCGACAGGGGAGTGACGATGGACGAGTTCCCGGCGGCGTTCGACGCGCTCCCCGACCCGGTCGTGACCGTCGACGCCGACGGCGTCGTCCGCGGCGGGAACGCCCGCGTGGAGTCCGCGTTCGGACACGCGAGAGACGACCTGGTCGGGATGGCCGTCGGAGAACTCTTTTTCGACCCCGACGAGGGGGACGCGGGCGACGAGCTCGGCCGGTACGTCGCCGACCCCGAGCACCGGTCGGTGTCGGTCGGCCTCGACCTCTGTGTCCGCCGGGCGGACGGGAGCGCGCTGCCCGTGACGCTCGGGTTCGCGCCGTTCGAGCGGGACGGCGAGACGCGCCTGCTCGTCACGGTCGTCGGCGACGGCGACGAGCGCACGGCGGGGTCCGGCCTCCACCGGCGGACGCAGACGCTGGAAGCCCTCCACGAGGCGACGCAGGACCTGTTGAAGACCACCGACAGGGAGGTGGCCGCGGAGGCGGCCGTCGAGTACGTCGAGGAGGTCCTCGGCCACCCGATCGCGGCGATCTGGCTGTACGACGCGGACCGGGACCTCCTCGAACCCGTCTCGTGGACGGCGCGGGCCGACGAGGTCGTCGGCGAACACCCGACGTACACCGCCGAGGGACGGAGCATCTCGTGGGCGGTGTTCGAGTCCGGGCAGCCGGAGTACGTCTCTGACACGCGGGCGGACCCGGACCAGTACAACCCGGACTCGCCGATCCGGAGCGAGCTCGTGCTGCCGCTCGGGCGGTACGGGGTGATCGACGTCGGATCGACCGAGCCGGAGGCGTTCGGCGAGGCCGACCTCGCGGTCGCCCGGCTGTGGGCCGCGACGGTGACGATGGTGTTCGTCCGGATCGAGCGCGAGCGACAGCTCCGGAGCCGGGAGGCGGAGATCGCCCGCGAGCGCGACCGGCTGGAGGAGTTCGCGAGCCTCGTCTCCCACGACCTCCGCAACCCGCTCAACGTCGCCGCCGGGAACCTCGACCTGCTCCGCGAGCGACTCGAATCCGAGCAGGAGGACGTGAGTGAGCTGGACGTGATCGGCCGGTCGCTCGACCGGATGCAGGAGCTCGTCGAGGACATGCTGGCGCTCGCCCGACAGGGGACCGAGATCGACGACACCGAGGCCGCCTCCCTCTCGGAGCTGGCCGAGGAGTGCTGGGACGGCGTCGACACCGCGTCGGCGTCGCTCGTCGTCCGGGGCGACGTCCGCGTCATGGCCGACCGGAGCCGACTGCGGCAGGCCCTCGAAAACCTGTTCGCCAATGCCGTCGTCCACGGCCGCGACGACGTCGCCGTCGCGGTCGGCCCGCTCGACGACGGCGAGGGGTTCTACGTCGAGGACGACGGCCCCGGAATCGACCCGGATCGGCGCGAGGAGGCGTTCGAGCCGGGGGTCACGACCGACCCCGACGGCACCGGGTTCGGGCTGAGCATCGTCGCCGAGGTCGCCGAGGCGCACGGCTGGACGGTCGAGATCGCGGAGAGCGAGAGCGGCGGGGCGCGCTTCGAGTTCCGGGGCGTCGGCGTCGAGTCGGGCGACGCGAGCGGGGAGTAGGGGGCCGCCCGCCCGACCGCGGCAGTCGTCGCCGGCTCGGTTGCGTCGGCCCCTGCCGACGGGCCGACCGCGTCAGTCGTCGCCGGCCGGTCGACGCTCCGCGCCGAGACCGGCGGCGTCGCCCGGAACGGTGCCGTCGTCGTTCCAGCCGCGGATCGCGTAGTACTCCGAGAGCGCCGCGTCGAAGCCCTCGATCGCGTCGGCGTACGGGAGCGTGTCGTCCGCGCGGTCGAAGCCGCGGGCGTTGTTGAACGCGCGCTCCAGCGCCACGACGCGAGCGCCGAGCGACTGGAGGGCGTCGTAGTCGGCGTCCAGCAGGGCGGCGAGGTGGTCGTCGGTGACGGTGCCCCGCGAGAACTTACAGACGACCGCCGAGTCGAGGACCGCGTTGCGGTTCTCCTTCGCGACGAGCTTCGGCGGCTTCCCGTCGAGCCCCGTCGGGTCGAAGGCGTCGTCGGGGTCGACGAGCGGGTACTCGTAGGGGTAGAACTCCCCGTACATGTGGTCCGCGCCGCGGTTCGCGGTCGCGAACGCCAGCCCCTGTCCGTTGAGCGCGCGGCCGTCGTGGCCGGCGAACTCCATGCCCTTCACGGTCCAGTCGTCGGCACCGAACTCCTCGTGGGCGCGGTGGACGCCCTCCGCCAGCTTGTCGCCGACGCCCTCGCGGTAGGCGATCTGCTCGACGAGCGAGCGGACGAGCCCCGCGTTGCCGAACTCGTCTTCGCTCTCCAGGAACATCGAGACCACGTCGCCACAGGAGATGGTGTCCATCCCCAGCTCGTCGCACAGCTCGTTCGCGCGCATCACGTCGACCACGTCGTCGACCCCGGCGTTCGAGCCGAACGCCATCACCGTCTCGAACTCCGGCCCCTCCGTCTCGACGCCCGTCTCCTCGTCGCGGGTCGGGAGCTTACAGGCGAACGCGCAGCTGGAGCAGGTCCCCTTCTTGTACTTCTTCTCCTCGACGCGGTCGCCGGAGATGCCCTCGACGCCCTCGAAGGACCGCTCCGCGAAGTAGTACGACGGGAGCGCGTCGACCTCGTTGGCCAGCTCCGTCACGCTCGTCGTCCCCTGCCGTTTCATGATCGAGTCGGAGGTGGCGGCCTCCCGGTGGATCTCGCCGGCGTCGTCCGGCCAGTCGAGGTCGGCGTCGGCCTCGCCGTCGAACGTGAGCGCCTTCACGCCCTTCGACCCGAGGACCGCTCCCAGCCCGCCGCGCCCGAACGCCCGGGTGTCGGAGGTCATGACCGACGCGAACCGGACGCCGTTCTCGCCCGCCGGGCCGATACAGGCGACGTGTTGCGGCTCCAAGTCGTGCGTCTCCGCGAACCGGTCGGAGACGGCTGACACCTCCGCCTGCGCTAAGTCCGAGACCTCCTCGAACCGCACGTCCGGCTCGCCGTCCGGGCCGACCTCGCGGACGTGGACCGCGAGGAGGTCGTCGCTCGCGCCGACGAGCTCGACCGCGGCGTACCCCGCGCCCGTGACGTTCCGCGAGAGGAACCCGCCCGCGTTCGACGACAGCAGGCCGTCCGTGAGCGGCGAGACGCTCGTGGCGGCCATCCGGCCGGTGTAGGAGGTCGTCGAGTACTGCATCGGGCCGGTCGAGAAGTAGAGGCGGTTCTCCGGGCCGAGCGGGTCGGCGTCGAACGGGATCCGGTCGTACGCGAGCGACGTGTTGAGCCCGCGCCCGCCGACGAACGAGTCGAGCCGGTCGTCGATCGGCGTCGTCGTCGCGGTGCGCTCCGTCAGGTCGACCGTGAGGAGCGGTCCCTGTGCGTGTCTCATGGGCGTACGGAACGAGCGAGCGGCGATAAAACTCGGGGTGCAATTCGAGCGACTACGACGGGCGGATCCGGTTCGGAGACGTACTCGTCTGGATCGGAAATAGATCGATCATTCAGACGCGGGCCCGTGTGAAACAGCCGTTTGATACAGCCCGCTTATAAGGCGGATATTTCGTGTCTGCTGTTGGTGATGAGAATAGCGTCGATGCTGACGCGGTGAACACGTCCGAATCCCCAACCGCTCGGCGATACGCTGTTGGTATTGCTTATAAATGACCGATCGACACGATCACCACCGAAGCCCCAGCCGTGAGGGCGGCGCACGCTTGCTGCGGTCCTCAGTCGCTCACTCCGTTCGCTCCTTGCGGTCCTTGCGTCGCGCGTC
>NZ_AOJD01000073.1 GCF_000337415.1 Halorubrum tebenquichense DSM 14210 | reverse complement strand
CGCCCTTAAAAGGGCGCTCGGAGGCGCGCGCCACCGCACCGGCCCGGCAGAACAGTCGCTACATCACCTGTACTGATCGATTCCAATATTCTCTGTGTAGATCGGTGGAGGTCCGACAATATCGTCTACTGAAGAGTTTGCTGAACCCTTGTTCGAACGAGGCTATCTGAAGGGATTGTCGGCAGTCTCCAGACGCGAAACGCCGTCAACTACGTCGAAGTCGTCGTCGAACGAGTACAGGTACTCGACGTCTTTCCGGTTCAGGTGTGCGACGATGGTCGCGTCCACGAACGAGAGTGCGTCGTATTGGCGGAACGCCGACTGTGCGGCGTTGAAGTCCGCTTTGGGGGAGTGGACGATCTCGAAATGCGCGCCCTCGAGAAGCCGATCCAGCAGCCGGTTCGCGGTCTCCGGACCGAGTTTCTCACGGGAGAGGTTCAGTAGCTCTGCGAGGACGTAATCGGTCACGACGGCGTCCGGAAGCGCTCCGTGGTCGATCCCGCGGACGATCTCAAGAGCACGGTCGTGGTACTCGTCCCGGGCGCTCGCCGTTGCGAAGAGGACGTTCGTGTCCAGAAGGGCGACCGCCATCACTCGGCTCCGAACTCGGCCTCCGCTTCGACGGCGTTCGTCTCGCCGGCGTCAACGGGTTCGAAGTCGTCGAACGCACCCTCGCGCTGACGGGTGACCTCGATCGAGAGCGCGCCGTCCTCGTCGGTCCTCCACCGAACCTTGTCGCCGGGTTCGATGTCGAGGCGTCGACGGAGGTCGGCCGGAATTGTGACCATCCCCCGATCGCTGACGGTCGTCTCTTCGGATCCCTCCTCGGTCGCCATGTACCGATGTTCCGGTGCTATGCTTATACATGTTGCTCCACATGTGGATGGAACGTCGGTGGTCAGGGAGACGGTTTCGCCGCTGAGTCCGCGTCAGCCGTCCAGCACGTGATGCGTGACCGCGTCGACGCCGGACTCGGCGGTGTCGAGCGTCGCGACCCGGAAGGCGTCGTCCGCGCCCTCGACCGGGATGGGGAGTCCGCCGGGGTTCACGCGGACCGTCCCGCCGCGCGCCTCGACGCCGTGCGCGTGGGTGTGTCCGTGGAACACGTAGTCGTAATCGCCGCAGTCGACGAGCGCCTCCACGACGAGGTCGCTCGTCCCGTGGGTGACCGCGACCGAGGCGTCGTCGAGGGTCAGGTGTGCCGCCTCCCCGTGGTAGGTGCCGAACGAGTCGACGGTCGACTCGACCGCCCACTCGCCGTCGTTGTTCCCGCGGACCGCGTGGAACGCGAAGTCGGCGTCGAACGGCGTCACCGAGAACGGCGCGACGAAGTCGCCGCAGTGGACGACCGCGTCGACCCCCTCGCGTTCGAACAGCGAGACGGCCGCCTCGACCGCCGATAAATCGTCGTGGGTGTCGGAGACGATACCGATGAGCATGTCGACGGGGAGGCGGGCGGCGCACTTGAACCTCCAGCCGTTCCCCGCCCCGGCGCGACGACCCCGCGTTACTCGCCGGTCAGCGCCTCGCTGGCGGGCGCGAAGTCGATGGTCTGGCCCCGACCCGCCTCGCTCGCCCGTTCGTAGAGCATGTGCGCGGCCGCGACCGTCTCGACGCCGGTGCCGCCGGAGTCGAAGACGGTCACCTCCTCGTCGCCCGTCCGGCCCGGGTGCTCGCCCGCGACGACCTCGCCGAGGTCGGCCGCGATTCCCGCCTCCGCGTCGACGAGTCCGGCGTCGACCGCGGCGAGGTACGAGCCGGCGTCCTGCGTCGCGCGCGCTCTGAGGTCGGGGACGTAGGTCGCCCGCGCGACGAGTTCGGGCGGGAGTTCGTTCTTCGCCGGGTCGTACTGGCCCATCGCCGTGACGTGCGTCCCCGGCTCCACGTCGGCGTCGGCGATCACGGGGTCGCTCGCGGTCGTCGCGGTGATCGCGACGTCCGCGCCGTCGAGGGCGTCGCCCGCGCTCGCGACCGCCGACACGTCGGCGGCGAGCCGGTCGTCGAAGTCGGCGGCGAACGACTCGCGGCTCTCCGGGGTGGGCGAGAAGACGCGGACCGCCTCGAACTCGCGGACGGTCGCGGTCGCCGCGACCTGTCCGCGGGCCTGCGCGCCGCTTCCGATCACGGCGAGTTCGGTCGCGTCGTCGCGGGCGAGCGCGTCGACCGCGACCGCGCCCGCCGCCCCGGTCTTGAACGGGTTCATCGACGCGCCGTCGAGCAGCGCGAGCGGTTCGCCGGAGTCGGCGTCGAAGAGCGGCGTCATGAACCACGCGTCCTCCGCGCCGAAGCCGGCGGAGTAGGCGTAGCCGCCCATCGCGCCCGTCTCCGGGAGGACGGCGGCGTAGGTCGTGAACATCCCCGGCGGGTCGCGGTTGCGCAGCTTCGTCCGCGGCTCCGCGGGCGCTCCCTCGCCGACCTGTCGGTAGGCGTCGCGCACGGCGGCGACGTAGTCGGCCGGCTCCGCGAGGTCGTCGACCTCGGCGCTCGAGAGGAACAGGGCGTCGGTCATACCCGACCCGTCGGGGCGCGGGAACTAAACGGTACAGGAGCCGGCGATCGGTCGGGCGTCAGGCGGACGATCCCCCGCCGCGACCGGTGTCCCCCCGGCCGGGGCGCGACGCCTCCGCGACCGCGGAGCCGTCGCCGGTGACTGGGGCCCTGACGAACAGCGCGTGGGCCATCACGGCGGCGGCCGCCACCGCGCCCGCGGACATCGCCGACGTCGGCGACAGCCCGACCAGGGTGAGGACCGCGGTCACGCCGATCAACGCTGCCGGAATGAGTCCGAGGATGTAGTCGTAGTATCCAGTCATGATTCCATTGAATACTACTGGAAATTCCGTATTAAATTTTTCTCCGTGGTTCCGAGGGTGTTCGTTCGTGGGCACACCGATGTAACTCATAACTTATGAACCGCCGCCGCACCCGCGGCGGCGGGAGTCGTGACGGGTGAAAGGAGGAGGAAGGCGGCCGCGGACGGCCGCGGAAGCGGAGCGGTGCGGGCCGAAGGCCGCCACCGAAGCCGGATCCGCTATTTGGACCGGGGTCGGATCCGCTACCGGAGCCGGAAGTAGAGCGCGCGCCAGCCGCCGAGCGCGACCGAACCCACCACGAGCATCACCGCGGCGAAGGTGAGTTCGGCACCGCCGCGGAAGACGAACGCGCGGAGGGCGAGCCCGACGACCGCTGCGGGGATCCACGACCGGACCGCGAGCGGGACCGAGGACTTCGCGGTCTCGACCGCGCCCGCCGAGTACGCGCCGACGAGCGGCGCGATGACGACCCACGCGATCAGGAAGGGAGCGAACACGCCCGGGAGGTACAGCGGGTTCGCGGTCAGGAACTCGACCGAGGAGTGGTTGAGCGTTCCGACGGTCAACAGGAGCATCAACGCGATCAGGTCGCCGACGACCAGCGGCGCGGCGTCGCGGTCGAGGCGAGCGGCGAGAAACGGCGGAGCGTCCATACCGACCCGTGGGACCCGCCCCCACTTTTACGCACGGATTCGTCGTCGCGGGACGGGGCGGGCGTCGGTCACGCGCGGCGACGGCGGAGCGCGGTCGCGCTCACTCGTACAGCGGGTGCGCCTCGCAGAGTTCGACGACGCGCTCGCCGACCTCGTAGATGACGTCCTCGCTGTCCACGTCGTCGACGACGCGGTAGATCAGGTCGCCGACCTCCTCGATGGCGTCCTCGTCGAACCCGCGGGTCGTGAGCCCGGCGGTGCCGGCGCGGATCCCGGAGGGGTCGAACGGCGACCGCGTCTCGCCGGGTACCGTGTTCCCGTTGAGGACGATGTTCGCGGCCGCGAGCGCGTCCTCGGCCTCGCCGCCCGAGAGGTCCGGGTGCGAGTCGCGCAAGTCGGCCAGCACCAGGTGGTTGTCGGTCCCGCCGGAGACCAGAGAGAGGCCGTGGCCCTGGAGGGTCTCGGCGAGCACCTCCGCGTTGTCGACGACCTGTTGCGCGTACGCCTCGAACTCGGGCTGGAGGGCCTCCTTGAACCCGACCGCCTTGCCCGCGACGTTGTGCATCAGCGGGCCGCCCTGCCCGCCGGGGAACACCGCCGAGTCGACGTCGTCCGCGAACTCCTCGTCGCACATCACGATCCCGCCGCGGCCGGCGCGGATCGTCTTGTGGGTCGAGCCGGTGACGAAGTCCGCGACGCCCACCGGCGAGGGGTGGACGCCGGCGGCGACGAGCCCGGTGATGTGGGCGATGTCCGCGAGGTGGTAGGCGTCGACCGCGTCGGCGGCGGCCTGAATGCGCTCCCACTCGACCGTGCGCGGGTACGCGGAGTAGCCCGAGACGACGATGTCCGGCTCGAACTCCTCGGCGGCCTCGCGGAGCCCCTCGTAGTCGATGTAGCCGGTCTCGGTGTCGACCTCGTACTGCTCGACCTCGTACAGCTGTCCCGTGAAGTTCGCGGGGTGGCCGTGCGAGAGGTGGCCGCCGTGGTTCAGCTCCAGCGAGAGGATCTTGTCGCCCGGTTCGAGGACCGAGTAGTACACCGCCTGGTTCGCCTGCGTGCCGGAGTGTGGCTGGACGTTGACGTGGTCCGCGCCCCACAGCTCCTTCGCTCGCTCGACTGCCAGTTCCTCGACCTCGTCGGCGTACTCGCAGCCGGCGTAGTAGCGCGACCCCGGATACCCCTCGGCGTACTTGTTGGTGAGGACGCTCCCCTGCGCCTCCAGCACCGCCTCGCTCACGTGGTTCTCGCTCGCGATCATCGCGAGCGTCTGCTCCTGTCTGTCGCGCTCGCCCGCCAGCGCGTCGGCGACCGCCGGGTCGACCTCCCGGACGTGCTCGTGGTCCATGTGAGAACCCCGGTGCGACCGCGCATTAATCCTTCCGTCGCCGTCGGTAACTGGTCCCGTCACGCCCGCGGACGCGGTCCCGTCGCACCTCCGGACGCGGTCCGGCCCCGGCGCTGTCCGCCGCTCGTTCCGACAACCGAAAATACCCATTCTCGGGGGTTTCAGGGGCTCTAAAGGAGTTGTTCGACCTTCAAATCCCGTTAATATTAAATACGCAACCGGCTTTTATACGGAGAGATATATGGTGTCGAATTTACTGGAGTCCGACGTCGAGGCGGCGCTCGAAGCGGCCTTCGCCGGGGACGACGACGAACTGCTCGTCGTGGACCCGTCGGCGGAGACGATCGAATCGCTGGTCGAGACCGCCGTCGGGCGGGACGACCTCCCGACGCTGTCGATGCTCGCGGACGAGCGGACCCTCAAGGACGTGTTCGACGACTTCGTCGTCGCGTCCCGGGCCGCGGACCTCGTCGCCGACGGGGCCTTGGACCTCCGAGTGCTCGACGGCGAGGTAGACAACGCGCTGTTCGTCTCCCCGTCCCGCGTCGTCGCGCTGGTCACCGTCGGGGAGGGCGTCGCCGCGCTCTCGACCGACGACGGCGAGTTCGTCGACGAGGTGTACGAGACCCACCGGGCCGCGTTCGACGACGCCGCGGCGTACACGCTCCGCACGCCGGCGATCAGCCGGGTCCGCGAGACGCTGGAGTCCGAGATCGGCGCGGAGGCCCGCGCCGACTTCGACGCCGTGCTCGACGCGACCGAGGGCGACGGGGCCGTCGACCTCGACGAGGTGACCGTCTCGCTGCTCGTCGCGGCGAAGAACGACGTGCTCCTCTACGACATCTCGAAGTGGGGCGAGGACGTCGGCATCGCCTCGAAGGCGACGTTCTCCCGGACGAAGACCCGGCTCGAAGACCTCGGGATCATCGACACCGAGAAGGTCCCGATCGACGTCGGCCGCCCGCGGCTCCGGCTGAAACTCGGCGACGAGCGCCTCCAGGGCGTCGCCGCCGCGGAACTGGCCGCCGAGGCCGCCGAGATGATGGCCGCGACGCCGGCCTGACCGCTCCGTCAGCGACCGACCGCCTCCCCGCCGCCTGACCGCTCCATCGGCGACTGACTCCTCCTCCTTCTCTCGGTTCCGCACCGCGTCCCCGCGGCGCGGCCGCGGACGTGCCACGGGTGCGCCGCAGACGCGCCGCGGACCCGCGGCTTTTTTTCGACCCCTCGCGTCGACCGGGTATGGACATCGGACTTGTCGGCGACGGCCCCGCGGTGGAGGCCGCGAGCGCCGCCCTCGGGGACGTCGACGTGAACGCGATGCCCGTCGAGCCGGAGTTGCTCGACGGGTTCGATCTGGCGGTCGTCGTCGACACCGCGGGGTCGGCGGCGTTCGCGGCCGCGAACGAACAGCTCGACCGGTGGATCGGCGTCGAGGTGGGCGGGCTGGGCGGCGTCCCCATCGCCGACCTCGACGCCGCCGTGACCGCCTTCGACGACGCCTGCTACGACTGCCTGCGCGCCCGCGTCGAGAGCGGCGGGCCGGACCCCGCCGACGCGCCGGCCGGCCGCCGCTCCGCCGTGCGCTACGCCGGCGCGGTGGCGGGGCGACGGGCGATCCGCCTGCTCGCCGGCGACCCGGTGGCGGACACCGTCGTCGAGGTGCCCGGCGGCGAGCGGACGCTCCTGCCCGTTCCGGGCTGCGGCTGCGGCGTCGACCCCGACGACGCGCTCCCGGGGGACCACGTCGACCGGGACCTCGACGGAACGATCGACCGCGCGGAGCGCGCCGTCGACCCCCGGATCGGCCCCCTGCGCGAGGTCGGCGAGCAGGAGTCGTTCCCGGTGCCGTACTACGTCGCGGGGGTCGCCGACACGACGCCCTTCTCGGACGGCGACGCGGCCGACTTCGGCGGCGGCGCGGCGGCCGACTGGGACGCCGCGTTCATGAAGGCGCTCGGCGAGGGGTTAGAGCGGTACGCGGCCGGGGTCTACCGCGAGGCGGCGTTCACGCGCGCGCCGGCCGCGAACGTCCCGAACCCCGTCACCCCCGACGCGTTCGTCCGCCCCGACGGGGCCGAGGCGTACGACCGCGACGACCGGCTCCCGTGGGCCCGCGGCGAGCGCCTCGGGACCGGCGAGCCGGCGAGCCTCCCGGCGGAGTTCGTTCACTTCCCGCCGCCGGAGCGCCGGTATCGGCCGCCGATCACGACCGGCCTCGGGCTCGGTAGCTCCGGGCCGGACGCCGCGCTCTCGGGGCTGTACGAGGCGATCGAGCGCGACGCGACGATGATCAGTTGGTACTCCGCGACCGATCCGCTCGGACTCGACGTCGACGATCCGGGGTTCGCCGAGCTGGAGAAGCGGGCGCGCGCGGAGTCGCTGTCGGTGACGCCGCTGCTCGTCACGACCGACGTGGACGTGCCGGTGGTCGCGGTCGCGGTCGAGCGCGACGGCGACTGGCCGCGGTTCGCCGCCGGGTCGGGGGCCGACCTCGACCCGGCCGCGGCGGCGCGGAGCGCGCTCGCCGAGGCGCTCCAGAACTGGACCGAACTCCGGTCGATGGGGCGCGAGGCGGCCGACGAGCAGGGCGCGGCGATCGGCCACCACGCCGACCGGCCGGCGGAGACGGCCGCGTTCTTCGACCCGGACGCGACCGTCTCGGCCGCGGAGGTCGGGGAGCCGGAGCCGTCCGGGACCGAGGAGCTTTCGGCCGTCGTCGACCGCGTCGAGCGCGTCGGCCTCGACCCGTACGTCGCGCGGGTGACCACGCGCGACCTCGCGACGCTCGGGTTCGAGGCCGTCCGGGTGCTGGTCCCGGGCGCGCAGCCGCTTTTCACCGGCGAGCCGTTCTTCGGCGAGCGCGCCCGCGAGGTGCCGCGGTCGATGGGGTTCGAGGCGGCGCTCGACCGGGAGTACCACCCGTTCCCCTGAGTCGGCCGGGACGGCGACCGCGGCGTCGGTCGCCCGCTCCCCCGGATTTAGGTGGCTCCGGGTCGGCGGGGAGCGTATGGACGTCGTACCGGACGCGGAGGCGGTCGAGGCGGTCGACGGCGTGTTCCTCACGCAGGGGGCCGTCGGGGAGGAGACGAGCATCCAGCGGTTCGAGATCGAGCCGGGCGCGACGGTGCCCGAACACGATCACCCGCACGAGCAGATCGGGATGATAACCGAGGGGTCGATCGCGTTCGTGGTCGACGGCGAGGAGCGCGTCGTCGAGGCGGGCGATACGTACGTGATCCCCGGCGACGAGCCCCACGCCGCGGCGAACCGCGGCGACGAGCCGGTCGTCGGCTACGACATCTTCTCGCCGCCGCGGGCGAACCCGGACTGGCAGGAGTAGCGGCGCGGGTCCGGGACGTGAGCCGCCGCGAGACCGGCGGTTCCGGGCGTCCGCGGTACCCGCAAGACGTACCGGACCGAAGGTGTGTTAGTGCTCGGGGCCTTGTGTAGGGTAATGGGAGTCCAAGGACAGTACCCGTTCGACGTGGAGGCGCTCCGCGCCGACTTCCCGATACTCGACCGAAAGGTCGGCGGGGACCCGGAGACCGCGGGCGAGGGCGAGGGCGACGACACGCCCCTCGTCTACCTCGACAACGCGGCGACCTCGCACACGCCCGACCCGGTGGTCGACGCCATCTCCGACTACTACCGGAGCTACAACGCGAACGTCCACCGCGGGATCCACCAGTTGAGCCAGGAGGCCTCCGTGGCCTACGAGGAGGCCCACGACGCGGTGGCCGACTTCATCGGTGCCGCGGGCCGCGAGGAGGTCGTCTTCACGAAGAACACGACGGAGGCGATGAACCTCGTCGCCTACGCGTGGGGACTCGAAGAACTCGGCCAGGGCGACAACGTCGTCCTCTCCGAGATGGAACACCACGCCTCGCTCGTCACCTGGCAGCAGATCGGCAAGCGGACCGGTGCCGACGTGCGCTTCATCGACGTGACCGACGAGGGGCGGCTGGACATGGACCACGCCGCGGAGCTCGTCGACGACGACACCGAGATGGTGTCGGTCGTCCACGTCTCGAACACGCTCGGCACCGTGAACCCGATCGGCGAACTGGCCGACCTGGCGCACGACCACGACTCGCTGATCTTCGCGGACGCCGCGCAGTCGGTCCCCACCCGCCCGGTCGACGTCGGAGAACTCGGCGTCGACTTCCTCGCGTTCTCCGGTCACAAGATGTGCGGGCCGACCGGGATCGGCGCGCTGTACGGCCGCGAGGAGATCCTAGACGAGATGCAGCCGTACCTCTACGGCGGCGACATGATCCGGCGCGTCTCCTTCGAGGACTCCACGTGGGAGGACCTCCCGTGGAAGTTCGAGGCCGGGACGCCCTCCATCGCGCAGGGAATCGGTCTCGCGGCCGCGATCGAGTACCTCGATGAGATCGGAATGGACCGGATCGAGGCCCACGAGGACCTGCTGGCCGAGTACGCCTACGACGAACTGGAAGCGCTCGGCGGGGTCGAGATCTACGGGCCGCCGGGCGACGACCGCGGCGGACTCGTCGCGTTCAATGTCGACGGCGTCCACGCCCACGACCTCTCCAGCATCCTCAACGACTACGGCGTCGCGATCCGCGCCGGCGACCACTGTACGCAGCCGCTCCACGACGAGATGGGCGTCGCCGCCTCGGCGCGCGCCTCCTTCTACTTCTACAACACCGTCGAGGAGGTCGACGCGCTCGTCGACGCGGTCCGCGAGGCTCGCGACCTGTTCGCGTAGACGGCAACGACCGAGCCCGGCCCGCCGGCGAGCGATCTCCCGCGACCGAGTTACCGGATCGAATTTCCGCTACCGACCGCCCGGCGTCCGGCGATTTTCTCGTTGTATCACCGAATAATCGGCTCTGAGAGCCGTGACAACGGTGATCGCGCAATGGTTATACCCGTGACGGCCTGAACAGGACATGACGAAATATCACAACTTTCGTAGTAAGTCGCTTCTCGCAGAGTCGTCGCCCGCCACCACAACACATGACCGACCACTCACCGTCCGACGCGCCCGCGGACTCGAACGCAGCCGCCGACCGATCCGAATCGCCCGCCGACCGAGAGCCGATCACCGTCCTCCACGTCGAGCCGAACGCCCGCTCCACGGAACTGCTGGAGGCGTTCGCGCGGCGTCTCACCGACCGCGTCCGGATCCGTTCCGTTGACCGCGCCGGGGACGCGCTCGACGCCGTCGAGGCGGGCGTCGGCATCGACGGCGAACGGGTCGCGGTCGACTGCGTCGTGACGGAACAGCGCCTCACGGACGGGTCCGGGGTGGAACTCGCCGAACGGCTGCGCGAGGCGGACCCCGGGCTTCCGGTCGTGTTCTACACCACGTGCCCGAGCGAGGAGGAGGAGGCGGCGGCGTTCGGTGCCGGCGCGGACGCGTACTTCGAGAAGGGCTCCGACCGAGGTCGGTACGACGCGATCCTCGACCGGATCCGCGCGCTCGTCGAGGACCGCCGCGACCGCGAGGGGGAGCAGGGAGGAGACGCGCGGCCGAGAGAGGGACGCGCGGAGGTCGCGTCGACGCCGCAGACAGACGGGTCGCCGGAAGCGACGCTGCGCTCCGAGGAGTGAGGAGCGACGCCGCCGAGCGGCGGACGCGGAGCGGCCGCGGCCCGGCGGAGTCGGCGTAGTCGGCGGAGAGACTCAGCGAGTCAGCGGAGCGGTTCGACGGAGGAGAACGCTACCGTTCCAGTTCGACCGTGAGGTCGGTCGCGATCCACGCGTCGGTGTTGCCCTGTTCGGTGAAGACGGTCCGCTCTTGCGAACAGCGGGTCGCGGCGACCGTCGGCCGTTCGTCGGCCGCCGACTCGACGTCCCGCTCGATCCGGTCTCCCGTTGTCATTACTACCCGGTCAGAGAGGGGCGGACATATAGATTTCGGTCGGCCTAAACCGGACGCGGCGATCCGGGCGGGGGATCGGAGAGACTTACGGCCCGGCGATCGTTCGCCCGCCCGTGACCGACACCCTATTTACGCCGCTCACGCTGCGCGACACGGAGTTCCGGAACCGCGTCATGCTGTCGCCGATGTGCCAGTACTCCGCCGACGACGGGCTGGCGAACGACTGGCACCGCGTCCATCTCGGCTCCCGGGCCGCCGGCGGTGCCGGGGTCGTGATGACCGAGGCGACGGCGGTCGCGCCCGAGGGACGGATCACCCCGGACTGCCTCGGGATCTGGTCCGACGAGCACGCCGAGGCGATCGAACCGACCGTCGAGTTCGTGCGGTCGCAGGGCGCGACCCCGGGGATCCAGCTGGCCCACGCCGGGCGGAAGGCCTCGCACCGCCCGCCGGCGGAAGGGAGCGACCCCATCCCCGCCGACGAGCCGGACGGGTGGGAGACCGTCTCCGCGACCGACGAGCCGTACCCGCACCCGAGCGTCGACGCGGGCGACCTGACCGACACCCGCCGGCTGGACGCCGAGGGGATCGACGAGGTGATCGAGTCGTTCGCGGCCGCCGCGGAGCGCGCGGTGGAGGTCGGCTTCGAGGTGGCGGAGGTCCACGCGGCCCACGGCTACCTGCTCCACCAGTTCCTCTCGCCGGTCACCAACGACCGGGACGACGAGTACGGCGGGAGCTTCGAGGACCGCACCCGGCTCCTGCGCGAGGTCGTCGAGGCCGTCCGCGAGGTCTGGCCCGACGGGAAGCCCGTCTTCGTCCGCATCTCCGCGACGGACTGGCTCCCCGACCGCGACTCGTGGGACGTGGACGACTCGGTCCGGCTGGCCCCTCTCCTCGCCGAGGCCGGGGCCGACCTGATCGACGTCTCCGGCGGCGGGATCCACCCCGACCAGGAGATCCCCAGCGCGGGGCCGGGGTATCAGGTCCCCTACGCCGAGGCGATCCGCGAGGGGACCGACGTGCCCGTCGCCGCCGTCGGCGGGATCACGGAGCCGACCCACGCCGACGCGCTGGTTAGGAACGAGCGGGCCGACCTCGTCGCGCTCGGCCGCGAGATGCTCCGGCACCCGTACTGGCCGCTGGAGGCCGCCCACGAACTCGGCGAGGAGGCCGACTGGCCGGTCCAGTACCGCCGCGGACGGTTCGACTGAGCCCGCGCCGCCTTCGGTCGGACCCCGGAGCGAAAACGAGTGAGAACCACACGCGGGCACCGGGAAGACTTATCGGCGTTCCGGGCGGCGACGGCGTATGGACGACCTCGACTACCGGCCCTTCCCCGAGGAGCGCGACGACGAGTTCCGCGCGTTCATGCGGTACGCGTTCTCGCCCGAGGACGGACCGTACGACCCCGAGGCCGACGACGACGACCGCGAACACCTCGCGGCGTACCGCGGGCTCTTCGACGGGGAGGACCCGGTGGCGGTGTGCGGACACCACGACTTCGCGCTCCGGATCCGGGGCCGCGACCGCGACGCGGCCGGCCTCTCCGCGGTCGCCTCTCCGCCCGAACACCGGCGACGGGGACACATCGAGCGCCTCCTCCGCGAGTCGCTGACCGAGTACCGCGACGACCGGGTCGACTTCTCCGTGTTGTGGCCCTTCGAGTACGCCTTCTACCGGCGGTACGGCTGGCGGACCGTGAGCCGGTACCGGTGGGTGAAAGCCCCGCCCGAGCAGCTGTCGTTCGCGGCCGACGGGAGCGACGGCGGAGACGACGACGCCGGTGACGCGGGCGAGTTCCGCCGGCTCGACGCCGACGACTACGACGCGGCCGCCGACCTCCTCGCCGCGACCGCCGACCGTCGCGACTTCACGATGGCGCGGACCGAGGCGTGGTGGCGCGAGCGGACCCTGCGCGGGTGGAAGACCGACCCGTTCGTCTACGGCTTCGAGCGCGACGGAAGCCTCCGCGCGCTCCTGTCGTACACGTTCGAGGAGCGCGACGACGGCGACGGCCGGGCGATGGTCGTCTCCGACGCCGCCGTCGCCGACCCGGCGGCGTGGGACCGCGTGTTCCGGTTCTGTCGCGACCACGACTCACAGGTCGAACGCGTGCGGCTCCGGCTTCCCGTCGACGTGAGCGTCCTCGACCGCGTCGCCGACCCGCGCGCGGTCACGGAGGAGGTCCGGACCGGGCCCATGTTCCGGCTCGTCGACGCCCCCGCGGCGCTGGAAGGGCTCTCGCCCGACCCCGACCTGGAGACCGCGTTCACGCTCGCGGTCGACGACCCCCTCGTGGACTGGCACGACCGACCGATCCGCGTGACCGTCGCGGGCGGCGCGGTCGACGCCGAACGGATCGACGCCGACTCGGCCGGCGACCCCGACGTGACCGCGGGAATCGGCGCGCTCTCCCAACTGTACGCGGGGTACCGCGGGGTGGTGGACCTCCGAGCGCACGCCGCGTTCGACGTCGGCGACGAGGGTGGGGACGACCGCGATCCGGCGCTCGCGGACGACCTCGCCGACCTCTGTCCGCCGCGGCGGACGTTCCTGCGAGAGGGCTTCTGACGGCGGTCCGCGGCCCCGGTTCCGACCGGGCGCGGCGCGCTGCCGGGCTTTTTATCCGCGCGGGCCGTAGCGGACGACATGAGTTCCCGCGACCCGCGCGACGACGACCTCGAAGAGCGGCTCGACGAGCTGGAGGACGTGTTGAGCGAGCTCCGGGCCGACCTCCGGGAGACCGAGCGCGACCGCCGGGGCCCCCCGCGGCCGCCCCGCCTCTCGGAGCTGGTCCGGTTCACCGAGCAGTACACCATCCCGACGCTCATCGCGCTGTTGGAGACGACGATCAAGTCGCTCGAACTGCTTCAGGGCACTCTCCGGCTCGCCGACCCCGGTCGGAGCGTCGCCGAGGGGGCGGGGGAGGCGAGCGACCGCCTCGCGGACGTGCGCGACGGCGCGAGCGCCGGCCTCTCGCGGTCGCTCTCGGAGCTTCGGACCGCGCTCTCGGAGGCCGACCTCCCCGAGGAGGCCGCCTCGCGCTCGATCATCGCCGACGCCCGCGACCTCACCGCGGAGATCGAGGCCCGGATCGACGAGGGACGCCGGGAGGCGGACGCCGCCCGCGACCGACGGACCGGGCGCGACCGGAGCCGGGACCGAGACGACGGAGGGCGGGACGAGACGGACCGACGGGCCGACGACGACGAGAGTCCGGTCCGGATCGACGTGACCGAGCCCGGCGAGGGAGACGAGCGAGAACCTTCCGGTTCGGAGACCGCGACCGACTCCGACGCTCCGGAGGTCGACGTGGAGTCCGAGTTGGAGTCGATAAAGCGACAGATGGACGAAACCCGGGCGGCGGCCGCGGCCGACGACGCGGCGGCGGACGAAGACGCGGGAACTGACGACGATTCGGCGGCGGACGACGCGAACACGGGCGACGAGGCGGACCCCTCGGGCGACGCAGGCGACGAGAGCCCCGACGAGCCGGCGAACTGAGCCGCGGTCTCAGACGGACGCGCCGAACCGGTCGGCGACGCGCTCTCCCGAGTCGAGGAGCAGCGTCTCGTCGTCGGTGAACACCTCCAGCGCGACCGTCCCGTCGAATCCGGAGAGCTCGGACGCGACGAGGTCGTAGTCGACCTCGCCGGCCCCCACCGGGAGGTGCGTGTCGCCGCGGCGGCGCACGTCGTGACAGTGGAGGTGCGAGATCCGGTCGCCGTGGCTCCGGAGGAACCGCTTTATCGCCTTGTTCCCGCCCTCCATGTACGCGTGCCCGAGGTCGAAGCAGATCGGGGTGTCCGTCTCCCGGGCTATCTCGCCGAGGACGGAGAGCTGGAGCCCCGCGTGCTGGTGACCGACGTTCTCGACGACGACCTCGACGCCCGCCTCGCGGCCGGCGTCGGCGACCCGGCGGAGCTGGTCGGCGGCGACCTCCCGGAACTCGACGTCGTCGCGGTCGGCGGAGGTGGCGTGGAGGACCGCCTTCTCCGCGCCGAGGTCGCCGGCCGCGTTTAACAGGCGGCGCTGGTAGTCGACGATGGCGTCGTTGACCTCGGGGACGTACGTCGCCAGCCGCTGGCCGTACGGGAGGTGGACGAGCAGGTCGCGGCCGGCGAGCGCGTCGCGCAGTCGGTCAGGGTCGATTTCGCCGGGGACGAGCGTCGGCTCGCCGATCCCGAGCTCGCAGAACTCGAACCGCGCCGGCGACGCCGCGAGCCGATCGAGGTCGTCGCCGACGGTGAGACCGATCTCCATGGGGGCGGTGGGAGCGGTGTATGCTTATAAATGGCGTCGTCGGGGAGATGACCCCGTTACGCTCCGGTTGGTCCGTTTCGAGATCCCGATCGTTCAATATAGGCGAATTACAGAGTGCTAACTACAGAAAAAATCATAAGTACAACTCCAGAAGATAATATATGGATCTGACGGAATGGTATCTCGCTGTTATAGCTTATCTTCTCGGGGGTATTGCCTTACAGATCGGTGGGAGTGGAAATGTTCTCTATGGAGTATCCGTATACGCAATAATGTTCATTTCCGCTTGGTTTGCCGTGGGATGGCCCATTGCCAGCCACTTTCTCAACAGGTAAGCAAGCGCCTTCCAGCAGATATCTCAGAGTGAGAGATGCTGAAAATAAACTGCCGAAAACGCCGCGTCAGTCGTCGGCGAGCGGGTCGTCGAGGTCGATCTCGCCGGCGTCGATCTCGGCTTCGATCTCGCGGACCGCGGTCACCATGTTCTCGGTCTTGCCGTACGCGACCTCGCGCGGGAGCAGCTTCAGGCCGCAGTCGGGCGATATCGTGAGCTTCTCCGGCGGGACGACGCGGAGGCCCTGCCGGATGTTGCGTTTGATCTCCGCGACCGACTCCACCTCGGCGGTGTGGGCGTCGACGACGCCGAGCGCGAGGTCCGGTTCGAGCTCGGGCTCTTCGAGCACGGGGATCTGCTCGTAGTCGCCGTTCGAGAGCTCGATGTCGAACTCGTCGATCGGGTAGTCGTTGATCTCGGGGTACACCCGCGAGTAGTCGCCGTAACAGACGTGGAGGCCGATCCGGACCTCCTCGGGGATGCCGGCGGCGATGCGTTCGAGCGCCTCGCCGACGATGGCGTGGTCCTCCGGGGTCGTCGCCAGCGCCGGCTCGTCGATCTGGATGTAGCGCGCGCCGGCCTCGACCAGCTTCTCGACCTCCTCGTTGACGAGGTCCGCGAGGTCGTACACCAGCTCCTCGGTGGAGGGGTACGCCTCGTTGAACGCCCAGAAGCCGAGGGTGTACGGCCCCGTGATCGGGACCTTGACCGGGCGTTCCGCGACGCCGGCGGTGAACTCGAACTCGTCGACGAGCCACGGCTCGTCGTACTCGACCTCCTCGACGACCGAGGGCTTGTCGAAGTAGTTGTGGCCCCACACCTTCACGGGACCGTTGAACTCGTAACCGTCGATGCGGTCGGCGAAGAACTCCACCATCTCGTTGCGGCGCATCTCGCCGTCGACGACCGTGTCCAGCCCGGCGCGCTCGTGCTCGTGAGTGATGAGCCGGCAGGCGTCGTCGTGAGCCTCTTCGAGGTCCGAGGCGTCGAACTTCGAGTCCGGGTCGTCGACGAGCTCGTCCGCGCGGTTGAGCCACTTCGGCTTCGGGTACGAGCCGACGACCGTCGAGAGCAGGAACGCGTCGTTCGGGTGGTCGTCGGGGCGGAACTGGTCGCGGTTGGCGGCGGGGTTTCGGGCCATCAGTCGAGCACCTCCGTGGCGGCGGCGAGCGCGTTCAGCTTCGCGCGGTACTTGTTGGTCGGCAGGTAGAACAGCTCGGTGTTCGGCGTCAGGTAGGTGCGGTCGAACGCCTCGTTGGGGATCTGCGACTCGAACCACTCGACGCGCTCCGCGACCGTCTCCGGCTCCTCGACGAGCGTGTTCTGCCCGTCGACGATGCCCAGCGCGAGCGAGTCGGTCGCGCCGAACTCCTGGACGTTGTAGACGGTGTCGTCGCGGTCGCCGGCGACCAGGTCGAGCCCGAGCGCGTCCGCGCCCGCCTCGTCGACGAGGTGGGCGTACAGCTTCTCGCCGAGCGCGCCGTACGAGGTCTGGACGACCACGTCGGCGTCGGTCGCGTCGGCGACGGTCGCGATGGCGTCGGTCGCGGTCGACTCCTCGCCCTCCGCGGGCGGGTTCGTGACGAGCGACGGCTCGACGAGGAACAGCGTCTCGTGGGCCGGGAACGCCTCAACCTCGCCCGCGAGGAACTCGGCGATCGCGGCCTGGAACTCCGCCTCGTCGCCGTACTGCTCGTCGGTCGCCAGCCGCGCGAGCGAGTACGGGCCGGGGAGCGTCGCCGCGAGCGACGCGTCCGCAGCGCCGTCGGCGTCGGCGAGCAGGTCGCTCGCCCGCTCCAACTCGCGCGCCACGTCGCCCGAGAAGCCGAGGTCGTCGACGACCCGGGGGTCGCGGTAGAAGTTGTTGTTGTCGTAGTACCGCACGATGCCGCCGGTCTCGACGGCGTCGTGGAGCGTGAGCGGGTGCGCGATCATGTCGTCCCAGCGCCCCTGCCCCTCGGTGACCAGATCCAGGCCGGCGTCGAGTTGGTCGTCGACGTACTCGGCGCGCACCTCGGCGTACTCCCCGACGATCGCCTCGCTCTCGTCGCCGCTCAGGAGGTCACCCTTCTGGTGGCCCTTCAGGTCCGAGAGCGTCTCTTTCGCCCAGTCGGGGAGCGGATACAACCCCGGCGTGGCCGCGACTCGTTCAGTCATCACCGTTGGTTCGATATGCCACCGTATAATATTTGCTAATATATGTTATGTCCTGGAGTAATTCACCGCGGCGCGAGCGACGTCCGCCGCAGCGCCAGCACCGTGAGCGTCTCGAAGGGGAACGACTCCTCGACGACCGGTTCGGGCGAGAACCCGGCGTCCTCGGCCAGCGCCAGCACCTCGTCGTAGCCGGTGAGCGAGGAGACCAAGAGCAGGACCACGCCGCCGGGCGCGAGGACGCGGCCCACGTCGTCGAGGAACGGCTCGATGAGCGCGCGGCCCGACTCGCCGCCCGAGAGCGCGTGTTCCATCCAGTCGTCCCACTCGTTGTCGGGGTCCGTCGGCAGGTACGGCGGGTTGAAACACACCGTGTCGAACGCGTCCGCCCGGAACGGGGCGAGGAGGTCGGCGACGACCCCCTCGACGCCGCGCTCGCGGGCCTGTCGCGCCGCGTGGGGGTTGAGGTCGCTGCCGACGGTGTCGAGGCCGCGCTCCTCGGCGATCCGCTGGGCGACCCACCCGGATCCCGTGCCGACTTCCAGGACGCGCCCGTGCGCCTCCGCGACCGCCGCCTCCGCGAGCAGACCGGAGTCCTCGGCGGGCTGGTAGACGACGGCGTCGTCGAGGCCGCGCCGCTCCGCGAGGTCGTCGGGCTCGTCTTCGGTCATCTGTCGGACTCACCCGACCCGGCGGTGTCGCCCTCGCCGGCATCGCCACCCTCGTCGCCGGAATCTGGGCCGCGACCGTCCGAACCGGACCCGCCGCGCGTCGCGGCCCGGCCCTCGACCGACGCGTCCAGTCGCGGGCCGGTGGCGTCGTCCGACCGCGCGGAGAGCGTCTGCTGCGGGAACGGGATGGCGATCCCCTCGGCTTCGAGCGCGTCCTTCATCGCGTTCATCGCGGCCGTCTGGGTCCGCCAGCGCTTCCGCATGCTGGGGTTGCGTATCCAGTAGCGGAGCCCCAACACGACCGCCGAGTCGTCGAAGCGCTTCGTCACCGCGTTCGGCTCGGGCATCTCGGCGACGTCCTCGACGCCCGCGACCGCCTCCTCGACGACCGCGGCCGCGCGCTCGACGTCGGCGTCGTAGTCGACCCCGACCTCGACTTCGATCCGCAGGCGGTTCCGCCGGGAGCGGTCGACGATCGACCCCGACCGGACGGTGTCGTTCGGCATCGTGATCACCTCGCCGTCGAACGAGCGCAGCCGCGTGCTCATGATCGATATCTCCGTCACCGTCCCCTCGTGGTCGCCGACCTCGACCCAGTCGCCCACCTCGAACGGCCGGGAGAACATCAGCACGAAGCCGGCCAGCACCGCGCCGAGCGTCTGTCGCGCCGCCATCCCGACCACGATCCCGAGGAACCCCGCGCCGACGAGGAGGCTGCCGACGTTGTCGGTGAACAGGCCGACGACGGAGACCGAGGCGGCGGTGTAGACCGTCAGCTGCGTGATGCGGAGTATCACCTCCTGCTGGTGTTTGGAGATCGACGCGCTCTCCGAACCGATCTCGCGGACGACGCCGCCGAGGAAGTCCGTGAGCGCGTACGCGATCGCGAGGAGGATCACGGCGAGGACGACGTTCGACAGCTGGTCGGCGCTCAGCGCCGACCGGACGGTCTCGAAGAGCGCGCCGCTCCGGTCCCACACCGCGATCAGCGCGATCGCGCCCAGCGCGGTGGCGACGCCGACCGCCGCCGAGAGCAGCAGGCGATAGGTGGAGGAGAGCGCCTCGTCCCCGCGCTTCAGGCGGCCCGTGAGGAACCGAACCGCCAGCAC
>NZ_AOJD01000072.1 GCF_000337415.1 Halorubrum tebenquichense DSM 14210 | reverse complement strand
GAAAAGCGCCTTCACGAACCGGAGGAAGAACGCCTCGTCGCCGACGGCGTAGTCGGGGTCGCGAGGGGTACAGCGCACGACCGCGCTCTCGACGGCCGGCTGCGGGTCGAACGCCTCCTTCGGGACGCGCTCGACGATCTCCACGTCGGCGTAGTGCTGCGCGGAGACCGAGAGCCGGCCGTACTCGGACTCGCCGGCCGACGCCACCATGCGCTCGGCGAACTCCGCCTGGAACATCAACACGAGCGGCTTCTTCTCGGGGAGCAGCCGGAAGGCGATCTCCGAGGAGACGCCGTACGGGAGGTTCGCGACGCAGGCGGTAAAGGGCGGGAGGTCGACGTCGAGCGCGTCGCCCTCCACCACGTCGAGCAGGCCGTCCGCGATCGCGGTCGCGAACTCCTCGCGGAGGAAGTCGGCGAAGGCCGCGTCACGCTCGATCACTGTCACGTTCCCCGGTTCGGCCGCCGCGTCAGCGGCCGTGTCGCCAGTCACGTCCGCGGCCGTGTCGGCGGTCGCACCGGCGGTCGAAGGAGCGGTCGCCGCCGCCAGCAGGCGGTCCGTGAGCGCGCCCGCGCCGCCGCCGATCTCCAAGAGACGGCTTCGGTCGGCGTCGTCCGGGAGGTAGCCGGGGATCCGGTCGAGGACCCGGTCGTCGACGAGGAAGTGCTGGTCGCGGTCGGGGTCGGCGCGCGAGCCGGCCCGCCTCGCGAGCGCGTCGGGGTCGCGGTCCCCGTACGCGGCGTCTTCACCCGTCGATGAGTCGGTCATGGCCGCGATACACGCGGAGTTCGGGTAAAAGTCTCGTTTCCGGGACGCTACGGCGGGTCGCGGTCGACGTCCGCGAACCCTTCGGGAGCGATGCGACCGCCGGAACCGTCAGAACTGACGGAAAACAGCGGCCCGACTCACTCCTCGCGGCCGACGAACGTCCGGTACTTCAGGTCGGACTCGCGGATCTCCTCGACGATCCGTTCTAAGATTACCTCCCGGGGGCGGTGGAGGCCGGCGATGCGCTCCTCGACGTCGTCGAAGCCCTCGAACGGGCCGCGCTTCCGCTCGTCCAACAGATCGTTCCGCAGCTTCTTGCCGATCCCCGGCAGCAGGTTCAGCTGGTGGAGCCGGAGCGTGATCGGGCCCGCCTCGTTGTAGAAGTCGACGAACCGCTCCTCGTCGGCCTCGACGATCGCCTCGACCGCGTACTCGATCTCCGCGGCCGCGTTCCGGGTGAGGTCGTCGAACGACACCTCGCGGTACCGGCCGACCGCGGAACCGTCGAGCGCGATCCGGTCGCCGACCGAGACGTCCGCGTCGCCGTCGAGCGACAACTCGTACAGCGCGAACGAGGCGTCCCCGAGTCCGTACGCCACCGGCGACTTGCGCGACTGCGGGCGGTCGTCGTCCGGGCGGCCGTTCGGCAGCACGTCGAGCAGGACGGCGGTGGGACCGCCGTCGTCGACGCCGTCCGCTCCGGCGTCCGCGGCGTCGTCACCCCCGTCTCGATCGTCGCCCGGCGTCCCGTCGCCGTCGGCGTGGTCCATGTATCGTTTATCGCTCCGAGCGGTGAAAAAACCGCTGGCGAGAGCGGGCGCTCGCTCGAACGAGACGGGTCGAACGCGCGGAACCGCCGCGGAGCACGCGGCCGGAAAACCGGACGGCCGAAAACGGGGTGGCCGGGGGACGGGGCGGTCCGCGGTCAGGCGTACTTCGCGACGACGTCGAGGATCTCGTCGAGCTCCTCGCCGTCGAGCGAGTAGCGCTCCTGAGCGAACACCGAGCGGAGCTCGGTGCGGTCCTCCGGGAGCAGGTCCGTGATCTTCACGGCGGTCGGCACGTCGATCTGGTCGAGCTCCGTCAGCTCCTCGACCAGCTCGCGGGACTCGTCGGCGTCGAGGTCCGCGAACCGGTTGACGTGCTCGATCGCGCGCGCCAGCTCGTAGCGGAGGTCACGGTCCTCGTCGGCCGCGCGCTCGTCTTCGATCTCCACGAGGATCTCCTTCGCCTCGGAGACGGTGACGTACTCCTCGTCGAGCTTCTCTTTGAAGATCGTCATCTCAGTTCTGCTGGGCGCGCATGTGGGCGGCGGTGACGATGAGCGTCTTCGTCTTGCCGCCGTCCGGGATCTCCACCTTGAACGCCGACCCCTGCTTGCCGACGACGGTGCCCGTCCGGCCGTCGAAGCGCGGGTGGAAACGTCCCTTGGGGACGCTCGGGTCGATCTTGAGGTGGACCTGCGACCCCTCGTCGAACTCCTGAATCGCTCGCTGCGGCGGAGAGGTGCCGCGGTTGCGGGGTTTGTTCGAGAGCTTGTCGCGAGTCGCCTTCTGCGGCCCATTGGAACTCGGCATGGTCTTGAGATGTCTTCCGCTGCCGCCGTTATAAATCGTGCGTTACGGGCCGCAGAGCGTGTGCGGCTCACACACGTGACAGTCGCGGACGGCCGTCACGCGCGGAGGCCCCTCACGCGCGCCGGCTCGCACGCGCGCAACTACCAGACGGACCTCCCCCTTCCGAAAGGGCTAATCCCGGGAGTCCCTATCATGTTCGTAATGAGTCATCAGCTGCCGGACGTACAGGCGTCCGCGCCCGACGTCACCGTCGGGCTGTCGCAGGTCGGCGTCACCGGCGTGGAGAAGCTCGTCAAGCTGGCGCGGGGCGACAAGCGACCCATCGTTCTCATGGCGGAGTTCGAGGTGTTTGTCGACCTCCCCAGCGGCCGAAAGGGGATCGACATGTCGCGGAATCTCGCCACGGTCGACGAGATCCTCGAAGACATCACTCGCGAGGAGGCGTACCGCGTCGAGGACGTCTGCGGCGACGCCGCCGAACGACTCCTCGAGAAGCACGACTATACCACCACCGCCGAGGTGTCGATGACGGCGGAGCTCGTCACCCGTGAGGATACGCCGGCGTCCGGCATCGAGACGCAGAGCACGGCGACGATCGTCGCCAGCGCGACCGCCACCGAGGACGGGACGCGAGAGGAGATCGGCGCGGAGGTCACCGGCATGACCGTCTGTCCCTGCTCGCAGGGGATGAGCGAGTCGCGGGCCCGCGACAAGCTCGCCCAGCTCGGCGTCGACGAGGAGACGACCGAGGAGTTCCTAGAGGCCGTCCCGCAGCCGGGTCACTCCCAGCGCGGGCACGCGACGCTGACGATCACGACCGACGGTCATCCCGACGTCGACCTCCGAGACGTGATCGACGTCGCCCGCGACTCGATGAGCGCGCGCATCTACAACATGGCGAAGCGGCCCGACGAGGACCACATGACCTACGAGGCCCACGCGGACGCGAAGTTCGTCGAGGACTGCGTCCGCGCGCTCGCCGAGGGAACCGTCGACGAGTTCCCGCACCTCTCCGACGACGCCGTGGTCCACATGAAACAGTCGAACGACGAGTCGATCCACCAGCACAACGCCCACGCCGAACGCGAGGTCCGGCTGGGCGACCTGCGGGACGAACTCGACCGATAAGTGCGTGTGGGCGCGGTCGCTGGGGCTTTTTACATGAGTCCGGGTGTCGCTGGCAACCCTTTATAAGTAGTTAGCGGCGCTGCGATGGACCTCGCCGAAGCCCCAGCCGCTCGGCTGTACGTATCCAACCACGTCGTGATCGACCCCTGACCGAGACCGCCGAAGCCCCAGCCGCGAGGGCTCGCGCGCCTCGTTGTGCGCCTCGCTCAGTCGCTGCCGCTCCTTCGCTGCGGTGCTTACGTCGGCGTGCTTCGCCCTCGCGGCTGCCCCTTCGAGTCCCGCCCCCGCAACCGCACAGCGCCTCACACCTCCCCAGCCTCGTCAGTCGCCGTCGCTCCGCTCCGGCGACTGACTCCCTCGCGCGTGCGACTCGCGCCCAAGCGGGCGCTCGTCGGCACGCGCCGCCGTACCGTCGTTTATAAGCTATCGTCGCGGACCGCTCACCCGAACGTCAGCGGCTCCGCCTCCGCCCAGCGCGGCTCGAACTGCTCTTTGACGCTCGTCGCGAACTCGATGTCCTTCACGTCGATCATCGCGAACGGCTCGTCGGCCGAGAGCGGGTGGGGCACCTCGATACACACCTCGATCTCGTCGAACACGTTGAACGTCCCGTCGACGCCGGGGGTCGTCCGGACCTCGAAGCCGTCCTCCTCGGCCAGTTCCGACGTGTACCGCCGGCCGACGCTCCGCGGGAGCGCGTCCACCGTCTCCGGCGACAGCAGTACGCGGATCTCCACGCCGCGTTCGAGCGCCGACTCCAGCTCCGCCGTCACGCGCTCGCCGATCGTGCCGAGGTCGAACCCGGTCGCGGGCGCACCGGCCACCACGACGACGCGGCGCTCCGCGGCGGCGATCCGCTCTAAGAGGAGGTCCGTCGCCTCCTCCGCGCCGACGGCCGCGGTCCAGAACTGGCCGTCGACCGGCTCGCCGGCGTCGAGTTCGGCGGACAGATCGTCGACCACCGACTCGTACTGTTCGGCCTGCGTCTGAAGCTCCTGTTTCTTCTCGTCGAGCAGGCGGTCGAGCGCGGCGTCCGGCTCGACCGCGACGTACTTCTTCGGGCGGCTCGCGGCCTGACTGCGGACTAAGCTGTGCTGCTCCAAGCTGTTGAGCACGTCGTAGATCCGGCCCATGGGGACCTCGCTCGCCCGGGAGAGGTCCTTCGCGGTGGTCGGCCCGGTCCGGAGGAGCGCGCGGTACGCCCGGGCCTCGTACTCGGAGAGCCCCAGGTCGCGGAGAGATGCCATACCCGGGGATGCCGCGGCACCCGTATAAACGCGTCGCACGTTTACGATCCGCGCGAGCGCGCCGGGCGGGAACGACGCGGGGCGTCGCCGATTCGACGACGCGTCGCTCCCGATCCGGCGACGCGCCGCGCCGGGAGCGTGGCGGAGCGTCAGGCCAGCACGTCGCCGACGCGGTCCATCAACTCGTCCGGCGTTTCCGCCGGATCGGAGGCGTCGTCGCCCGCGAGGACGACCGCGGTGCCCGCCGGGACCGACCGCGGCGCGGGCGCGCCGTCCTCGTGGGCGTTCGGCGCGACCACCTTCTCGTGGTCCGCGACCCGCCACGCGGCGCGGTGGAGGTCGCTGCCCGGTTCGGTCCCGACCGCGATGACGGTCGTTCCGCGGCGGAGGCGGGCGGCGAGGCTCCCGTAGCCGGCCACCTGAACGCTGAGCCGCTCGGTCGCGCCGGCGAACGCCTCGGCCGTCTCGCGGGCGACCTCGCGGTAGCGGTCATCGCCGGTGAGCGCCGCGAGATCGGCCAGCGCCGTCGCCAGTTCCACGTTGGCGTCGAGCGGCCGGAACGACCGGTCGAGCAGCCCCGACCCCGAGCGCGGGCCGTCGACGAACGAGCCGTCGACGCGGAGTTCGTCGATCGCTCGGTCCGCGACCGCGCGGGCGACGTCGACCCCCTCGCCCCGCACGCCGGCGGCGCGGACGTACGCGCCGACGACGCGGGCGGCGTCTTCGAGCAGGTCCGACTCGCCGGCCTCGTCGCTGCCGCGGTAGTGGGTCACCTCGCCGCTCTCGGCGTCGATCAGGTCGCGTTCGAGGCCGTCGAGGATCCGGTCGGCGTACTCGCGGGCGCGCTCGTCGTCGGTGTACGCGGCGACCGCGAGCAGCGCGTCCGCGGCGAGCGCGTTGCCGCCGGCGAAGACGGTGAGGTCGCGGCGCGGTTCGTCCAGGTCCGCGCGGTCCTCGGCCGGGGCCGCGTAGTACGCCCGGCCGAGTCCAGGGCCGAGGCTCCCGCCGACGCCGTAGCCCGTCCAGAGGTCGTCGGTGAGGAAGCCGACGGCGTCGAGCGCGGGGTCGAGGTAGGCGTCGTCGCCGGTGTAGAGGAACGCGTTCGCGAACGCGCGGGTCACCGCGGCGTTCGTGTCGAGCGGCTTCTCGTAGGCGACGTCGCCCCAGTCGCGGGTGCCCGCGTACCGGAAGAATCCGCCCGCGACGTCGTCGGCGAGGTGGTCGCGGACCGCGTCGAGCGTCCGCAGCGCGCGGTCGCGGTCGCGCTTCAGCGCGAACTCGACGGTGCGCGGCAGCGGGAACTTCGCGTCCGTTCCCCAGCCGGCGTACTCGTCGTCGTACTTCGCCTCCAACTGGCCCGCGAGGTGGCTCTCGATCCCGTCGGTGAGGTCGCCGCGGGGCGGGAGGTCGGCGTTCAGCGCGCGGGGGATCCGCCCCGCGTCCCGGCCCTTGTCGGCCCACATCGTCCGGACCGATTCGAGGACCTGCCGCATGCCGTCGACGTCGAGGTACCCCGCGCCGGTCAGCAGTTCCCCCTCGGGGGTGAGGAAGGCGGTCGTCGGGAACCCGCCCATGTTGTACCGCTCTCGGACTCGCGGGTGGCGGTCGACGTCGACGCGGACGGGGACGAACCCCTCGTTGACGTTGGCGGCGATCCGCGGCTCCGCGTAGGTGGTCGCGTCCATCTCGTGACAGCCCTCGCACCACGTGGCCGACAGCGAGAGCAGCACCGGGCAGTCGCGCTCGTCCGCCTCGGCGAACGCCTCGGGACCCCAGTCGCGCCACTCGACGCGAGTCTCGTCGCTCATATCCGCAGTCGGACCGGGGCGGGGGTAAGCGCTTCGAGAGCGGAAGCCGAGGGACGAGGCCGGAGGCGGCAGACGGTGGCCCGGAAGAGAGACGCTGGTCGGCGAGGGGCGGCAGAAGACGGAGGGCGGGAGGGCGTCGCGTCGGCGTCCACGCGTCGCGGCGTCGGTCGGCCGAGCGATTCGACGGGTGTCCTCAGCGCTTGTAGTCGTGGCCGAGCGCGAGCGCGAGGGCGTTGGCGAACAGGAGGGCGACGAACAGCCGGCCGGTGCCGCCGTCGAGCCCCGAGTACAGCAGGACGGGGTACGCGGCGGGAATCGCGATGGCCGCCCAGAAGGCGGCGGCCTTGACGGTGCCGGTCATCAGCCCGGCGAGCCGTTCGCCGGAGGCGATCTGCGTGGGAGCGGGGGTTGACATGGACACTCCTCCGTACGACGGGGGACCACATATAGCCCGACGAGGGTTCGGCGAATTTCACCACGTTTCTCGGCCGTCCGGGACGTTTTAAAACCGCCTCAGATTCGGTTTAAATGTTTACAGACCCCGCTAATCGTTTGTTTCGGTGTCTTCACCGATCCGGCAGTTTGGGTCCGATCCGACCGCCGCGAATCGGTCCGACCCCGTTGACGCCCGCGGCGGGCGACTGCCGCGGCACCAACCGATTTGTCCGTCGGGAGTGAGGGAGTGGTGTGAACGGAACCGACCGCTGCGGCCGACGCGAGGACCGAACCGACCGAGACCGCTCCGCGGCGCGCGCCGACGGCGGCCGCCCGCTGGTGGCGGTCGTCGCCTGCGGCGGCACCATCGCCTCGGAGCCGGGCGACGACGGCGCGGCCCCCGAGAAGACCGGGGCCGACCTCGTGGAGGCGGTGCCGGCCGTGACGGACCACGCCCGGGTGACTACCCGAGAGGTGTGCTCACAGCCCGGGTTCGACGTCCGGTGGAAGGACGTGCTCGCGACCGCGACCGCCGCGCGCGACGCGGTCGGCGAGGGGCCGGACGACGCCGGCGGACCGAGCGAGTCCGGCGAGGCGGGCGAGTCCGCCGAGGAGCGCGCGGACGGCGTCGTCGTCACGCACGGGACGGACACCCTCGCGGACACCGCGTTCGCGCTGGACCTGCTCAGCGACCTCGACGCGCCGGTCGTCGTCACCGGCGCGCAGCGTCGCCTCGATGAACCCTCCAGCGACGTGCCCGCGAACCTCGCGCTCGCGGTCCGGGCGGCCGCGGACGACCGGTTCGCGCCCGGGGTCCACGTCGCGTTCGACGACGAACTCCACGCGGCCCGCGACGTCGTGAAGGGCCACAGCAACGCGCTGTCGACGATGACCTCGCCGGAGGCGGGGCCGGTCGCGACGTTCACCCGCGCCGCATCGCGACTCCTTCGGAGGCCCGAGCGCGGCGTGTCGCTCGACCCCCTCGCGGACGCGGTCGACGACGCCGCGGCCGTGCCCGAGGTCCCGGTGATCCACTCCGGGACGGGCGTCGGCGCGGGCGCGCTCGAACGCGCGCTCGACGCGGGCGTCGGCGGGGTCGTCGTGGAGGGGACCGGACTCGGGAACGTCACCGGCGCGCTCGGCGACGCGATCGGCGAGGCGGTCGGCTCCGTCCCGGTGGTCGTGGCGGGCCGTCCCCCGGCCGGACCGACGGAACCGGTGTACGGAACGCCGGGTGGAGCCGTCACGCTCGCCGAGCACGGGGTGACGTTCGCCGGGGACCTCCCGGCCGCGAAGGCGCGGGTCGCGCTCGCGCTCGGCCTCGCCGCCGACCTCGACCGGGACGGGATCGAGGCGCTGTTCGAGCCGGCGTAACCGCCGTCGAGCCGGGGTAACCGCCCGGTGCGGTCGCTCAGACGGCTGTTTGTGTGTACACGAAGCCCTTATACGTCGGCCGCGTACCGCAGGGTATGAGCGAGTTCACGCGACGGAGGGCCATCTACGGCGTCGCCGCCGGGGGCGTCGCCGCGCTCGCGGGGTGTACCGGAACCGGCGATCCTGTGCCGGGCGGGAACGGCTCCGACGACGGAGACGCGACCGACGCCGGAAACGACACGGACGGAGACGGCGGTGACGACGGCGGGGGCGACGGCGAGGTCGCGACCGCCGTCCACCAGGTCGGCGAACCGCTCTCCGGCCCGGCGTGGGACCGGACGCAGCGGCGGGGGATCTGCGTGCTGATCACGGAGGCGAACGGCGACGGCACGCGGATCCTCGACGAGGCCCCCGAGCCGGCCCGCGAGTTCCTCGCGGCGACCGACTTCTCGGAGTCGGTCGTCTGCTACGTCGAGTCCGTCGGCCCGACCACCTGCCACGACGAGGTCGCGTTCGACGGGGTCGGAATCGAGGACGGGACCCTCGTCGCGGACGCGACGGTTCAGGGGGCCGAAGACGAGGACGTGGCCTGCGGCGAGGCGGTCACCTACTCGGCCGCGCTGCTCCGCGTCACGAGCGACCCGCTCCCCGAGACGGCCCGGCTCTCGGTGACGGACGGCTGGGGCGAGACGGGAACGGTCCGGGACGGCGACGGGGTTCCCGACCGGTAGTCTCGCGGGCGGCGTTCGGCCTGACGACGACCCGCCGGGCGCTCCGGTCTCGTTCGGTTTCGACGGCGCGCGTCAGGCGCGGACCTCGATGAGGAGGTCCGTCTCCGGCGACTCGCCCATCGTCTCGCGGACGCGCTCCCACGAGAGGTCGGTCCGCGCGGTCACCGACTCGGTCGCGACGGCACCGCAGGCGTTCGCCACCAAGATCGGCACCTGGTAGTCGCGCGGGTCGTGCGAGAACCCGTCGCCGGTGATCTCCGGCTCCCGCAGCGCGGCGGCGAGGAACCCGGCCGCGAAGGCGTCGCCCGCGCCGGTCGTGTCGACCGGGTCGACGTCGAACCCCGGGTGCGAGACGCTGCCGTGCGGGGTGCGGACCGTCGCGCCCTCGCCGCCGAGCTTGATCGCGACGACGCGGTCGTCCGGCTCCCACGGGTCGACGTCGGTCTCGGCGTCGAGCGCGTCGGCCTCGCGGTCGTTCAGGAACAGGACGTCGCTCGCCGCGAGCGCGGCGTCGAACTCGCGGTCGGCCACCCGGCGGCCGGGGTCGAAGCTCCGGGTCGCGCCCGCCTCCGCGGCCGCGGTCGCGAGCGCCGCCGCGGTCTCGGGCTGTTGCCCGGTGAGGTGGAGGTGGTCGGCGGCCGCGAGCGTGTCGCGGTCGAGCCCGGCCGCCGAGAACGACTCGTTCGCGCCGTCGTTGGCGAGCATGAGCAGCTCCCCGCTCCCGTCGACGACGACGTACTTCACCGAGGTCGGCTCGGCGGCGTCGACGAGCACCTGTCCGGGGTCGACCCCGGCCTTCGACAGCTCCCGCAACGCCAGCGCCCCCGACTCGTCCCCGCCGACGCTGCCGTAGACGACCGACTGGCCGCCCAGATCGACGAGGCCGACCGCGACGTTCGCGGCGCTGCCGCCCCCGGACTGTTCGAGCCGCTCGATCCGGGTCTCGCCGTCCGGCTCCGGGAGGCTGTCGACGTGGATCGTCACGTCCCAGTTGATGTGGCCCGCGGAGACGACCTTCGGGACGCGAGCGCCCTCCTCGGGGCCGAGGTCCGGATCGGCGTCGACCTCGGGGTCGACGGCGTCGTCGGTCCCGGCCCCGCCGTCGGTCCCCGCTCCGCCGTCACCGCCCTCGCCGCCGTCGGCGGGCGCGTCGTCGCCCTCCCACTCGTCGAGTTCGCGGTCCCACTCCGCGACCGTCTCGTCCCAGTCGTCGACGCCCTCCTTGTTTTCGTCCGCTTCGCCGTCGGCTGGCGCGTCGTCGGCGTCGTCCGCGCCGCCGTCGGCGACCCGAGGGTCGCGTCGGTCGGCGTCGCCGTCCGGGGCGTCGTCGCCCGCGGGGCCGTCGCGTCCGCTCATTGCTCCGCCCACGGTTCGGCGGCACCCTCGCCGAACAGCTCCCGCATCAGCGTCACGATGCTCTCCGGGGGGAACTGCCCGTGTTCGGTGACGATCGCGTCCATGTACCGCGGCGGCGTCACGTCGAACGCCGGGTTCTCGACCGCTACCTCGCCGATCGCCTCGCGGGCCTCCGACTCGATCACCTCGGCCTCGTCGCGCATCTCGATCTCGACGGTGTGGCCCGTCAGCGTCTCCGGGTGGAGCTTGATCGTCTGGGCCGCGGTCATGATCGGGACGCCGCGCTCGCGGGCGTTGACCGCCAGCCCCGAGGTGCCGATCTTGTTGATGACGCCGCCGTCCGCGGCGATCGAGTCGGCACCGACGACCACGTGGTCGACCTCGTCGAGGTACCGCCGCGCCGCCGAGTCGACGATCAGCGTGACGGGGACGCCCATCTCCCGGAGCGCCTCGGCCGTGATGTGGCCCTGCTGGCGCGGCCGCGTCTCCTTGACGACCGCCGAGATCGACTTCCCCTGTTCGACCGCGGCCTCGATACACGCGAGCGCGTCGGTGGAGTGGCAGTGCGTCATCACCGTGTCGCCGTCCGCGAGGCGGTTCGCGCCGACCTCCCCGAGGTCGTCCTGCGCGCGGTCGAGCTGGCGGACGAACGCGTCGCTCGCGTCGACGACGCTGTCCCGGAGCGCGTCGACCGTCTCCCCCTCCATCCGCTGGAGGACGTACCGGAGGGCGTTCGGCAGCGACACCGCGGTCGGCCGCGTCTCGCGGAGGGTGCGCCCCGCGGCGCGCAGCGACGCGCGGAACGCCTCGGGGTCGCTCGCGGTCGCGTCCGCCTCGGCCGCCGCCTCGGCCTGCTCGGCGAGCGCCTCGGCGGCCGCGGAGGCGATGGTCGCCGCACCGCGTATCTCCATGGTCGCGATCGCCTCGGCGGTCTCGCGGACCGCCGGGGCCGGCTCCGTGTCTGTCATACCGATCCCGTAACCCGCCGCGTATTTATAAAACCGGCCGACTGCCGGAGCGGCCGGAGGTCACTCGGCGTCCGGCTGCTGGCCGTAGCTCTCGAACCGCTCCTCGACGGTCGCCATCTGCTCGGCGGAGAGGACGTTCGGCTCGCCGACCGCGGACGCGCGGAGGTAGAGCCGGCAGATGTCCTCGACGTGGCGGGTGTTCTCGACGGCCGTCTCGACGTCGGGACCGGTCACCACCAGCCCGTGGTTCGCGAGGATGGCCGCGTCGGAGTCGGCCTCGGCCATCGCGGCGACGACGTTGGCGGCCAGCTCCTCGGTCCCGTACGGCGCGTAGTCGGCCAGCGGCACCTCCCGGCCCACCGCGGCGATCATGTAGTGGATCGGCGGGAGCTTCCGGCCGAGCGTCGCCATCGTCGTCGCCCACGGCGAGTGGGTGTGGACGATCGCGCCCGGCCGATCGTGCCCGTAGATGCCCGTGTGCATCGGCACCTCGCTCGACGGGGCCATCCGCCCGGCCAGCCGCTCGCCCTCCAGCGAGACCACGGGCACGTCGACGGCGTCGAAGGAGTCGTACGGGACGCCGGTGGGGGTGACGGCGACGCGGTTCCCCTCCCGAACGCTCAGGTTCCCGGTCCGGCCGGGCGTGAGGGCCGCCAGCGCGGGCGCGTTCTCGACGACCGCCTCGCGCGCCTCGCGGAGCAGGTCGGGGTTCGCGTCCGGACCGCCGTCGGCCGCGGAGCCGTCGCGGCTCACGCCGCCACCTCCGTCAGGTCGGCGAGGGAGTCGAGTTGATAGTCGGGGCGGCGCGGACCGGTGAGCTCCGCCGCGGCGGGCGCGTCGCCGTCGGCGACGAACAGCGCCGTGTCGGTGCCGACGGCGTTCGCGCCGGCGATATCGGCGTCGACGTTGTCGCCGACCGCGAGCGCCTCGGACGGCCGGTAGTCGAGTTCGGCGAGCGCGGTCGCGAACGGGAGCGCGCTCGGCTTCTCGCGGCCGACCTCCTCGGAGGTGACGAGCAGGTCCAGCCGGTCGTCGATCCCGAGGTGCGCGAGCTTGCGCAGCTGGACTCGCGTCGTGAGGTTGGTCACGACCGCGACGTCGGTCCCCGCCGCCGAGAGCGCGTCGAAGAGCGGCTCGACGCCCGCACAGAGGGCCATCTCCTCGACGAAGCCGTCCCAGTAGGCGTCGCCGGCCGCCAGCGCGCCCGCGACGTCCGGCTCGCCGGCGTGTCGGTACAGTCCGCGCTTGAAGTAGACGTGCCGGTCGTGGGACGCGGCGGTGGTGCGCGTCTCGCGTTTCGCCTCGCGGCGGCCGGTCGCGTACAGGTCGTCGAACGCCTCGCGGTCCAGTTCGTACCCGCGCTCGCGGAGGGCGTTGAGCGCGGCCCGCTTGCCCGCCTCGTTACAGGGATCGTACGGGTACAGCGTGTTGTCGAGGTCGAAAAGCACCGCCTCGTAGCTCATGGACGGACTCGACGCGGCATCGACTTAAGCGTGCTTCGACGCGGCGACGGGAGCCGCCCCAGATCGAAAAGTGGCGTCGCCGGCTACTGCTCGTTCATCGCCTCGCTGGCGATGTTGCGCCCGCGGGAATTGAGCGCGACCTCCCGCCGAATCCGGACCTCCTCGACCACTTCGAGTTCGACGAGCCGCTCGAACGTCTCCTCGACGTCGTCGACTTCCATCCCGAGGAACGAGGGGATCTCGAACGGCGAGACGCCGGAGTACAGCGCCATCAGCACCTCCCGGTCGCGGCTGGAGAGGTCGACGTTCGTCGAGGAGCGCTCCTCGCCCTTCCGCAGCCACGACTCGACGAACCGCATCCGGTTCGGATCGCCCGCGACGTGCGTCTCGATGCTCGTCCCCTCGTCGTCGGTGTGAGACACCTCGATGACGGGCTTTTTGCCGCCGTTGACGGTGCGTTTCGCCGCGTCGAGACCGCTGATGTCGTCGAGGTCGAACTTCACGAAGACGCCGCGCTCTAGGGCGGCGTTGAGCCCGTTGTCGTCGATCTTCACGCGGGCCTGCTCCCACTCGGTGTCCTGGACGACGCCCCCCTCGATCGCGGGGTGTTTCGCCATCACCGTCTTCTGGTCGAGCAGCGCGCGGTAGACGTCGCGCTCGAACGACTCGTGGTCGGAGGCGGCGACGAGCAGCACCTGCTCGCCCAGATCGAAGCTCACGTAGTTGGAGACGCGCGCGACCGTCTGGTTCGCGTCGTGGCGGCCGCCGAGCCGCTCCAGCTTCGACAGCGGGACGGTCCGCTTCCCGTCGTTGCCGGCGAGGATGAGCCGCCGGTTCGAGAGGAGGACCCGCCCGGGGGTCCACGAGACGTCGCTCACCTTGCGCCCCTCGCGGACCGCGACCGCGAACTTCGCTTGGGTGTCGGTGATCTTGTACTCGCTGTCCTCTTGGGACATTTACGGCCCCCCTGCGCGCAGCTTCGAGACGGCCGAGAACACGCGCTTTCTGACGGCCTGACTGTCGTCGTCGGCGTACTCCTCGAGGCGGTTCAGCGTCTCCTGCCCGCCGATCTGCCCGAGGACGAACACCGCCTTCGCGCGGGCGTCCTCCGGGTGTTCGGGGCCGAGCTTGTCGAGCAGACGGTCCTCGACGACCGGCCCGCCGAGGCTCTTGAGGCTCGTGGCCGCGAACTGCGCGGTCTGCGGGTCGTCGTCCGCGAGCGCGTCCGCGAGCGCTTCCACCGCCGTCGACGCGTCCGGGTCCGCCACGCGCCCGAGGATCCACGCCGCGTTCCGGCGCTGGCGGGACTGCTGCCCGTCGGTGAGGATCTCGACGAGCGGTTCGACGACCGTCGCGTCGTCGGCCTCCTTCAGCTCCGAGACGACCTGATCGCGGACCGCGTGGCTCTGCTGGGTCGGCACGTTCGAGAGCAGTTCGATGACGGAGTACACCGCCGCGTTGCGGACGACCGCGCTCTCGTCGCCGAGCGCCCGCGCGAGCGGCTCGACCGGATCGGGGTTGCTCGCCTTCCCGAGCGCGCCGGCCGCGATCCGCCGGATCGACTCGTCGCCGTCGCTGAGCAGGTCGAGGAGGGGCGACAGCGCCTCGTCGGTGCCGATCTCTCCGAGAGCGTTCGCCGCGGCGCGGCGCACGCGCGGGTCCTCGTCGCCGAGCGCGTCCCGGAGCCCGGGGACGGCCCGCGCGTCCGCAAAGGTGCCGCAGGCCTGCGCCGCGCGCAGGCGGACGCGCTCGTCCCCGTCGTCGAGCGCCCCGACGAGCGGCTGGAGGCCGCTGGCGTCGTCGAGCCGCCCGAGCGCGTTCGCCGCGGCCATGCGGAGCTCCGGGCGGTCGGCCTCGAGGGCGCGCGCGAACTTGCGCGCGGTGACCCACTCGGCCTCGCCGTCGTTGCCGCCCCCGGTGAGCTCTTCGAGGAGCTGTTGGAGCGCCCCCTCGCCGATGGCGTCCAGCGCGTCGACGGCGGCCCCGCGGACCTCCGGGTCGTCGTCGGTGGTCGCGGCGCGGAGCAGGCCGTCGACCGTCGGCTGGTCGCTCTCCTCGCCGATCTCGCCGAGGAACTCGGCGGCGCGGCGGCGGACGGCCGCGCTGTCGCTGCCGAGCGCGTCCCGGAGCGGCTCCACGTTCCCGTCCCGAGCGTGCTGGTACAGCGACATCAGCGCCTCCCGAACACCCGTCGTCGCTTGTCGATCGGTTCGTAGCGGTCGCTCCGGTTCGGGGGGACGCTCTCCGTCATCCCCAACACGAGGACGCCGTCGTCGGCGAGCGACGCCTCCAGCGTGTCGAACAGGGCGGCCTTGTGGTCGATGTCGATGTAGATCAGCAGGTTGCGACACAACACCACGTCGAAGGGGTCGCGCGCCCCGTCGCGGATCAGGTCGTGCGTCTCGAAGTCGACGAGGCGCTTGACCGCCGGGCGCACCCGGAACGTGTCCTCGTCGCGCTCGACGTAGCGGTCCGGGTCCGAGAGCGGCTCCAGCTCCTCGGCGATGTCGGTCGTCCGCGTCGTGTGGTAGACTCCCTCTCGGGCGTTGTCGAGCGCCTCCTCGCTGATGTCGGAGCCGAGCACCTCCACGCGCGACTCGTCTATCTCGTCGTCGTCGCAGGCTAACATCGCGACGGAGTACGGCTCGCGGCCGTCGGCCGACGGCGCGGACCACACCCTGACGCGCCGCTGGTCCGCGGTCCGCTCGCGTAACACCTCGCGGAGGACGTCCCACATCTCCGGGTTGCGGAAGAACTCCGTCACGTTGATCGTGAGCGCGTCCATCAGCGCCTGCCGCTCGTCTTCGTCGTCGCGGAGGATGCGCTCGTACTCGGCGTGCGACTCCGTGTCGCGCCGCCGCATCCGCGCCGTGATCCGACGGTCGAGATACGACTCGTTGTAGTACCCCGGCTCGAACGGGACCGTGTCGTCGATCTGCCGGAGGACCCCTTCAAACGCCGTTTCGCCCTCGTCGCCCGCTTCGCTCATAGGCTCACCACGTCGAGCACGGCAACGACGTCCCCGTCGCCGAGGACGGCCGTGCCGCTGAGGCCGGGCGTCCCCGAGAGCGGACCGTCGAGCGGTTTGACGACCACTTCCTCCTGATCCAGCACCGCGTCGCAGTGGAGCGCGACCTGCCGTGTCTCCTCGCGGATCCGGACGAGCATGCCGTCGTCGGTCGGGCTTCCGGCCCCCTCGGCCGCGCCCTCGTCGTCGGGGCCCGGGACGTCGGCGGTCTCGTCGTCGACCGCGACGCCGCCGTCGGCGGCCGGGGTCTCGTCGGCGGCCGCCGCGGACGCCTCGACCGCGCCGGGGTCGACCTCGCCGAGCCGCTCGTTCAGCCTGACGACGGGATAGAGGTCGTCCTCGTGTCTGACAACCTCGTCGCCGTGGACCTCCTCGACGTCGTCGGCGCGGGCGACCTCCGCGATCGACTTGATCGGGATGCCGTACTCCGTGCCGCCGACGTCGACGAACATCACCTTCACGATGGCGACGGTGACCGGGAGCCGGAACCGGACCGTGCTCCCCTCGCCCGGCTCGCTCTCGATCGAGACGGAGCCGTCGAGGTCGCGCGCGGTCGTCCGCACCACGTCCATGCCGACGCCGCGGCCGGAGACATCCGTGACCTCCTCCGCGGTGGAGAAGCCGGGGTGGAACACGAGGTCGTACACCTCGTCGTCCTCCATCGCCTCGACCGCCTCGCGGCTCTTGACGCCCTCGTCGACCGCCTTGTCGCGGAGCTGGTCGGGGTCGAGCCCCCCGCCGTCGTCGGTCACCTCGATGATGACGTGGTCGCGCTCGCGCTCGGCGGTCAGCTCCACGTGGCCGGTCGGGTCCTTCCCCGCGGCCTCGCGCTCCTCCGGCGACTCGATCCCGTGGTCGACCGCGTTCCGCAGGACGTGCACGAGCGGGTCGCGCATCTCCGTGAGGATCGTCCGGTCCAGCTCCACGTCGTCGCCCTCGATCTGGAAGTCGATCCGCTTGTCGAGGTCCCGCGAGATGTCGCGGACGAGCCGCGGGAACGAGTCGGACACCTGCGAGAACGGGATGAGGCGCATGTCCATCGCCGTGTCCTGAAGGCTGGAGGCGAGCTTGTCCAGCTCGTCTAACGCGTCGGACTCGGCGTCCGTCCCCTCGATCTCGCGGCGCAGTTTGATCCGGCTCGTCACCAGCTGCTCGACCAGCCCGTACAGCTCGTCGACCTGATCGACGTCGACCCGGATCGACTTGATCTCGTCGGCGGACTTGGAGTCCGAGCCGCCGGAGGACGACCCGCCGTCGTCGCTCCCGGAGTCCGTCTCGTCGCCCGATCCGGCGTCGCTCTCGGATTCCGCCCCGTCGCCCTCCGAGTCCGCGTCGCCGGTCTCACCGTCGACGCCCTCGGATTCGGTCGGCTCGGGGTCGGGGGCATCGAGCTCGCCGTCGGCCTCGTGGCTCGCGGCGTCCGCGGCCGTCTCCTCGACCGCGTCGGCGGCGTCGCCCGTCGCGTCCGCCGCCGTCGCCTCGGTGTCGTCGACCGCGTCGCCGTCCGCCGACCCGTCGAGCGCGACCGCCGTCACCGACTCGACCTGCGTGAGCGCCTCGAGCCCCTCGGCGAGGACCGCGGGCTCGGTGCCGCCGACGAACGCGTCGAACCGCTCGTCGTACTCGCCGTCCTCCAGCGCCTCCGGGTCGGGGTCCGTCGCGTGCGCGTCGAACTGCTCGTCGAGGGCCTGGAGGACGAGCGCCGCGTCGACCCCCGCCATCTTCGCCTCGCCGATCGTCACGTCCGCGTACGCGACCGGCTCGGGCAGGTCGGCCGCGGCCGCGGGCGGCTCCGGCACCGAGACGTCGGGCGCGTCGTCGCCGCTTTCGGCGTCCTCGTCTGCGCCGGGGTCGTCGGCGTCGGCGGCCCCGTCGCTCTCGCCGTCGTCGCCCCCGTCGTCGTCGGCCCCGGACTCGTCGCCCTCGTCGCCGCCGACGGTGCCGTGTTCCTCCATCTCGCGCAGGCGCGACTCGAGGTCCGAGGGGTCCGTCGACACCTCGCCGGTGTCGGCGATCTCGGACACCATCGCCTCGACGGCGTCGACCCCCTCGAAGAGGAGGTCCATCAGCTCGGGGGACACCTCGCGCTCGCCCTGCCGGACCGCGTCCAGCAGGTCCTCGAGGGCGTGTCCGAAGTCGGAGACGTCTTCGTACCCCATCGCCGCGGCGTTGCCCTTCAGGGTGTGCGCAACGCGGAACACGTCGTCCATCGCCTCGGCGTCCTCTGGGTCGGCTTCGAGGGCGAGCAGCGCGTTGTTCAGGTCCGTGATCCCGTCTTCCGCCTCGGCGACGAACGCGGCGCGGTGGGAGTCCATCAGGCCTCACCCCCAACGATCGCGCCGGCGACGTCGTCGAGGTCGTGTACCTCGTCGACCCCGCCGGTCTCGACGGCGCGCTTCGGCATCCCGTAGATGACGCAGGTCCCCTCGCTCTGCGCGAGCGTCCGGGCCCCGGCGTCGGCCATCGCGCGGATCCCCTCGGCGGCGTCCGAGCCCATCCCGGTCAGCACGACGCCGACGAGCGGGTCGTCGACCACCTCGGCGGCCGAACGCATCGTCACGTCGGCCGCGGGAGTGACGGTGTGGGAGTCGTCGTCCGCGTCGAGCTTGACGCGGAGCCGCCCCGAGCGGTAGCTGTCGATCAGGGTGTGGCTGCCGCCGCGGGCGACGAGCGCCTCGCCGGCACCGATCCGCGCCCCGTCGCTCGCCTCGCGCACGTCGTACGCGGACGCCTCGTCGAGCCGGTTCGCGAACCGCGACGTGAACGCCTCCGGCATGTGCTGGACGATCACCACGCGGCAGTCCGCCATCGGCAGCGCCGACAGCACGCGCTCGACCGCGTTCGGGCCGCCGGTCGACGCCGCGATGACCACGGTCAGGGGGCCGTCCACGTCGACCGCGCCGGCGTCGGACCCGGCGTCCGACCGCTCCGACGCCGCGGAGCTGGGGTCGTCCCGCTCGCGCGTCGCGGCGTCGAGGTCGGCGTCCGCGACCGACCGCACCGCCTCGACGAGCCGCTCGGACTCGCGCGAGACGCCGGTCGAGACCTCGCCGCCGGGCTTGGCGAAGAAGTCGACCGCCCCGCGGTCGAGCGCCTCGAAGGTGACCTCCGCGCCCTCGTCCGTGTGCGCCGACAGCATCAACACCGGCGTCGGCGTCTCCTCCATCAGCCGCTCGACGGCTTCGAGTCCACCCATCCCGGGCATTTCGACGTCCATCGTCACGACGTCGGGGCGCTCCTCGGCGACCACCGAGAGCGCCTCTTCTCCGTCTCCCGCCTCGCCGACGACCGCGACCCCCGCATCGCTCAAGAGATCGCTTATCAGACCCCGCATGAACGGGGAGTCGTCGACGACCACCACCCGCGGCGACCCGTCCCGACCGCCGCGCCGATCCGTCGTCCTGCTCATGTTCAACACCGGACCCAGAATCAGCATAAATCCACGGACCCAGTAATCACCCCTGATAATTCAGGGGACACGATTATTTGTCGGTTGACCGCAGGGACGTGTATGGCAGCCACAGAAGCGAACGCGGAGTCGACGGGGGACGCGGAGCCGACCAAGGTGTTGGAGTTCGGTCTGGGCGACGGCACGTACTGTCTGGACATCGGCGTCATCGACGAGATCGTCGACGCCGGCGAGCTCACGCGGATCCCGAACTCGCCGGACCACGTCGAGGGCGTGATGGACTTACGGGGCCGGACGACCACGATCGTCGATCCGAAGACGCTGTTCGAGATCGACGAGAAGGGCCCCCGGGAGCGCATCGTCGTGTTCGACGACAGCGAGATCGACGAGGGCGGGACGGTCGGCTGGATGGTCGACGAGGTGTTCCAGGTCCGCGACGTTGCGCCCGAGGACGTCGACCAGAGCACCACCGTCGAGGACGAGGGCGTCCGCGGCATCGTCAAGTCCGACGACCGCTTCGTCGTGTGGGTCTCCCCGGACGTCGACGACGAGCTGGCGGCCGAACTCGGCGACGTCGAGGCCGCTGACGCGTAGGCGGCGTCGAGGCTGCGAAGGCGTAGGCGGCGGTCGAAGTCACGCCGAGGCGGTCGCCGGGAGGGGCCGAAGCGACGCGGTGCCGACGGCGCGAGCCGGGGAGCGTCGGCCGGCCGAACCACGGCTATCGGTTCTCACCCGTGAGAACCGGGTGGCAACGCTTATCAGCCGCCCAACGGGTGCGTACGTATGCGCGTCTCAAGCGGCGTCCCGGGGTTCGACGATCTCGTCGACGGGGGGTTCCCCGAGGACCGTCTGTACGTTGTGAGCGGTCCGCCCGGGAGCGGCAAAACGACCTTCTGTTCGCAGTTCGCGGCGCAGGGCGCTCGAAACGGGGAGGACGTGCTGTACATCAGCATGCACGAGACCAAGGCCGGGATCCGCGAGGACATGAGCGGCTACGACTTCGGGTTCGACCGCGCGCTCGACTCCGACCGCGTCACGTTCCTCGACTCCTTCTCCTCGGACGGCCGTCGGTTCTTCGGGCTGCCCGGGGACCGCCGCGATCGATCCGGCGTCACCAACCGCCTCACCGGGTTCATCAACTCCCGCGACATCGACCGGGTGGTCTTCGACTCCACGATGCTGTTGCGGTTCCTCTTGGACGACGACGAGGACACGATGATCCAACTGCTCTCCTCGCTGAAGCGGACCGACGCCACGACGCTGTTGATATCCGAGATGACCGACCCGAGCGCCTACTCGGAGGAGCACTACCTCGCGCACGGCGTCGTCTTCATGCACAACTACCTCGAGGACGAGGGGATGCGCCGGGGCGTTCAGGTGCTGAAGATGCGGGGAACGGACGTCGACACCGACATTCAGGACGTCGAGTTCACCGACGGCGGGCTTCGGGTCGGCTCGGCGGCGACGGTGACCCACTGATGTACGACCGCACGTTCGGCACGGACTGGGACGAGCTCTCGCGGGAGGAGGCCATCGAGCGCGCCTTCGCGTTGGGGGTCGCCGCCGGGGTCGACGAGGCCCGCCCCGACGAACTGGACCGGGTGCTGGAGGCGTTCCCCGGGAGCTACGACCGGAGCATCGTGGAGTTGGCGTACGACGAGGGGCGGACGAAGGCGTTGGAGGCGAAGGCGGAGGACGACGACCCCGAGGACGAGGAAGTGTGGAGCTCTCTCGTCGACGGCGTCGGAGCCCCGCGGGAGTCGCCGGTACCCGCGGCGCTGCCCGGCGCGATACGCGAACTGACACTCACCGAGCGGCCGCGGGAGGGGCCGCCGTCCTCGCTCGACCTCCCCTCCATGCTCCGAAAGTGATCCCTCGGAAGGGTTTTACCGAACACTCTCTCACGTTCACCAAATGACTCTGCTTCCCGACGCTGTCCGCGGTGCCGACAGCGTCCTCATCAGCGGTCCCCCGATGAGCGGGAAGTACGACCTGTTCAACCGGCTGTTGGCCTCGTGGTCCGACGGCCCGGTCGTGATCTCGACGGGGCGGACGGCGGAGAAGGTTCGCGGCGACTACGAGGAACTCACCGGAAACCCGGGCGACGACGTGGTCGTCATCGACTGCGTGACCCACGAGCAGGGCGACAAGCGGGAGGACACGCCGACGACGAAGTACGTCGCGAGCGCCGGTAACCTCACCGACATCGGGATCAAGTTCACCGACGTCGTCGAGTCCTCCGCCGGCCGCGAGCGCGCGGTCGGGATCTACTCGCTGTCGCAGCTGCTCATGTACTGGGACCCCGAGCGGATCTACCAGTTCACCAGAGTGATGACCTCCCAGACCTCCGGCGAGGGGTGGCCGTTCGTCGGCGTCCTCGGCTCGACCGCCCACGACGAGCAGGTCGTCCACACCCTCCACGAGCCGTTCGAGACCGTCGTCGAGACCCGGGTCGACGACGACGCGCGGGAGTTCCGCGTCCGCGGCCGCGTCGGACAGCCATCGGACTGGAAGCCGTTCTGAGCCGGAGTCGACGGCGGCGAGCGGGCGACCCTATCCGACCAGTTCGAACTCCACGCCGACCGGCGGGCCCCCGACGAGTCCCCAGTAGACGAACCGGTAGGTCCCGGGGCCGAGCGGCGGACACACCGTCAGGTCGACGCCGTCGACCGCGTCCGCGATCCCCGCCTCCGTCAGCGTGAGGTCCCACGAGTACGCCGAACTCACGTCGACCCGGTCCTCGCTCCGTGGGAGTTCGACCGCCTCGCCGCCCGTCCCGCCGCGGACGTCGAGCCACCCCGCCTCCGTCTCGCGCTGGACCGAGTAGGCGGACTCGCCGAGGGTGGGGGCCGGGGAGTCGCCCGTGTTCCGGAGCACGACCCGGAGCGACTGGCCGTACGTCTCCGTGGTCCCCTCGGTGGAGAGCTCCAGTTCCGTCTCGTCGGTCTCCACGGGAGTGCCGGCGACCGACGCCTCGAACGGCCGGTCGAGCCGGACGAACCCGTCCTCGTCGCAGGTCAGCGTCGCCGGCGTCCCCTCCGGTCCCTGCGGGCCCTCGCCCGCCGCGAAGTCGAGGCAGCCGGCCGTCGCGAGGGAGAGCGCGAGCGCGCCCCCGGCGAGCGCGTCGCGTCGCGTGTGGTCCATAACCGGACCGAGGGACGCCAGCGGCATGAACCGCACGCGTCGGCGCGGACGGTCGGCGCGCCGAGCGCGTCGGGATCCCCCGGTCGGGGCGGTTCGGAACCGCTTTCCCGTCGGCCGCCGGATGGCTCGGCATGGAGCTGTTCGGATCGAGCGGAATCCGCGGGGTCGCGCTGCGGTATCTCACGCCCGCGCTGGTCCTCGACATCGCGAAGGCGGCCGGGACGGTGTGGGACGCCGACCGCGTCGCCGTCGCCCGCGACACGCGGACCACCGGCGAGCTGTTCGCGAACGCGGCCGCGAGCGGGCTCGCCGCGGTGGGCTGCGACGTCGACCGGCTCGGCGTGGTCCCGACGCCGGCGGTCGGCAACTACTGCGAGTCGGCCGGGGTCCCCGCGGTCCTCGTCACCGCCTCGCACAACCCGCCGGAGTTCAACGGGATCAAGCTCGTCGGCGACGACGGCGTCGAGCTCTCGGTCGACGTGTTAGAGCGGATCGAGCGCCGCGTCCTCGACGACGAGTACGACCGGGCCGACTGGCGGGAAGCGGGCGCGACGACGCCGGTCGACGGGGTCGTCGACGACTACGCCGACCAGCTGATCGAGGCGGTCGACCGCGACGCGATAGCGGACGCCGACCTCACCGTCGCGGTCGACCCGGGCCACGGCGCGGCCTCGGTGGCCTCCCCACGGATCTACCGCGAACTCGGCTGCGAGGTGCTGACGGTGAACGCGACGCCGGACGGGCACTTCCCCGGCCGCGACTCCGAGCCGGTCCCCGAGAACCTCGCCGACCTCCGGCGGCTCGTCGCGACCACCGACGCCGACGTGGGGATCGCGCACGACGGCGACGCGGACCGGGCCGTCTTCGTCGACGAGACCGGCGCGTTCGTCGACGGCGACACCTCCTTCGCGGCGATGGCTGACGCGTGCCTCGAACCCGGCGACGCGGTCGTCAGCGCGGTCAACGTCTCCCAGCGCGTCGTCGACGTCTGCGCCGACAACGACGCCGACCTCGAATTAACCCCCATCGGCGCGACGAACATCATCACTCGGACCCGGGAGCTCCACGAGGCGGGGACGAACGTCCCCATCGCCGGGGAGGGGAACGGGGGCGTGTTCTTCCCGCCGTACCGGCTCTCGCGGGACGGCGCGTACATCGGGGCCCGGTTCCTCGAACTGCTCGCGGCCGCGGGCGGCGCGCCCGTCAGCGAGGTCGTCGCGCCGTACGCCGACTACCACTTCGTGCGGGCGAACGTCGAGTACGAGGACGACGACGAGCGCGACGAGATGCTCTCGGCCGCCCGCGCCTACGTCGAGACCGCCGACGCGGAACCGAACACGACCGACGGCTACCGCCTCGACTACGGCGACGCGTGGGTGCTCGTCCGCCCTTCCGGCACCGAACCGAAGATCCGGATCTACGCGGAGTCCGCCGACGCCGAGCGCGCCGAGCGGCTGGCGACGGACATGCGAGTCGCCGTCGAGAGCGGGCGATAACGACGGTCCACTTATAACCGAACGAGGCGGCGGCGCGTGCCTGCGACCGGTCGCCTGCGGCGACCGCGAGGAGCACGCGCGAGGTCGCCGGCGCGGAGCCCCGGCTGTCACCGGGCGAAGCCCGGTTACCCGAGGGACCGCGTCCCTCGCTGCCAGAGAACCTTCGATTCTCGCTGCCGGGTGGCGGGGGCTTCGGCGGTTTCGGTCGTAACGTCAGTTTCGTCGTATCGACCGACGAAGGTTTCTGCGGCCTCGCTCTCGGGTTCGCTGGCAGCGGTTCGTGAGGAGAGTCAGTCTAATGCCGCCAGCGCCTCGGCCGCCTCGCGGGCCGCTTCGAGGTGGTCGCGAGCGCGCCGCGGGTCGTCGGTCTCCTCGGCGGCGCGGGCGAACCGGGTCAGCGTGCGCGTCAGCGACGCGCGAGCGGCGTCGACGCCCCCCGCGTCGGCGGCCGACCGCTGGGGCGCGGACCGGGTGGACTCGGGGGATGGAGACCGAGGGCCCGCGGGCTCGGAGCGCCCGTCGGGCGACGATCGCCGCGGTTCCGCCCGCCGCGGCTCTGGCTGTCCGGACGGCGCGGCGGCCGGGGACGAAGCCGGCGACCGACCGTTCTCGGGCGCGCCGGAATCGGGCGACGCGTCGGTCTCGGCCGTTCCGGCGTGGGGGGCCACCGTGCCCGCATCGGGGGGAACCGCGCCCGGGTCAGGGTCGGCCGTGCCGGCGTCGACGCCGCCCTCCGGGGTCGCGTTCGCGGCGGGCGGAGAGTCGGCGGCGGGCGGAGAGTCGGCCGCCGAAGGGTCGGCGGCGGCCGGAGCGTCGCCCGCGTTCGCGCCGGCCGGCCCGCCGACCTCGTTCCCGCAGGAGGGGCAGAACTCGCGGCCGTCGTGGCGGAAGATCGGGTCGCCGCAGTTGTCGCAGTGGCGGTTCGTCATCGTCGCCCCCTTCAGGAGGAGCTCCGACATCCGCTGGGTGTGTTCGCGTTTCTGTTCGTCGTCCGCGAGCTTCTCGCGGAGCTTCTCTCGTTCGGCCTCCTTGTCGAACCCGTCGCTCATACGCGAACGAACGTGGTTCGCGGGCAAAAGTCCGGTGGGCTCGGGGCGAGAGGGCCCTCGGCGCTGCGGGGCGCGGCTCGCAGACGGGAACCGACTACTCCTCGGTCGCCGTGCGGTCGTGGTCCTCGGGGTCGAGCTCGCCGCGGTGGATCTTCTCGCCGTCCTGCGCGACCTGTCGCCCGAGCACCGCGCACTTCACGCGCATCGGGGAGATGTCGACGCCGAGCATCTCGGTGACGTCGTCGGTGTCCATCTCGTGGAGTTCCTCGACGCCCATCCCGTGGAGCCGCTCGGAGAGCATGCTCGCGGAGGCCATCGAGATGGCGCAGCCGTCGCCGGTGAACCGCACCGCCTCGACGGTCTCTCCCGCGTCGTCGAGGTCAACGTCCATCCGGATCGTGTCGCCACAGGAGGGGTTCTCGCCGACGTGCGTGAAGTCCGGATCCTCGAGTTCCCCGTAGTTGCGCGGGTTCTTGTAGTGGTCGAGGATCTGCTGCCGGTACATGTCCGAGCCCAGTCCCATACTGCCTCCGAGTAGGCCGCTCCAGCTCAAAAGAGTTCCGTCGAGCGCAATCGGTTATAAACCCGGACGGCCGTGGGGTGCCGCGAGGTGCCGTGCGGTTGCGGGACGGGACTCGAAGGAGGGGACGTGGGGAACGACCCCGTGGACGGGAAACGGGCGGGAGAAACCGGGGAAAACGGACTGTTCCGGCTCGCCGACCGCCCGCGGCCGTCACAGGCCGACCGAGACGACCGCGTAGAGGAACGTCACGATCGCGGCCGCCAACGCGGCGTGTCCGATCGCCCCGACTGCGACGATCAGACCGCACACGAAGCGGTCGATCGGTGCCAGCGGATCGCCGAAGACCTCGCGCTCGACGGTTGAGACCGACATGGTTTGCCTCCAAGCGGAAGATCCGCGCGATATCACTCAAAAACCTCTTAAATTCCCAACGAATAGAAACAAACTCACAGTACTTTGTTCGTTCAAACCGAAGCCCGCGGAGCGGATCGAACCGGTGCCGTGGGAGTGCCTCGTACCGAGCGGTTTCGAGCGGACGTGACGACCGACCCTTGCGCCGGAGCGCGCGACCGACCCCGACCTACGCCGCGTGCTCGTCGACCCACGCCGCGAGGTCCTCGCCCGGGACGAACCCATCCGCGCGCCGCGCGACCGGGTCGCCGTCGACGAAGAGCACGAACAGCGGAACGCTCCGCACGTCGAACCGCTCGACGAGCGGCGGGTCGTCGCGGGGGTTCACCAGCCCGACCGACACGTCCGCCGCGACGCCGCGAGCGACGTTGCCGACCACCGGCTCCATGCTCGCGCAGATCCCGCACCCCTCGGTGTGGAACATCAGGAGGGCGACTCCCGCGTCCTCGACGAAGGCGTCGAGCGCCTCCTCGTCCGGCAGGGCGGTCGGCCGAGACCGGACCGCCGACCCGCCCGCGTCCGGGCCGCCGGAAGCGCCGTCGCCGCCGGGGGCGCTGTTGGATTCCATGCCTCATGTCGGGGGCGGCCGGAGATAAACCCTCGCTCCGAGCGTCGATCGGTCGGAGGTGCCCCCTCTCGGCTACGATTCCGGGTGGGACTCCGACTCCGGTTTCGATCCCGACTCCGGCGGCCCCGGGTCGACGAGGGGTGAGTCCTCGTTCGCGCACTCCGGGCGGCCGCAGACGCCCGCGTCGGCACCGGCCCGCGAGACGCCGGCGTCCACGGACTCGATGTCCCACACGACGTCGTGGCCGGTCGCCGACTCGTGGTCGCTCACGGCGACGCGGGCGTCGCGGAGCCCGTCGTGGGTCGTCGCGAGCGAGCAGTCGCGACACCGGACCGTAACGCGCGTTCCGTCCATACGGTCGCATCGGGTCACGGGAGCATAACGACCGCGGTTGAGGCGCTACGGTGAAACGGAGGCCGGGACCGCTACGCGGGGTCGTCGCGCTCCGGTTCGGTCCGCCACCCGCCCTTCAGCGAGACGTACCAGACCGTCGCGCCGGCGAGGCCGAAGACGGCGGCCATGTAGGGGATGATCGGCAGTTCGACGCCGACGAAGTCCAGCACGGTCCGCATCTCGTAGACGATCACGCCGAAGATCGCGAGCGTCACGAGCAGCCCGCCGCGGCTCACGTCGACGGTCACCGAACCACCTCGACGAGCGAGGCCGAGGCGTCGGTGACCGCGCCGACCAGCGGCGTCGCGGCGTCAGCGAGCGCGTCGAACACGGGCGCGACCCACACCGGATACGTGCCGACGCCGGGACCGAGCAGACCCCCGCGCTGGATGATCGCCGCTATCGGGAGGGCGTACGCGAGGACGACCAACACGACCGCGATGCTCACCCACAGGCGGAGGTTATCGAGCACCTGCGGGGCGTCTTCCGAGCCGGAGACGGGGCTCGGAAGCGGCTCCGCGAGCCCGGACACGCGAGGGTTCCCCATCGTCAACGCGAGGTTCCCGAGGAAGAGGATCGTCGAGACGAACAGCAGCGTCCCGCCGATCGCGATCTGGACGTTCAGCTCCTCGAATCCGCCGAACATCGTCGGGTAGTCGAAGCCGGAGTACTCCGGTTCCGCGGTCCGCCGCGGGACGCCGAGCAGCCCCTGGGCGTGCATCGCGTTCGACATCAGCGCCATGCCGATGAACCAGAGTACGACCTGGAACAACCCGATCTGACTGCTGAATATCGGCTTGTTGCTGATCTGCGGCCAGATCCAGTAGGTCCCGGCCATCATCGTCAGCGCGACCGCGGTCCCGACGGTGAGGTGGAAGTGGCCGGGCACCCACAGCGTGTTGTGGATGAGGTAGTTGATGTTCATCCCCGCGTTGACCATTCCCGAGAAGCCGCCCGCGGCGAACATCAGACCGGCGAGCATCATGCCGGTGAACTCCGGCTTGCGCCAGGGGAGGTTCGTGAGCCAGCCGAGCAGCCCGGTGCCGCCGTTCTGACGAGCGCCGTACTCGACGCTCGCGACGACGGTGAACGCCGTGAGCAGGCTGGGCAGCAGCAGGAACATCGTGTTCGTCATCGAGATGAACTTGAACCCCTCGGCGATGCCGGGGTCGAGGTACTGGTGGTGGATCCCGACCGGGGTCGAAAGCAGGAGGAACAGCACGAACACCACGCGGGCCAGCGGGTCGCTGAACAGTCGCCCCCCGGCGATTTTCGGCAGAACCGTGTACCAGAGCATGTACGCCGGCATCAGCCAGAAGTAGACGACCGGGTGGCCGAAGAACCAGAACAGCGTCCGGGTGAGCGTCGGGTTCACCTGGTCGATCAGGCCGAGCGACCACGGGAGCAGGAACAGCAGCACGGAGGCCGCCACGGCGGACGTGGCGATGTACCACATCGTCATGGTCGTCAACACCATGAACGTCTGGAGCGGAATCCGTTGGTCGGGATGGTCGCTCCGCCACGCGAGGAACGTCCGGAACCAGTCCGCGCCGGCGATCCACGTGCCGACGATGAACACCACGAGCCCGGTGTAAAACAGCGGATGCGCCTGAAGCGGCGCGTAGAAGGTGAACAGCACGTCCGCGCTCATGTCGATGGAGTCGACGAACCCGGCGAGGATCGAGATTCCGGTGAGCGTCATGCCGACCGCCATCAGCCCGTACCACGTCCACGTGATCTTGATGTTTATCAGCGGCCGATCCAGACTGCGCGTCAGCGCCCAGGTGAACAGTCCGACGAGGAAGAAGATCGTGAAACTGATCACCATGAACACGCCGTGTGCGGTGAGAACGGTATAGTAGTCCGTCGAAGGGATGATCCGCGCGACGTCAGTCCGGTGGAGCGTCTGGATGATGCCGAATATCGCGCCGAGGAACAGCGCGAAGAAGGCGCTCAGGAAGGCCGCGCGAACGACGCGCGCCTCGTCGGGGAACTTGTCGACGAACGTCTGCTCGGCCTCGAGAGCGGTACTCACGCCGAGTCACCCCCTCGGTTCTCGAACTCCGACTGGCTCACGACGTGGAGCTTCCCCTCCATGACGTGGTGGCCCGCGCCGCAGTACTCGTTACAGACGATCCCGTACTCGGCTGGTTCGTCCGTCTCGACGGTTATCTCCGAGACTTCGCCGGGAACGATCATCGTGTTCGCGTTCGTGCCCACGACCTCGAAGCCGTGGATCACGTCGCGAGAGGTGACGTGTAACGTCACGGTGCTGTTCGCCGGCACGACGATCGGGGAGGGTTCGAAGGCGAACTGGTAGGCGACGACGTACGCCTCGTACTCGTTCTCGCCGACCTGCTCAACGCGGGGCTCGGAGAACCGCTCGTCCTCGTCGAGCGCCCCCGAGTCGACGGTCTGCTGCGTGTCGGCGACCATCGCCACGCCCGGACCCACCGCGCCGTACGTCACGGTTCCGATGAGCGCGAGGATCAGCACGATCGACAGCGCGAGCCAGAGCTTCTCGTAGGCGTGAATGTGCACGTCTGATCACCCCACTACGACGAGGTCCCGCCCGAGGAACTCCACGTAGTAGATGTACACCCACGCGAGCACCAGAATCGCGAAGTAAATTCCGATGAGCGTGAGCGTCCCGATCGGGTCGAACTCCTCGCCGCCGCCCACGTCCTCCGCGCCAGCGTGTGCGGTCTCGTTTTGGCCCATAGGCGGCGTTGTGTTCAGGGAAACATATAATGTCTACCCGTTCTCGGACCCTGAAAACACGGGTATTATATATTCCCCGAGACCGACAGGACACGGTATGGACTTCTCGATCCAACGGGCCGTGCTCCTCGTTCTCGGCGGCCTCGTCCCCGCGATGGTGTTCATCGCCAACCGCGCGGAGTTCGTCGTGGCAGTGACCATGGTGAACGTCCTGCTCATCTGGGCGAGCCTCCGGATCGCGACCGGCGGGAGCCTGCCGGGATTCGGCGGCGACGCGGCCGACCCGGAACACGCGTAGCCGACCCGGAACACGCGTAGCCGACCCGGAACGGCGTCGTCGACCGGAACGCGCCGAGGCGAGACCGACGGACCGGGGAGGCAACACCCGGCGAAACGGCGGAAACGACCACTCATGTCACGCTGTACGCTCTGTGACCTCCCGACCGGGGACGACCCGCACACGGCCCCCGACGTCGACGGCGAGTTCTGCTGTCGGGGCTGTCTCGCGGTCGCGCGCTCGCTCGACGACGTCGATGACCTCGAGGACCTCGACGCGCGGCGACCCGACGCGACCCCGGGCGAGGGGTTCGACGGCGAGACGACCTTCCTCCACGTCGACGGGATGCACTGCGCGACCTGCGAGTCGTTCTTGGAGATGACGGCCGGCGAGCAGGAGGGGGTCACGGCCGCCGAGGCGAGCTACGCCACGGACACGATCCGGGTCGACTACGACCCGGAGACCGTGGACGCGGACGAGCTCCCCGACCGGCTCTCGGTCGCGGGCTACACCGCGAGCGACCGTTCGGACCCGGACGACGGGGACGACGACGCGGTCGTCCGCTTCCTGATCGGGGGTGGATTCTTCGGGATGATGGCGATGCTGTGGTACGTCCTCTTCCTGTATCCGACGTACTTCGGGTACGATCCGATCGTCGATCTCGGCGGCGTCTCCGGGACCTACCTCTTCGCGCAGATCTGGCTGTTCGCCTCGATCGTGCTGTTTTACACCGGGTACCCGATCCTGCGGGGCGCGTACGTGAGCCTGCGGGCGCGGCAGCCGAACATGGACCTCTTGGTGTCGCTCGCGGCCGCGAGCTCGTACGCGTACAGCACGCTCGCGCTGCTCGTCGGCCGGACAGACCTCTACTTCGACGTCACCATCGCCGTGATCTTGGTCGTCACCGCCGGCAACCACTACGAGTCGATCATCAAGCGCCGGGCGACCGGAATGCTCGCCGATCTGACGACGACCGAGGACCGCACCGCGCGGACGGAGGCGGGCGACGTCGTGGCCGCCGGCGAGGTCGCCCCCGGCGACCGGCTCCTCGTCCGCCCCGGCGAGCGCGTGCCGTTCGACGGGACCGTCGCCGAGGGGACCGCCGCGGTCGACGAGGCCCTGATAACCGGCGAGTCGCTGCCGGCGACGAAACGCGAGGGGGACGCGGTCCGCGGCGGCACCGTCGTCACCGACTCGCCGGTCGTCGTGGAGGTCGGCGAGGACGCGGCCAACACCCTCGACACGCTCGTGCGCCTGCTGTGGGAGATCCAGAGCTCCCGGTCCGGGATCCAGCGGCTCGTCGACCGCCTCGCGACCGTGTTCGTCCCGCTCGTCGTCGCGGTCGCGACCGTCGGCGCGGTCGCCACCCTCGCGCTCGGTTCGCCGCCGGTCGACGCCGCGCTCGTCGGGCTGACGGTGCTCATCGTCTCCTGCCCCTGCGCCCTCGGGCTCGCGACCCCGCTCGCGGTCGCCGCCGGGATCCGCGACGCCGCCGGGCGCGGCATCGTCGTCGTCTCCGACGCCGTCTTCGAGGCGGCCCCCGACGTGGACACCGTCGTCCTCGACAAGACCGGGACCCTCACCGACGGGGAGATGCGGCTGCTCGACGCGACCGCCGAGCCCGGGACCGGCCTCGACCGCGTCCGCGAGCGCGCGGCCGCCGTCGAGCGCGCCTCGGTCCACCCGGTCGCCGAGGCGATCGTCTCGGGAGTTCACGGCGGCGATCGGGGCCGAACCGGGGACCGGGCCGCGACCGACGGCGGGACCGCGACCGCGGACTCGGCCGGGTCGCCCGACCCCGCCGCGACCGACGTCGACGTCCGCGACCGCGGGGTCGTCGGGCGGGTGGACGGCGACGAGGTCGTCGTCGGCCACCCGTCGCTGTTCGAGGAGCGCGACTGGTCGGTCGGCGACCGGCTCCGCGAGGCCGGCGCGGCCGCCCGCGACCACGGGAACGTCCCCGTTTACGTGGGCTGGAGCGGGCGGGCTCGCGGGGTCCTCACCGTGGGCGACGAGGTGCGCGAGGGATGGGAGTCGGTCGTCACCGACCTCGACGCGGACGGCCGGCGGGTGGTCGTGCTCACCGGCGACGCGCCCGCGGCCGCGCGGCAGTTCGCGGACCACCCCGCGATCGACGAGGTGTTCGCCGAGGTGCCGCCGGAGGCGAAGGCCGAGACGGTGCGGCGGCTCGGGGCCGACGGCCCGGTCGCGATGGTGGGCGACGGGAGCAACGACGCCCCCGCGCTCGCCGCGGCCGACGTGGGGGTGTCGATCGCCTCCGGCACCGACCTCGCGGCCGACGCCGCCGACGCCGTCCTGCTGGAGGACCGCCTCGCCGCGGTCCCGGAGCTGTTCGCGGTCACGCGCGGGACGAACCGGCGGCTCAGACAGAACCTCGGCTGGGCGTTCTGCTACAACGCGGTCGCGATCCCGCTGGCCCTGTCCGGCGCGCTCAACCCCCTGCTCGCCGCGCTCGCGATGGCGTCGAGCAGCCTCCTCGTGGTGACGAACTCCGCGCGGGCGGTGTTCGACCCCGACTGACGCCCCGCGCTAGCCCGTCAGTTCGCGTCGCCGTCGGGCCCGCCGGCCGTCGCTCCTCCGCCCTCGCTCTCGTCGCGTCCCGCCGGGAGGAGCCGCCGCGCGAGCGCCCCGAGCCGCTTGTACGCGAGGTTGACGTAGAGGCCGGAGAGGAAGACGACGCCGACGACGAGCGGGACGTCGTCGACGCCCCGCCCGAGGACGATGTCCGAGAGCAGGTAGATCCCGACGCCGAGCGGGAGTGCCGCCGGCAGCCGGAAGTTGTAGCGCACGAGCGTGCCGACCGACACGTCGAACCGCTCGATCAGCGTCGTGAACACGAATCCGAGCGCGCCGAGCAGGCTGAACAGGGGGACGGCCGGGGGGACCACGCCGGGCGAGAGCCGGTCGATACCGGCGAGCGGCGCATCGATCGCGAGCGACGCCGCGGCGGCGAGCGCGACGGTGAGGAGGAGGTCGACGGCGATCACCGCGATCCCGAGCGGCGACCGGTACCAGGTCCGGTCGAACCGCGACGGTTCGCCGTCGCTCGCGGCCGAGCCGCCGATTGTCGAACCGTCGGCAGCGACCTCGCCGGGCGTCCGTTCCGATGCGTCCGACATCGACCGGCGGTTCGTCGGCCACCGACAATTAGTTTGTCCCGCGAGAACGCTCGCAGAAATGTCCGAACCGAGCGGTCGGAGCGCGTGACCCGATCAGAGAGCGGCGAGAGCCGGCGGGTCGGCGGTCACGCGGCCGCGCCGACGTGGGGCTTGACCGCGCGGACGATGGCGTCGACGTCGTACTCGTCCTCCTCCTTGTCGAAGACGACCTCGTCGCCGGCGCGGACGACGAACACGCCGGCGTCGCCCGTCACCAGCGCGACCTCGTCGATCGACTCCCCGAACTGCTTGAGGATCGCCTCAGAGACGTCCTGAGCGCGGTTCAACATGCCGCACGGTACGCAGTACTCGATTTCGACGCGTGTCATACGAACGCTGATAGGAGGCGAGAGGTGTTAAAACGGGCGGGCCGTCGGAACCGGGTTCCGAGGCCGGCGTCAGACCACCAGCGCGTCGAAGACGACGGCGAACAGCAGCAGGCCGAGGTAGGCGTTCGAGGCGTGGAAGGCGCGGAACGCCGCGCCCTCGGTCTGCTCGTAGTGGAGCCGGACGACCGCCCAGAGGAAGACGGCCCCGACGGCGACCCCGACGGCGGCGTACAGCGCGCCGAGCGGGTCGGCAGCCGCGGCGAGCGCCACANGGCGACCAGCGTCGCGCCGAGGTACCAGAGGATGTGGCGGCGCGTCGCGGTCTCGCCGCGGACGACCGGCATCATCGGGAAGCCGCCGCGCTCGTAGTCGTCCTTGTACGCTAACGCGAGGTTGTAGAAGTGCGCGGGCGTCCACAGGAAGATCACCGCCGCGAGCAGCAGCCCGCCGCCGCCGACCTCGCCGGTGACCGCGGCCCAGCCGATGAGCGCCGGCAGCGCCCCGGCCGCGCCGCCGATGACGGTGTTTTGCACCGTGTTGGGTTTCAGGATGAGCGTGTAGACGACGCTGTAAAACACGATCGCGACCAGCCCGAGCGCGGCCGTCAGCGGGTTCACGGTCCAGAACAGCCCGAGCGAGACGAGCGTGAGGAGTCCGCCGAACGCGAAGGCGTGCGAAACGGGGACGAGGTCGGTCGCGAGCGGGCGGTCGCTGGTCCGCTGCATCCGCTTGTCCACGTCGCGTTCGAGGACGTGGTTGAACGTCCCGGACGCGCCGATCGAGAGCGCCCCGCCGGCGAGCGTCGCCGCCACGACCCGGGCCGTGAAGCCCGAGCCGCCCGCGAGCGCCATCGCCGCCGCGGCGACGAGGCAGAGCAGCCACATCAGGCGCGGCTTCATCAGCCGGAAGTACGCGGACGCGGTGGCCTTCAGCCTCGGGACCGTCGCGGACGGGATCTCCGGCTCGGGGGCCTCCTCGATCGGCGGGAGGTCGCCGGTGCCGGGCTCGAAGTCGTCGGGCGCGTCGCCCGGCTCGCCGGTCTCGGCCTCCAGCCACCAGGCGAGTGCGGCGAGGACGGCACCGAAGATGGCGACCCCGAGAAGGAGGTGCGCCGAGCCGAGCGCGTCGGGGAGGGCCCCGAGCGCGACGAGCGCGCCGACCCCCGCTTGGGCGGGGTAGACGACGAGCGCGGCGAGGAGCGCCGCTCTGACCCGGCGGTCAGCGCCGTCCCGCCACGCGAGCGCGGCGGAGAGGGCGACGAGGAGGCCGACGGCGACCGCGAGGACGCGGTGGCCGAGCGCGATCCACCCCTCGGTCGACGCCGGGAGGGCGGCACCGTTCCCGCAGGCGGGCCAGCCGCCGCAGGCGGTCGCCGCCTCGGTGAGAGAGGTGGTCGCGCCGACGACGACGAGCAGGTACACGCCCATCGCGGCCGCGGCCAGCACGGCGGGGAATCTGTCGGGGATGTTCACTCACCTCGATTTGGAGGCCAGTCCATTTAGATGCCGCGCTTCCGCTTCTGTCGGAGACCCGCTCGGGACGGTCCAGCAGAGTCGCTCGGCGGCGGCCGACGGCCCGTGGCGTCCGACCCGACGGCGGGCTACGAGAGCGCGGCTGGCCACGAGGGCGCGGCGGGCTACGAGGACGTCGCGTCCGCCCCGTCGCCCCGCTCCCGGAGGATCCGGTCGACGATGTCGCCGCTGGAGAGCAGTTCGTCCTCGTAGTTCGGCTCGCGGCCCGACGCGCGCTCGACGCGGCAGTCGATGCCGCGCTCCGCGAGCGCGCCCGCGATGTCGGCCTCGTCGTGGTGCTGGTCGAACCCCAAGACGATCACGTCGGGGTCGAGCCGCTCGATGGGGACGAACACGTCCTCGGGGTCGCCGAGGTGCGCCTCGTCGACCGCGTCGAGCGCCTCGACCATGTCGCGCCGCTGCCGGGCGCACAGCACCGGCGCGGGCTTGTGCGTGACGTTCGGTCGGCGGGCGACGATGGCGTGGAGCTCGTCGCCGTGGGCCGCGGCGTCCTCCAGGTAGTGGACGTGGCCGGGGTGGAGCAGGTCGAAGGTCCCCTGCGCGACGACCCGGGTCATCGGAACCACGAGAGGAAGCCGCCGTCGTCGCGGTCAGCGAGCTCGCGGTCGATGTCCTCCTGTGTGAAATCGAAGAAGTGCTCGTCGGGCACCTCCACGTCGAGCACGTCGAGGGTGGTCTGGTTCCCCTCGTTGTCGAACGCCTTCCAGTCGCCCCACCCGTAGGGCGCGCCGACGATGATGTGGACCTCCCCCTGCCCGAAGGTGGCGAGGTCGGCGTCGCTGGGGCGCAGCGCCCCGTTCGGGTGCGAGTGGACCGAGCCGACCGACCGCATGTCGTTCGGCTTCATGTGGCTGCGGACGCTGGCGCTCGTGGGGCTCGACTCCGTCCCGGGAATGACGAGCACGTCGGTTATCACCTTCCCGTCCCGGTCGAGGTCCAGCTTCCGGGCGTCGTCCGCGCGGAGGAACCCCATGTACTCGTTGGGGTGCGTCTCCTCGCTCGCCTCGAGGACGAAGTCTAAGGTCTCTCGGGCGATCCCGAGGAGCTCGTCCGAGCGGAACAGTCGCATGTGCGAGACAAGTCGCCGTCGCCTCATAGGGGTTCCGGACCGCGGGACCCGGCGGCGACGTACCGCCCCGAGCGGCGAGAGAACAGGCTTAACACCGGCCGTTCCCGAAAGATGTCTATGAGCGAAAACACCGCCGGAGGTTCCGGCACGCGAGGCGATTCGAGCCTCGAACCCGACGCCGACGCGGCGGAGGGGGCGGCCGACGACCGGCCGACCGTCTACGATCTGGCCCCGGACTGCACCCTCGAAGACGCCGCGGTCGACGCGCTGTACCACGCCGAGGTCAACGGCGTCGTCGACTACGGCGTCTTTGTCGATCTCTCCGACGCCGTGAGCGGCCTCGTCCACGAGTCGAACCTCGACGGCGACTACGCGGTCGGCGACCGACTGGTCGTCCGGCTCACCGAAGTGAAGGAGAACGGCGACGTGGCGTTCGACGACGTCGACCCCGACGACTACCGCACCGAGACCGTCGCCCACGAGCCGACCGTGTCGCGGGTCCGCGGGCTCGCCCCCGGCGACGAGGTCACCGTCGAGGGCGAGGTCGTCCAAGCGAAACAGACGGGCGGCCCGACGATCTTCGCCGTCGCGGACGCCTCGGGCGTCCTCTCCTGTGCCGCCTTCGAGTCCGCCGGCGTCCGGGCGTACCCCGAGATCGAGGTCGGCGACGTGGTCCACGTCAGCGGCACGGTCGAGACCCGAGAGAACGCCCTCCAGCTGGAGGTCGACTCGCTGAAGCCGCTCCCGGACGAGCGCGCCGCCGAGGCCCGGGAGCGCTACGAGGCGGCCCTCGACGAGCGGGCCGAGCCGGCCGACCTCGATCCGCTCGTCGAGTGGGAGGCGTTCGAGCCGATCCACGACGACCTCCGCGAGCTGGCCCGGCTCCTCCGCCGGACCGTGCTCGCCGGCCGCCCGATCCGCGTCCGCCACCACGCCGACGGCGACGGGATGTGCGCCGCGATCCCCGTCCAGCTCGCCTTGGAGAACTTCGTCGAGGCGGTCCACGGGGACCCCGACGCGGCCCGGCACCTGTTCAAGCGGCTCCCGAGCAAGGCCCCGTACTACGAGATGGAGGACGTCACCCGCGACCTCAACTTCGCCTTGGAGGGGCGCGCCCGCCACGGCCAGAAGCTTCCCTTCCTGTTGATGCTCGACAACGGGTCGACCGAGGAGGACGTCCCCGCATACGAGAATCTCGCGCACTACGACATCCCCATCGCTGCCGTCGACCACCACCACCCCGACCCCGAGGCGGTCGAGCCGCTGCTCGACGCCCACGTCAACCCGTACCTCCACGACGAGGACTACCGGGTCACCACGGGGATGATGTGCGTCGAACTCGCGCGGCTCATCGACCCGTCGATCAGCGGGGAGCTAGAGCACGTCCCGGCGGTCGCCGGGCTCTCCGACCGCTCGAAGGCGGAGGCGATGGACGACTACGTCGCGCTCGCTGAGGACGCGGGCTACGAGGAGTCCGACCTCCTCGACATCGGCGAGGCGCTCGACTACGCCGCCCACTGGCTCCGCTACTCCGAGGGGAAGACGCTGGTCAACGACGCGCTCAACGTCGGCTGCGACGACGAACAGCGCCACGAGGAGCTCGTCGAGTTCCTCTCGGACCGCGCCGAACGCGACGTGGAGCGCCAGCTCGACGCCGTCGACGACCACGTCGAACACGAGCGGCTCGCCTCCGGCGCGCACCTCTACCGGATCGACCTAGACGAGTACGCCCACCGGTTCACCTACCCCGCGCCGGGGAAGACGACCGGCGAACTCCACGACCAGAAGGTGAAGGAGACCGGCGACCCCGTGATCACCATCGGCTACGGGCCGGACTTCTCCGTCCTGCGCTCGGACGGGGTCCGCCTCGACATCCCGAACATGGTGACCGAGCTGAACGAGGAGCTGCCCGAGGCCGGCGTCTCCGGCGGCGGCCACCTCGTCGTCGGTTCGATCAAGTTCGTGAAGGGCCGCCGGAGCGAGGTGATCGAGGCGCTCGTCGCGAAGATGGCGGACGCGGAGATCGACGAGGCGCTCTCCTCGACAATCGCGCTCGACGACTGACCGCGACGACTCCGGTCCCGCTCCGTTCTCGGTCCCGCGTCACCCGAACGCGACCCACCGCCGAGCGACCGCTCCGGCACCCGCGAGCGCGACGCCGAACCCCGCGAGGAGCCCGAGCGGGAGGTGGACGCCGCCGCCGCGCCAGTCGGCCGCGTACGCCCGGGCGTAGAACTCCGCCACCGACTCGTTCTCGACCGCGAGCAGCACCTCGCGGTTGGTCGTCTCCGCGCTCGGGTTCCAGTTCAGGCTGCCGACGACCGCGGTGTCGTCGACGACGAGCCCCTTCGCGTGGACCTTCCCGTACCGGCCGCGCCCCGCCGCGAGATCGACCGCTATCGGCTCGTCCGCGAGCGACTCCGAGAGGTTGCGGTTCGCCTCCCGGTCGTACCACGCGTCGGAGAGCAGCAGGTGGACGTCGACGCCGCGGTCGGCCGCGCGCCGGAGCGCCCGGACGATCCGGTCGTCGGGACCGCCGACCCGCGGCGCGAGCGCGAGGACCCGCTCGTCGGCGGCGTCGATCCGGGCGACGATCCGGTCGGCCGCGTTGCCGGGCGCGGTCAGCACGGTCACCTCCGCCGTCGCGGGCGCGGGCGGCGCGTCGAACCGCGTCGGGTACGAGCCGTTCGCGCGCCCGCCGTCGTGCAGCTCGGTGTCGGCGCGGAACTCGCGCCACGAGCGAGCGTCGCGCGCCCCGAAGTCCCCGCGGAACAGCGCTGCCAACTCGTCCGCGACGGTCGCGTTCCGCCCCGCTTCGGTCGCGTTCCCGCCGCCGCCGCCGCCCTCAACGCGGACCCCCCAGCCGCGGTTGCTCCGACCGCCGGTGCCGGACCGCTTCCAGTTCTCCGTGAGCACGACGGCGTCGTCGTCCGCGACCGCGTACTTCGGGTGGTGGAAGCGGAACCGCTCGACCTCGCCGTCGAGGATCCGGACCTCGACGCCGGCGGCCGTCAGTCGGTCGAGCAGCCGCGCGCTCCGGGCGGGGAAGCCGCCCACCGGTGACCCTTCGAGCAGAACGCGGACGCGGACCCCGCGATCCGCGGCCGCGACGAGCGCGTCGGCGACCCGCTCCGAGGTCAGGGTGTAGCCGGCGACGAACAGGCGGTCCTCGGCGGCCCGGAGCGGTTCGACCGGGACGGCGGGGCTGTCCGGGAGCACGAAGGGAGTCACGGCCGCGTCCCGGACCGGCTTCGCCGAGCGGGGCTCGTACCCCCGCGGTCGCCACTCGTCCCAGTCGGCGCGCCAACGGTATCCCTCGCGGGCGCGGTCGTAGGCGGCGACGTCAACCGCGGTCCCGTTCCGCCGGAGTTCGATCCGGTCGCCCGACGCCGACAGCGGGAAGTGGTCGGTGAGGCGGCGGATCGCGGGGCCGTCCGTGGCGTTCGGACCCGCCGACTCGGCGTCGCGTCGGAAGCCGTCGCGGATCGACGCGGTCCGGTTCGGCGCGGTCGACAGCACCACCCTCCCACTCGCGTTCGCCGGGATCCGAGCGTCGTGATAGCCGTCAGAGAGCGACCAGTTCCCCGGTTCCGGAAGGGCGACGACGAGGTACTCGCCGCGGTTCCCCTCGGTCGTCGGGTTCGGGTACAGTTCGACGATCCCGGGCTCGCGGGCGTCGTCGGAGGCGTTGGTCGGCGTCGACCCGATCTCAGCGGGAGGAGCGGCCGGCGTCGGCTCGGCCCCCGCGGGAGCGGCCGCCGCCGAGAGGGGACAGCAGCCGACGCTCGCCGCGGCGACGAGCAGGACGAACGCCGCGACGCGGGACGCGCGGCTCGGGCGGCTGAGCGGCACGGAGGACGTGGCGGCGGTATCCGGCAAAAGGGTTCGCGGTCGGGACGGGCGGTCGGGGTCGAGTCAGGGGAGGCCGCGTCAGGCCGTCGCGGCGGGTTCGGGCTCGTCGTCGAGCGCGTCGCGCGCCTTCTCGCCCTCGGTCGAGACGATGAAGGAGTGCTCGTCGGCGTACTCGGCGGCCGCTTCGAGCGCCTCGCGGGTGCCGATCTGGCGGAGCGCCCAGCCGGCGGCCGCGCGGACGTCGTCGGACGGG
>NZ_AOJD01000071.1 GCF_000337415.1 Halorubrum tebenquichense DSM 14210 | reverse complement strand
GGGTTCGAGTCCTCCTCGACGTACTCGACGAGGGTGTCGGTCGCCTCGGTAGCCGCCATCTTGCCGAGGATCCGGATCGCGGGGCGGTCGCGCTTCTCGGCGCGGCCGAGAACCTCCTCGACCGACGCTTCGGTCTTCCCGCGCTTGCCCATGCGCTCGAACGCCTCCAGACAGTGGCGCTCCATGAAATCGGATCCCAGCGAGTCGAGCGCGAGCAGGATCATGTCGACGTTGCCCCGCGCCTCGTGCTCCTTCAGCGCGGCCCACTCGACCGGGTAGTCCTTGTAGTGGCCCAGCACGTCGTAGTAGCCCTGCGCGCGGAGCTGCTCGTGGGTCTCCAGATCGTCCCACTCCTCGGCGTCGTCGAGGTCGGCCTCCAGCCCGTCGGTCGCCTCCAGCAGCGCGGCGATGTCGTCGGCGTCGTCGTCCGCGTCGAGACCGGCGTCGGCGACCGCCTCGGCGACGGCGTCGAGCGCCGCGACGAGGTCCGCGATCTCGTCGCCGTCGGGACCGGCGTCGGGGTCGACCGTCTCGGCGGCCGCGTCGACGAACGACGCGACCGCGGCCGCGACCTCGTCGTGGCCGTCCTCGGTCCACTCGGTGTCCTCGACCGTCCCGGCGGCGGTCTCGATCGCCTCGACGACGTCCTCGCCGTAGGGGCCGCGGGCGTCTTCGACGCCGTCGCGGAGCTCCGCGACGCGGTCGTCGAGGTCGGATCGGGGATCGTCGGCGTCCTCGTCGTCCTCGTCCGGCTCGGGGAGGTCCGCCTCCTCGATGCCGGTCTCCGCGTCGTCCAGCAGCGCCTCGACGTCGTCGAGGTCCGCCTCCGTCTCGGCGGCGTCGAGGCGGTCCGCGATCTCGTCGAGGTACTCGGTCAAGGACTCCTCGGTCGGGTCTTCGGGGAGCGTCGGGGCGGCCGTCTCCGTCGACTCGCCGGCCTCCCCGCCGTCGTCCGCGGCGTCGGCCCCCTCGGAGGCGTCGGCCGGGTCGTCGTCGCCGTTGCTCATATACCACGAATTCCGCGCGTAGTCCATTAAGAGGTTTCCCTTCGCGGCGGCTGGCGGCCGCGCGGGAGGGTCGAACGAGCGCGGGAGCGGGCGGTCGACTCTGCGCCGGATCGACGGCCGACGTCGGATCAGAGGGTCGTGTTCACGACCATCACACTTTTATTATCACCTGCTAATACCGGAACGATTCGATGTTGGACGTCGACCAGGAGGCGATCACCGACGGTCCGGTCGGGCGCGTGCTGCTCGTGCTCGCCGCGCCGCTCGTCGCACAGAACGTCGTGTACGTCGCGAACGCGCTGATCGACACGTTCTGGCTCGGGCGCGTCGGCGAGGACGCGGTCGCCGCGGTGGGCCTCAGCCTCCCGGTCCAGTCGCTGCTCGGCGCGACGGTCGTGATCGGCGCGGTCGGCACGCAGATCCTCGTCTCGCAGCGCGCCGGGAACGACGACGCGACGGGCGCGCGCCGCGTCGCGTTCAACGGCGCGCTCGTCGCATTCGCGGTCACGGCGGCGGTCGCGATCCCGGTGGTCGTCTACGCGGAGGAACTGGTTGCGCTGCTCGGGGCCGACCCCGCGCTCGCCGGCACGACGGCGACGTACCTCGCGCTCGTGATCGCCGTCCTCCCGGTCGGGGCCGTCGGGGACACCGTCGAGAACTGCTTCACGGCGTACGGCGACACCCGCGCGGTGTTCCACGTGAGCCTCGTCAGCGTCCTCGTCAACCTCGTCGCCGCGCCGGTCCTCATCTTCGGCGTCGGCCCCGCCCCGGAGCTCGGCGTCGCCGGGGCCGCGCTCGGCACCGTCCTCGCGGGGGTCGCCGGACTCCTGTGGATCCTCGGGTACGCGGCCGGAATCGGCCGCGACACCTTCCGGCTCACCCGCGAGACGTTCGCGTTCGACCCGGGGCTCGTCCGCGAGGTGGCCTCCGTGGGGGCTCCGCTGGGCGGACAGCGCGGCGTGAGCGAGGTGGTCCGGGTGTTCGTCGTCGGACTCGTCGCGATCGCCGGCGGCGCGGCGGGCGTCGCGGCGTACACGGTCGGGGCGCGGGTCGCGACGCTCGCGATCGTCCCGGCGCTCGGGATGCAGCAGGCCGCCCAGTCGATGGTCGGCCAGAACCTCGGCGCGGACGCCCCCCGTCGCGCCCGCCGGACGACCACCGTCGGCACCGGGATGGTCGTCGCCGGGTTCCTCGCGCTCGGGGCCGTCCAGTTCCTGTTCGCCGGCGGGATCGCGGACCTCCTCGCCCCCGACCTCACGGCGGCCGGGCGCGACCTCGCGGTGACGTACCTCCGGATCCTCGGGGCCTCCTACTGGGCTCTCGGCGGCACGTACACCCTGCTCGCCGGGTTCAACGGCGCGTCCAGAACCCGGACGGCCTTCGTCGCCGACCTGATCAAGTACTGGGCGGTCCGGTTCCCGATCGCGGTCGCGGCCGTGCCGGTCGCGACGACGTTCGGCGCGCTCGGCGTCACCGTGACGCCGGGGCTGGGATGGGGCGTCGAGGCCGTCTTCTGGGCGGTCGCCGCCTCGAACGTCGTCGGCTTCGTCGGACTCGGCGGGTACTTCCTGTACACGACCCGGCGCGGGATGTTCGCGAACGCGGCCGAACGCGCGGGCGGCGGGACCGGGTCGGGGACGGCCGACGACTGAGCGCGGTCGGCCCCGGCGGCGCGGTCGCGGTCAGCGCCCTCCGAGCAGGTCGTCGCTCTCGACGACCGCCGCGAACTCGCCGTTCAGGTGCGCCAGCGCGACGCGGTGGGAGGTCTCCGGGTCGATCCGCTCGCCGTCGGGCGCTTCGCGGGCGTGCGTCGCGGTCGCGTCGGCGACGACCCGAACGCCGTAGCCGCGGTTCTCGGCCTCCCGCGTCGTGGTCGAGACGCAGTGGTCGGTGGTCAGCCCGCAGACGACGAGCGACTCGTGACCCGCCTCGCGGAGCCACTCGTCGAGCCCCGAGTCGTGGAACGCCCCGTTGACCGACTTCTCGAAGGTCGGCTCGCCGTCGGCGGGGGCCGTCTCGGGCTTCCACGCGAAGCCGGGCGCGTCCGGCCGCAGGGGAGAGTCCGGTTCGGTCGAGGCGTGGCGCACGTGCGCGACGGGCCGGCTCGCATCGCGCCAGCGGTCGAGGAGCGCGGCCGCGACCGCCTCGGCGTCGGGGTTGTTGCGCTCGCCCCACCCCGGGTCGTCGAAGCCGGTCTGGAAGTCGACGAGGACGAGGACGGCGTCGGAATCAGTCATCGCCGAGCCCCGCGGTGAGGGAGTCGTCGCGGTCGCCCGCGCCGTCGTCGCCCGCGAACCGCCGCCACGCGCCGGGTTCGAGCAGCGGTTCCGGTGCTTTCGGGTGGTCGCGGGTCGGCGACAGGGGGCACTCGTCCGGGGCCGCGTCGTCGTCCTCGCGGAACAGGTACTGTTTCCACTCGCGGTCGCCCTCCGCCCCCCAGTCGCCGAGGTCGGCGTGGGGGCAGACGCCGTCGTACTCGCCCATGCGGTCGCGGATGGTCTCGCGGGCGCGCTCGCCGGCCTCCGTGTCTGCGGTGAGCCCCTCGAAGACGGCCCGCGGCTGGAAGGTGATCTCTAAGCCGACCGGCGAGTACCGGCTCTTCCGGTCGTCGTAGAACGGGGCGCGAGAGGTCGGGAACAGCGCTTCGCCGCCGAAGCAGAACTCCCAACGCGGGGTGTCCGGGTCCGTCGGGATGTCGTCGGGCCACGGCTCCGGGTCGTGGACGTGGAGGGACTCCAGTACGTGCCAGAGCCGCTCGTGGTAGTGCGCCTCGCCGCGGTCGCCCGCGGGCGGCCGGAAGAACACCGCGAGCGGCGCGCGGTCGGCGTGGTCCTCGTAGGTGTCGAGGTATTCGAGGAGGACGTCCCGCAGCCGCAGGAGGGCGGCGGGGTCTGTCGTCGACTCGCAGGCGGCGTACAGGAGGTCCCCCTCGCGCTCGACCTCGATGCCGAAGTAGCAGGGGAACGGCGACCCGTCGCGCTCGCCGAGCATCGACTCGCGGAAGGTGCGGTAGTGTTCTCGAAGCCACTCGGGAGCGTCGTCGAGCCGACCGCGGAGCGTCTCCTGATCCAACAGCACGCCCTCGGTTCCGGGCTCGTTCATACTCTTATTGGACGGTAGACGGGCATTTGCCTTTCGACGGCCCCAGCGAGACGGGAACGACGGGCACAGCGACGGCCCCCGCTCAGGACCCGTCGTCCGGTCGCTCCGCCCGTCGGTCGAAGGCGTCGAGAACGGGCCCCGGATCCGCCAGTCTCGGGAGTCGGATCTCCCGGTCGCGGAGTTCGACGACGACGGACCGGGTACCCGTCCGGCGGTCGATCCGGTCGCGCTCGACGCGGAGGTCCTCCTCGTCCCACGGCTCGATCCGCCACAGTGCCCCGCCGGACAGTCGGTCGTACGCGACGATCGAGGGATCGTCGTCGTCGATCCGGTACTCCAGCGGGCCGTACCGGACCAGCGAGTCGAACGCGGGGACGGTCACCGGGGCCGTGACCGCGAGCAGTCCGAGTCCGACGGCGAGCGGGGTCTCGCCCGAGGTCACCGCCAGAAGCGTCGCCGTCGCGAGTAACGCCGCGAGGACCCAGCCGCCCGGCCGTCGTATCCCGGCGAGGGGGTGGCCGAGGACGCGGCCGATGGCGGTCGGTCGAAGTCGGCGGTCGGGATCCGACCCCGGATCGAGGTCCCGTTCGCGGTTCGGCGGGTCGTACGCCCATCCGAGGTCGGCGTCCGTCGACTCGTCGAACGAGACCAGCCGGTCGCCGTACAGGGCCGCGAGATCGAACGCGAACTTGACGAGCACGGCGATCCCGAGGACGAGCGGACCGAACGTCGTCGGGTCTGCGACCTCGCCGATGGGGACGTCGGTATCGTCGGCGACGGCCGCCGCGACGAGTGGGACGACGAAGAACCCGACGAGCAGGAGCGTCACCATCCGGAGAAGGACTCCACGGACGGCGGTCCCCGCGCTCTCGTCGCGGTACCCCCCGCGATGAAAGTAGTCGACCGCGGTTCGGAGGGCCTCGGCGGCGGCTATCCCGGTCGCGGCGAGAAGGGCGGTTCCGACCGTCTCGGGACGTACGCCTTCGGCCCCGGCGAGTGCCAGCAGTATCGGCCCGGTGACCGCCCACGACACGGCGAGAAACGGGAGGAGAACCGCCAGCGAGAACAGCGAGGAGAGGTGGACTCGAACGCCGGTCCGCGGGACCGGAAGCGAGAGCCGCTTCTCGGCTATCGCGCCGAACACCAGCACGTTCGTGTCGAACCCGCTCGGACGCCCGGCGAAGACGCCGCGGAGGACCGCGAACGCCGCCACCACGCCCAGTTCGAACCAGTAGACCGTGACGAGCGTCGTCGCGTCCCAGCCGAGCGCGACGACGCCGACGAGCGGGAGCAGGTTCGCGATCCCGACGGCGACCGCTGCCGATCGGCTCGCGTCGGGCGAGCGCGGGAGGGCGACCACGCCGGACGCTCGCCGCGATCACGCATAAAATCACGGAAGTGACGTGTGCGTAAACGACCGTGACGACCACGGCGGATGCTACGCCGCCGGGAAACGGATGACCGTGTACGGGCCTGGAGCGTCGACGGACCTTTATAAGTGGGCGCGTCGACAGCGACGATGGTTTATAAGCAGGAACAGCAGCGGCGACGATTACGTATAAACGACCGCGACCGCAGCGCGGTTGACCGCCCGCGTCAGTCGCCCGCGACCGCGAACCGCGAGGCGTCGCCCTCGGCGGTCGGCGCGGTGAGCAGCGAGACGCCGACGGTGAGGAGGGCCGACAGCGCCATCAACCCGAGCGCCACGTCCCAGCCGCCGAGGACGGTGCGCGGGAGCGTCGGGACGATCGGGACGACCGAGGACAGCACCACGAGCAGGTACGCCGCCTGCGGGACGGCGATCCCGGCGACCATGCCCGTGCGCGTCGTCCGGGGCCAGTAGAGCGCGCAGATCACCGGGAGCGCGAGCAGCGCGAACCCGGAGAACGCGGTGTCTCCGACCTCGATCAGCGTCCCGGGGCGGAACAGGCTCGCGACGAACGCCAGCGTCGCGAACAGCGCCACGCCGATCCGGGCGATCCACGCCTCGCGCCGCTCGGAGGCGGTCGCGTCGACGAGCGGGCGGTAGAGGTCGCGAGTGAAGTACGACGACCCCGACAACAGCATCGAGTCCGACGAGGACATCATCGCGGCCATCGCGCCCGCGATGACCAGCGCGGCGAACCACGCCGGCGCGTACTCGTTCAGCACGACCGGCAGCACGTTCGCCCCCTCGGGGACCTCGATCGGCATCCCGGCCGCCCACGCGCCGAGCATGAACGCGGGGAGGAAGAGGAGGAGCACGAGGACGGGCCACAGCGCGAACGACCGCTTCAGCGTCGCGGCCGACTTCGCGACGAAGAACCGCTGGTTGATCTGGGGGAACATCGTCACCCCGAACGCGATGGTGATCGCCGTGGAGACGATGAAGCCGGGGGTGTACGTCCCGCCCCCGAAGCTCCCGAACTCGGGGCGGGCCTCCAGCATCGCGCCGGTCGCGGCCCCGACGCCGCCGACCGCGGAGAGCACCCACGCCGCGGCGATCCAGACGATAGAGAGCATGAAGAGGCCCTGTAGCGTGTCCGTCCACGCCACGCCGCGGAGCCCCGCGACGGTGACGTAGAGGATCATGAACGCCGTGATGAGCGCCGCGCCGCCCCAGTAGGGGACGACGCCGTCTGTGAGTCCCACGAGCGCCTCGCCGGCCCCCATCTGCTGGAGCATCACGTACGGGAACAGCCACAGGAGGCTCACCCCAGCGACCAGCGCTCGCAGGCCGACGGAGCCGAACCGGTCGCCGAGCATCTCGCCCAGCGTCACGTAGCCGTTGCGGGAGCCGATCAGCCACTGCTTGTAGCCGACGACGTACCACAGCACGGCGAACAGGACGCCGTCGAGCGTCCCCATCACGACCAGCCACTCCGGGCCGGCGGCGTACGCGAGGTTCGGGCCGCCGAAGAAGGTGAACGCCGACAGCAGGGTGGCGAACGTCGTGAAAAGCAGCACGAGCGTCCCGATCGACCGGCTCGCGAGGTAGTAGTCCTCGGCGGTCGTCTCCGAGACGCGGTACGCGACCAGCCCGAGCGCGAGCGCGACGACGAGGTAGCCGACGACGACGCCGAGCGAGAGCCCGAGCGTCATCGGCGGTCACCCCCACTCTCCGCCGCGGCGGCCCGCTCTCGTCCCATCCCTCGCTCCCACGCGCCGCTCCGAACGAACAGCGAAAAGAGGGTCGCGCACAGCCCCAGCCACGCCACGTGCCACCAGATCCACACCGGCAGGCCCGCGACGACGCGGTCGACGCCCCAGAGGGGCCACGGCACCGCGAACGCCACGAGCGTCGCGAACGTCGGTATCCACACGAGATCACTCCGTGAGCGCGTCATGTGAGATGAACCCACTTCCGTAGACATTAGTCACTATCGGATGAGTTCGAAGAGGCAGATCGGAGAGAAATTTTCTTCAATAGTCGTCGACGGAGTGGCGTGGCGATAGCTATTTTCCGCGACGGACGAAACGTAAAGCGGGCGGCTTCTCCCGCCCGATATCACCATTCACACACCATGAAAGACACAGAAAAATACCTGATACACGCCACCATCGCGGCCGACGGCGTCGTCGAGCGGAGCGACGTCGTCGGGGCGGTGTTCGGCCAGACGGAGGGGCTGCTCGGCGACGAGCTGGACCTCAGGGACCTCCAGGAGTCCTCGCGCGTCGGCCGGATCGACGTCGCCGTCGAGTCAGAGAACGGGCAGTCGTTCGGCGAGGTCACCGTCGCCTCCAGTCTGGACAAGGTCGAGACCGCCATCTTGGCGGCCGCGTTGGAGACGATCGATCGCATCGGTCCCTGTCACGCCTCCGTGGAAGTGACGAGCATCGAGGACGTGCGGGCGGCCAAGCGCCGCGAGGTCGTCGAGCGCGCCAAGGAGCTGGTCGCCGGCGGGTTCGAGGAGACGAGCCTCGCGAGCAGCGACGTGTTAGAGGAGGTCCGCGACGCCGCCCGCGTCGAGGGCATCGTCGACTACGAGGGGCTCCCCGCCGGACCGCGGGTCGGCGACTCCGACGCCGTCATCGTCGTCGAGGGGCGCGCGGACGTGCTGACGCTGCTCGGCTGCGGGATCAAGAACGCCGTCGCGGTCGAGGGAACGAACGTCCCCGAGGCGGTCGCCGACCTGACCGCCGACCGGACCGTCACCGCCTTCCTCGACGGCGACCGCGGGGGGGAGCTCATCCTCCGCGAGCTCGCGCAGGTGGGCGAGGTGGACTACGTCGCGTTCGCGCCGCCCGGCGAGTCAGTCGAGGACCTCGGCCGCGACGCCGTCTTCGAGGCGCTCCGCGGGAAGGTCCCGTACGCGAGCCTCGCGGACGCCGCCGACCTCCGGGCGGCCGCGAACGACGAGTCGCCGGCCGACGGCGACGACTCCGGATCGGTCGCGCGCGTCGGCGACGGCGGCGCGGTGCCGAGCGACTCCCCGGCGGACGACTCTCCCGGCCCGTCGCCCGAGTCACCCGAACCGTCCGAATCCTCGGGCGTCGACCGGGCTGACGAACCGACGGAATCGCGAGAGGGACCCGTCGCGGCCGACGGGGAGTCGACCGAGTCCGGCGACGAATCCGCGGAATCCGCGGACGCGGCCTCCGGAACCGCCGGCGGCGCGGGGACCGACGTCGAGTCCGGCTCGGTGACGGACGACAGCCTCGACGTGGCCGAGACCGACGAACCGGACCCGGAATCGACCGACGGATCAGACGCGGGGCCGACCGACGGATCAGACGCGGGGCCGACCGACGGATCAGACGCGGGGCCGACCGACGAATCAGACGCGGGGCCGACCGACGGATCAGACGCGGGGCCGACCGACGAATCAGACGCGGGGCCGACCGGGAACACGGACGCCGAACCGGTCGGGGACGAGGCGGACGGATCCGGCGAGGCCGACGCGGACGAGACCGCTGACGAACCGCGGTCGATCGGGGGCCACGTCCGGGAGGTCGTCGACGGCGAGACCGGGCGCGCGCGCTTCCTCGGCGAGGGGTTCGACCGCCTCGACGAGGTGGACGCCGCCGACGCGTTCGACGCGCTCGACGCCGCCGACACCGCGCCGCACGCCGTCGTCGTCGACGGGACCGTCGATCAGCGCCTGCTCGACGTTGCGGCCCAGCGCGGCGTCAGCGACCTGATCGGCCGCGACCTCGGGGAGTTCGTGAAGCGACCGGCGGGGACGCGCGTCCTCGCCGCCGCCGACGTCTGGGTCGAGGGCTGAGACGGATCGCCGCCGGAGAACGAATTTTTCTCGGACTCGGGGTTCAGACGAGACCGACCGCGCCGAGCAGCGCGAACAGCGCGTCGCCGTACGTCAGCGAGACGACGAGCCCGACCGCCATCGGGACGACGAACGGCATGCCGGGAGAGACCGACACGCGGTCCGCGGCGGCGACGACCTCCAGCCCGTCCCGGAGCGTCGCGGCGTCTGTGCCGTACGCGCCGTGGTCGATGTCGTCGAGGAAGCGCTCGGCGGCCCACGGGTCGTCCCCGGCCGCTCCGTCGACCTCGGTCCCGCCGTCCGGGGCGGCGTCGTCGACCGCGCGCCCCCCGTCGGTCCGCGGACCGACGTGGGTCCCGCCGTCGGTCGGGTCGAACGTCTCGCCGACCGAGTCGGGGTCGCGGAGCCGATGGGGGTCGGCCCGCAGGTCCGCCAGCGTGAGGCCGCGCCAGCGGAGGTACATCCGGAGCGCGTCGAGGTCGAGTCCGCCCCGCGTCGGGCCGTCCGGGTCCTCGAACAGCCGCCCGTGTCTGTCGGGCAGCGACTCGGTCGCGACCGGGCGCGCGAAGAACATGTTCTCCGAGACCTCGCCGCGGACGAGGTTGAGCGCCGCGAGACCGACCGGGTAGGCGAGCCCGATCAACACCGTGTTCGTGAGGATCGTCAGCGAGAACACGCCGAGGTCGGTGTCGACGAGCGGGAGGACGAGGTTCCCGACCTCGTAGGCCGGGAAGGTCGGGAATATCACCGCGAGCGCGATCATCGCCTTGGCGTCGGCACCGCCGAACGCGCCGAGGTACCAGAAGGCGTAGCCGAGCGGCGCGACGAACAGCAGGCTGACCGCGGCCCGGACGAGGAATATCCGGCCGTCGAACCCCGCGAACGGCCACAGGGCGGCGGCCTCCCAGATCAGGAGGAGCGCGCCGAACAGGTACAGCGGCGGCCACAGTCGGTTCGGGAGGCGTCGGGTCCGGACGTCCCGGATCGCCGCCCACGCGAACACGGGGACGACGAGCAGTCGAAGGAGGTCCGGCAGCGTCGCGACCATGTCACCACGGGGGACACCGGCCCAATTAGGCGTTCGGGTTCGGCTATCGGGATCGATACGCCACCGCGGTTCGCGGAGGTGTTCTGAGCCGGCTGCCGAGACGGTCGCAATGCGCCGCCGCCTCGGGACGAGCCTGTACGCCGGCCTGCTGTTCACCGTCCTCGGCCTCGTCGCGTGGGCGACCGGGCAGCCGTTCGTCTTTCCGAGCCTCGGGCCGTCCGCGTTCGTCCTCGCGTTCGACCGCCGGAGCGAGCGGGAGCGCGCCGTCCGCGTGGTCGGTAGCCACCTGATCGGCGGGCTCACCGGACTGGCGGCGTGGACGGCGGTCGCCGACGGCGCGGCGCTCACCGCCACGCCCCCCGCGTTCTCGGCCGAGGGGTTCCGCCTGACCGTGAGTGCGGTCGTCTCGCTCGGCCTCCTCTCGACCACGCCCGAGGTGGCGATCATCGTCGCGGGCGTGACGGTCCTCGTCGCCTTCCACGCCGGCGTCATCCCCCTGTTCAAGCGGTTCGTCGGGGACGCGCACCCGCTGTACGGGCGCGGCGACGCGGCCGACGGGGCGGGGTAGCCGGGGTCACTCGTCCGGCCGGTCCGGCCGCCTGTCGAAGACGTCGAGGATCGGCTCGGGGTCCGCGAGACCCGGGATCCGGTGCTCGCCGTCCCGGAGTTCGATCACGACGGTCTCGGTGTCGAGCCGCCGGTCGAGCCGGCCGCGTTTGACTCGGAGGTCCGTCTCGTCCCACGGCTCGACGCGCCACAGGGGAACATCGAACAGGCGATCGTAGGCGACGAGGGCGTCGTCGCCCGCGCGGTAGTCGACGAGTCCGTACCGGAGTTCGTGATCGAGCGCGGCGAGCGAGAGCGGGGCCCCGACGGCGACCGCGAGGAGCGCGGCGGCGGTCGCCCAGTCGCCGCCGATCGCGAATATCGCGGCGACGAGCGCCGGGAGAGCGCCGAGATACCACAGTCCGGGGTGACCGAGCGGCGTCGTCAACGCTCCCGCGAGGCGGGCACGGCGTGGCTGCTGGACCGTTCGGACCGGGTCCGCGACCGAGCCGTCAATCGGCCCCGTCGAGGGCGGGTCGTACGAGAGCCCCAAGTCAAGCGCAGACGACTCGTCGACCTCGGTGAGCCCGTCGCGGTACAGCCCGACGAGGTCGAAGGCGGCCTTGACACAGACGATCCCCAAGAGCAGCGGGAGGCCGGCGACACCGGGGTCGATCGCGGAGAGCTCCGCGTCGGGACCCACCGTCGCCGCGCCGATCAGCATGGCGGCGACAATCCCGCCGACCGCGATCGTCAGGGCCCGAAAGAAGACGCCCCGGACCGCGGTCTGGGCGCTGTGTTCGCAGTACTCGCCCAGATAGATGTAGTCGACGAGGGTCGTCGCGCCCTCGGTCGCGAAGATCACGAGCATCGCGACCGCCACCGAATCGAGTGCGTCGGGAGCGAGCCCGCCGTCGACGGCGACGCCGACGGTAACGACGCCCGCCATGAACCACACGCCCGCGAGAACCGGAACGAATATCGGGAGGACGAGGAGCGTCGAGAGCCAGATTCGGAGGTCGGTTCCCGGGACGGGAATCGCGGTGCGTCTCTCCGCGAGCGGGCCGGCGATCAGGCCGTCACGCTCGACTTCCGAGGGGCGTCCGGCGAACAGCGCGCGAACGATCGCCCAGAACGAGGCGATCCCGAGTTCGAACCAGTACAGGAGCACCAGCGCGCCCGCGCTCCAGCCGAGCGCGACGACGCCGACGAGCGGGAGCAGGTTCGCGACCGCCACCGAGAGCGCTCGGGGGCGGCGACCGCGGGCGAGGGCTCGGAACCAGGCGAACGGACCGGGGGAGGGCATCCGTCGGTCGTTCCGGGTCGCGAGACATAAGCGCCGCGGGAGCGGCGACGGCGGTGGCCCTCGGGGCGGGCGAAAGACACTCGTCGTTCCCGGAGCGACCCGCGGACATGGCGGACGATTCCCTCCTCGCGCGCGTCGCGGTCCCCGTCGTCCTCCTCGGTGCCGTCGTGATCGCCGTCGCCGTCGCCGCGGTCGCGGTCCAGTATGTCGGGGGCGCGTGGCTCGGCGCGTACCTCACGCTCGCCGGCGTCGGCGGCGTCGGCGTCGGAGTCGTCGGTCTCGGGCTCGCCGCGTACGCGTTCGGCTGATCGCGTCGACCGTGGCCGTCGCGATCCGAACCGATCTCGGTCGTGCGCGCGCCGGACCGTCCCGGCCGTCAGCGCGCCGGTCCCGCGCCGCGGTGGAGGTACATGTAGACGAGGACGGGAACGATCGTGAACACGAGCGTTGAGAGCCCCCAGACGACCGCGTAGCGGCTGCCGCGCGCCCTCGCGTCGCGGTAGATCCACACCGCGGCGGCGACGACGACGCCGTAGATCACGAGCGTGAGCGGGAGCGACCACGGGAGGTCGACGCCGAAGAGGGTCATGGCTCCCCGCCGGTGAGGTCGGCGCACATCACGAAGTCCGGTTCGGCCGCGACCGGGACGCGGTTCGCCCCGGTGTCGCTCACGTGCTCGACCGTCTCGGGGATCAGCACGCGGGCGTCGTCCGCCTCGGCGGCCCCGGCGTCGGCGGCGACCGCGTCGTACAGCGCCCCCGCGGCGTCGGCGTCGCGCCACGCGGCCGCGCCGTACGTCGCGGTCCGGACGGTGCCCTCGTCCGTCTCGCGCTCCGTCACGCGCGTCCGGACCGCGAAGCCGGCGACTCCGTCCGCGTCGGCGACGCCGAGGAGTCGGTCCTCGGCGGCCGCGGCCGCCAGTCGCTCGCGTGTGAGCGCCGAGCAGGCCCACGACTCGCCGGGGTCGAGCGCCAGTCCGCGCAGGTGGTCGCGGGCGTCGCTGTCGCTCCAGAACGCCCACGCGGCGTTCGGGTCGGGCTCCGCGAGGACGGCGACGCCGGTGATGTCGGTCGCATCCGAGGGGTCCGCGTCCGGCTCGGGCTCGGCGAACCGGAACTCGGTCTCCGGATCGAAGCCCACCGCCCGCGACTGGCCGAGCCCCATGACGTTCCAGGAGAACACCATGTTGCGGCAGACGGTCGCGCCGCGGTCGCGCGACCAGTCGAGCGCGGCCTCGGAGAGCGCCGTCCCGACGCCGTGGCCGCGCGCGGCCGGGTCGACGCGGATCCCCTGTCCCCACGCCTCCCACTCAGAGAGCGAGACGGCCTGAATACAGCCCACGACCGCCTCCGGGTCGCCCGCGTCGGCGGCCCCCGTCCCGTCGCCCCCGACGTGCGTGTCGCCCGTTTCTCGTCCGTCGAGGTCGCCGGCCTCGGCCGCCGCGGGCGGCAGCGTCGCGACGAACGTCCCGCGGTCCGGGTCGTCCGACGCGGCCCAGTCGGGGAACACCCGCGGGATGTAGTCCTCGTGGCGCTCGCCCCACGTGTCCCGGGTGAACGCCGCGACCGCGTCGGCGTCGGCGGGGCGGGCCTCGCGGACGACGGGGTCGGGACCCGGATCGGAGCCGGACGCCGACCCGTCCTCCGATCCCGTCATCGCCAGGGCCGCGACTCCTCGGTCAACTCGCCGGCGAGGTCTCGCCCCATCGCCTCGGCGGGGTCGGAGACGTTCGCGAGCGCCCACATCAGCTTCACCTTCGCGGTGCCGGGGAGGGTGTCGCCGGCCTCGACGACGCCCGCGTCGAGCAGGTCGCGGCCGGTGTCGTACACGCGGTCGCAGACCCGGCCCGCGAGACACTGGCTCGTCATCGCGACGACGGTCCCGCCCTCGACCAGCTCCTCGATCCGCGGGATGAGGTCGGTGTGGACGTGGCCGAGCCCGGTGCCCTCGATCACGACGCCGTCCTTCTCGTCGAGATACGCCCACGCCGCCGGGTCCATCCCGGGCGTGAACTTGACGAGCTCCACGTCGCCGTCGAGGTCGGGGGCGACCGCGACGCCGTCGCCCTCGGAGACTGCGGCCGCGTCGGAATCACCGCCGGCGGGACCGGTCCCGGTCTCGCCGCGCGGGAGGGGCTCGCGGTTCCACTCGATCGCGGCGTCGGCCGCGTCGCCCTCGCTGCCCGCCGCCGCGGCGGCCTCGTAGTCGATCAGGCCGAGCGGGGCGGCACCGACCGTCTCGAAGGCGTCCCGGCGCGAGGTGTGGTTCTTCCGGACGCGCGTGCCGCGGTGGAGCGCGCAGGTGTCGTCGGAGGGGGACACGTGCATACACACCAGCGTCTCGGCGTGGTCGGCCTTCGCGGCCTCGACGGCGCACACCGCGTTCATCACGTTGTCCGAGGAGGGGCGGTCCGCGGAGCGCTGGCTCCCGGTGAACACGACCGGGACGGGCGAGTCGAGCATGAACGAGAGCGCGGACGCGGAGTACTGCATCGTGTCCGTGCCGTGCATCACGACGACGCCGTCGGCCCCCGCCTCGATCTCCTCGCGGACGGCCGCGGCCAGCTCCCGCCAGATGGACGGCTCCATGTTCTCCGAGAGGATGTTCGCGACGACCCGGCCGCGGTAGTTCGCGCGGCCGGCGAGCTCCGGGACGGCCCGGAGGACGTCCTCGGCGTCGAACTGCGCCGTGACGGCCCCGGTCCGGTAGTCGACGGTGGAGGCGATGGTCCCGCCGGTCGAGATGAGCGAGACGGTGGGTAGGTCGTCGTCGAAGGTGATCTCCGAGGTGGCGTCGCCCTCGTCCGTCTCGGCCGCGGGGTCGACCTCGCGGACGGCGGACTCCAACACCTCGACGTCGGCCGCGCCGCGGTCGATCCCGACGTTGTAGCCCCCGTCGAGCTTGACGACGAGGTGGTCGCGCGTCGTGGAGGGGAGCAGTACGCCCTCGTTGGTGACGCCCCCGCGCTCGACGCGGACGCGATCTCCCGGTTGCATACGACCGGGTTCCGCCGGGGCGGACTTGAATCCAACCGTTCGCGCCGCGCGCCGGTCGGTTCGGAGCGCCGCGGCTCGGGCCCGAGCGAGCGGACCGGTCGGCGGTCGGGAACGATCCGGTGATCAGGAACGGCTCGACGGAGACGAACGGAGAGAGAACGGCTCGACGGAGCCGAGGGCTATCGGCCGACTGCGGGGGTCGCTGGCGGTCGGGTCAGTGCTCGATGTACTCGGCTTCCCAGTCGGTTCGCGCCTCGATCTCGCGGCGGCCGCGGCGCGTCAACGTGTAGTAGTTGGTGCGGCGGTCGCGCTGGCCCTTCTCGACGAGCCCCTTCTCGACGAGCGTGTCGAGGTTCGGGTAGAGGCGGCCGTGGTGGATCTCCTTCTCGTAGTACTCTTCGAGCTCCTCTTTGATCGCCAGCCCGTGCGGCTCGTCGAGCCCCGCGATCACGTAGAGCAGGTCGCGCTGAAAACCTGTGAGGTCGTACATACAACTGCCAACACATACCTGTCGAAAATAAATAAATATACCGTTATATCAGTCTTCGTACGACCGGATGCCCGGCCTTACCACCCCGTAACGGACACGTTCGTCGTGTCAGATCCGTAACCGTCAGCGGCGGCGGACGGCGGATTCGCGGTCGAACGTCGTTTTTCTGGTCTGATACGTGGTGCGAACCGACGGCGACCGCACGCGAACCGAGACGGTCCCGAGCGGCGTCGCGACTCCTCTGGTCGGGCAGGAACGAGACGGAGTCGGCGCTAGCCGGTCGAGTTATCGGAAGAAGGCACGCCCGACGCGGAAAAAAGCCGCGTCGGGCCTGCCGATTGGTCCCCGCTGACGCTTCGGCCCTCCAGACGAAGCGTCACCTGAACGTACACCGTAGAGATTGATAAACGTGTCGTACGTCGCTCACATGTGTTCCTCTTCTAACACCCAGCCGAGCGCGCGCTTGTAGTGGGTGAACAGCTCCTCGACGCCGCGGTGGTTCATCTCCTCGTCGTCCAGTTGTTCGCGGAGGAACTCGTACTGCTCTCGGATCTCCTCTTCGGAGCGCATAGACGGTGGGAAGGCCGCCGGGCGGATAGTGTTGTGGCCGCCCGCCGCGGACGACGGGACGGGTCAGCTCGGCGTGGGTCGGCCTACCGATACCACGCGACCAGCACGCCGACCACCAGCGACACGCCGACGACGGTCAAGACCTGTCTCTTATACACATCT
>NZ_AOJD01000070.1 GCF_000337415.1 Halorubrum tebenquichense DSM 14210 | reverse complement strand
GAGATGTGTATAAGAGACAGGACCAGAGACGTGGGCGTCGACGATTGCCGCGGAAAAAAGCGTGCCGGTGGTCGGGGAGAAGGGGAGTCGGCCCGCGACGCGTCGGTATCGGCGTTGAGGACTTTGAACCCCAGAGGTTCGCCGTCCACTGTGTGGTTTCTCGCGAGTTGCTGGTGGGTGTGGACACCCTCGAAGCCCCAGCCCCTCGATACGACGCAGTTGCTATCGGCGACACGACCGCCGAAGCCCCAGCCGCTCGGCTATAGGTGGCTGATCTCGTCACGACTGTGACCGCCGAAGCCCCAGCCGCTCGGCTATAGG
>NZ_AOJD01000069.1 GCF_000337415.1 Halorubrum tebenquichense DSM 14210 | reverse complement strand
CTCGTCACGACTGTGACCGCCGAAGCCCCAGCCGCTCGGCTATAGGTGGCTGATCTCGTCACGACTGTGACCGCCGAAGCCCCAGCCGCGAGGCGGACAGACGCTCGCTGCGGTCCTCACTCAGTCGCTGTCGCTCCTTCGTTGCGGTCCTTACGTCGCCTCTGTCCGCCTCGCGGCTGCCCCTTCGAATCCCGCCCGACAGCAGCCGCACAGCCTCACGCCTCCCCAGCCTCGTCAGTCGCCTCCGCTTCGCTCCGGCGACTGACTCCCTCGCGCGTGC
>NZ_AOJD01000068.1 GCF_000337415.1 Halorubrum tebenquichense DSM 14210 | reverse complement strand
CCCGTGCCGACGAACGGTAACGTTGATACGTCGACCGCGGGTACGAACGGAGAGATGGACGACCGGACCCGCGAGTACCTCCGGGGTCGCTTCGGCGACTACTACCGGTCGGTCTCGCTGTCGCTCCCGCCCGACGCGAACCTCCGCGAGTGGGGCCACATCCCGTGGACCCCGGGGTCGGGGACGACGATGGTCCGCCACCAGTCGCTGTTCGATCTGGGCGACGTCGACACGTTCTTCGCGGACAACGCGCCGCGGCACGCCTACTTCTCGGCCGCGCGCTACGACGACCCCGGCGCGGCGACGATGGGCCAGAAGGGGTGGCGGGACGCCGACCTCGTCTTCGATCTGGACGCCGACCACCTCCCCGGCGTCGACCCGGAGACGACCTCCTACCCGGAGATGCTGGCGGCGTGTAAGGACGCCCTCCTCCGCCTGCTCGATTTTATCGACGACGACTTCGCGTTCGACGACGTGACCGTCGTCTTCTCCGGCGGCCGGGGGTACCACGTCCACGTCCGGGACGAGAGCGTCCGGGAGTTGGACAGCGACGCCCGCCGGGAGATCGTCGACTACGTGCGCGCGATCGAACTCGACACCGGCGGCCTGATCCACACCGTCTCCGAGCGCGGCACGACGAAGCGCGTCCTCCGCACCGAGGGCGGGTGGGGCGCACGCGTCCACGAGGCCCTGATCGAGTACGCCGACGACCTCCGCGAGAAGGACGACGAGGCCGCCCGCGACCAGCTGATGGAGCTCGACGGCATCGGCGAGGGGCGCGCGGAGACGATTCTCGGCGCGTTCGACCGCAACCCGGCCGCGGTCCGCGAGGGCAACGTCGAGGCCGGCGGCCCGGGCGTCAGACGGCTCGTCTCCGCGCTCGCCGCGCGCGTCACCGCGGAGGACGCCGCGCCGATCGACGAGCCGGTGACGACCGACACCCGCCGACTCATCCGCCTCCCGGGGACGCTCCACGGCGGGTCCGGACTCGTCGTCACGCCGCTCGACCGCGACGAACTCGCCGAGTTCGACCCGCTTCGGGACGCGGTCCCGGAGCGGTTCGTCGGCCGCGAGATCCGGGTCGAGACCGACGCGGATCGGACGGTAGAATTAAACGGCGAGCGCGTCAGAGTTGAATCCGGCACAGTCACCGTGCCCGAGTACGCGGGCGTGTTCCTGATGGCTCGCGGCGAGGCGCGGAAAGCCCCCGAACGATGATAGACGACGAATGAACCTCGACGAACTCCGGTCCGCGCAGGCGAAGGAGCGCCGGAAGGACAGCCTCCAGCACCTGCGGGACTCGTTTTACGACGACGTGGGCGCGTACGTCGCGGACCTCCGCGCCGCGCGCGACCGCCGCGCGGAGCAGGTCGACAATCCCTTTGAGGACGACGACGTGCGGCGGCTCTCCGACGAGGTCGAGACCGCTGAGGAGGTCGCCGAGGCCCTCTACGAGCGCCGGGTCGGGAAGGTCGTCAAGCTCGCCTCCTTCGCCGCGGCGGACATGTCGGTCGACGAGGAGGGGATGACGACCGAGGAGCGTCGGCTGTTCGACGACCTCGTCGAGCGCATCACCGCGAACAAGTCGGAGGTGCTCGACGTTCTCGCCGGCGAGTCGCCGGTCGCCGACGAGCCGGCCGGAACGGAGCGAGCGCCCGAGACGAACGGGGTCCGGTCGACCAGCGACCCGGAGCCCGCCGGTGCGGAACCGGTCGACTCGGAGCGGTCCGGGTCGACGCGCTCCGACTCGGCGTCCGCCGACACGGGCGCGCTCGCCGGCGCGATGGGCGGCGACGACGCGGACCCGGCCACCGACGGGTCCCCGGAATCGACCGCACGCGACGCGACCCCGCCCACCGAGTCCGACGGCGACGGGACGACGCCCGTGCCGCCCGACCCGGCTCCCCCGGGAGCCGTCGGGGTCGACGGTGAGGCCGACGGTACCGAGGGGGCGGACGGAACGGACGGTCTCGCGGACGCCGACCCCACCGGGGACGCGGCCGGCGAGGCCGGTCCGGGAGCGACGACGGACGGCGGCGCGGTTCCCGACGCGCGGGCGGGCGGCGAGCCGGCCGCCGAGACCGGTCCGGGGGGATCGGCCGCCGAGACCGACCCGACGGAGTCGACGGACCGGGCGACCGTCCGGATCACCCGCGACGTCGGGGCCATCTTCGGCGTCGACGAGCGCGAGTACGAGCTGGCGAGCGAAGACGTGGTCTCGCTCCCGGTCGAGAACGCCGACCCGCTCGTCCAGCGCGACGCCGCCGAGCGGGTCGACTGATCGACCGACGGACACTAACCCCGCGGGCGGCTACGGGCGGTCGATGGAGTTGGAGTTCCTCGGCGGTGCCCGCGAGGTCGGCCGGAGCGCCCTCCTCGTCGACGACGCCCTCCTCATCGACTACGGGCTCTTGGCCGGCGAGCCGCCGCGGTACCCCGTGCGGGACCCCGAGCCGGAGGCGGTCGTCGTCTCGCACGGTCACCTCGACCACGCCGGTGCCGTCCCGGCGCTGCTGAAGGGCGACCGCCGGCCGCCGGTCCACTGGACCCCGCCGACCGGGGAACTCGCGCGGACGCTCGCGGAGGACACGCTGAAGCTCCACGGGAACAGCCCGCTGTGCCCGTTTTCGGCGGAGCACGTCGCGCGGCTGGGCGAGGCGGAACGACGGCACGGCTACGGCGACCCCTTCCCCGTCGCGGGCGGCGTCGACGCCGGCGGCTACGAGGTGACGCTGTTCTCTGCGGGGCACATCCCCGGGTCCGCGCACGTCCTCGTCGACGACGGGGAGACGCGGCTGCTGTACACCGGCGACTTCCACACCGACGACCAGCGGCTGGTGGCGGGGACGACCGCGCGCCCCGACGCCGACGTCGTCGTCTGCGAGTCCACCTACTCGGACGTCTCCCACGAGCCCCGGGCCGCCGTCGAGGACGGGTTCGCGGAGAGCGTCGAGACGACGCTGTGGGAGGGCGGCACCGTGGTCGTCCCGGCGTTCGCCATCGGCCGGACACAGGAGCTACTGTTGGTCTGCGAGGCGCACGATCTCCCCTGTTACGTCGACGGGATGGGAAAGGGAGTGACACGGATGCTGCGGCGGTATCCCGAGTTCGTCCGCGACGCCGACGCGCTCCGGCGCGCGACCTCGCACGCCCGGTTCGTCACCGGCCGCGACGGGCAGCGCCGACGGATCGCCGAGAAGCGGGCGGCGATCGTCACCACGAGCGGGATGCTCTCGGGCGGGCCGGCGATGACGTACATTCCCGCGGTCCGGTCGAACCCGACGAACAAGGTCGCGCTGACGGGGTATCAAGTCGAGGGGACGCCCGGCCGAGAGCTGCTGGAGACGGGCAGCGCCGAGATCGACGGGCGCGTGATGACCGTCGCCGCGCGGGTCGAGGGGTACGACTTCTCCGCGCACGCGGACCGCGAGGGACTGCGGTCGTTCCTCGACGCCTACCGGGACGCGCGGGTGCTGGTGAACCACGGGGACCGGTGTGCGGCGTTCGCCGAGGAACTCCGAGAAGACGGGTTCGAGGCGAGCGCGCCCGAGATCGGCGAGCGGGTTGAGGTCTAGGACAGAGAGAACTGCGGTTGCCCACAGTCGACCAATTCAGTCACCGACGACCTCGCCGTCGTCGACCGAGGCGTTCGACAGGAACTCCTCGTCGACCGACCCCTCGTAGGCGACGCCGTCTCCCGATGACGGGGTCGTGTACGCGCCGGCCTCCCAGCCGGGATGGACATAGGTGAGGTCCTCATCGCGGAACTCGACGGCGACGACCTTCCAGTCCGATCCGGATCCCTCCGACGACGGATGCTGAACGACCTGCTTTCGGATCTTGTCTGACGTGTCGAACGGGATCGCTTCGTCGAACGCCACCGCCGTCAGATTCTCGACGCTCTCGGTCGGCGGGGTCTCGGCGATCCACACGTTCGCGGCGACCTCGCCGTTCCCATCGTCGACCAACACCCGACCGTTGGCGGCGTCGTCGAACGCCACGCCCGTCACCGTCGGCCCGCTCGGGACGCAGGTAACGGTGTGAGTTCGATCTACGGAGACGCTGACATCCGAGCCGCTCCCGTCAGCGCCGAACAGGAGTTCGACATCGCGTCGTGTAGGACAGCGGAGTGTGACAGTGACCTTCCCGGCGATCCCCTGATCGATGTGATCGGGCGCGTCAGACGTCACGAGCGACACGTCAGAATCTGGATCCGCGATCGAGACGTCAACGTCGAACTCGGTGAGATCGCTGCCGAACTGGTTCCGGTATTCGACGACCGCCGTGGACGCCCCGCTCTCGGTCTCGTTGGCGATCGGCTCATACCCGAGATATGCGCTGTCGTCGCCGGTGACGTTGACCGCGAGGCCGCGGTCGGCCTCCATCGCGGTGAACCCGCTCGTACCGAAGAGCAGTCCGACCGCCGCCGTGAACGCGAGCACGAGGCTCAGGGCACGGAGGGCTCGCACGCGGGTCGGCGGCGATCGGACTGTCGCGCTCATCCCCGTTTCCTGAGTTCTGGCGGTTTGTCGGTGTTCCCGAGCTTAGCACGCCGTCCGACGACATAGTGGACAGCCGACGACATCCCGAACGCGGTGACGGTGAAGATCCCGACGTCGATCGGGGAGAGACCCGCGAACCACGGCGTCCCGGTCGCGACGGCGGACAGCAGGGCAATGGCGACGCCCGCGAGCCCGATGTAGTAGAGGCTCCAGGGGATCTCCTTGCTGCCGAGAACCTCGACGTAGATCTCGAGACTCTCAAGCTCGGTCGTCGGTTCGACGAGGTTCCGATCCTCGTCGATGTCGACGATATCTTTCTCCTCCAGCTTCGGTAAGTGCGTGCGTTGGAGGGTACTGTACACGTTCCGGCGGTCCTCGTAGGTCACCTCTTCCGGGTCGACATCGAGCTCCCACGCGGTGACGTGCGTCGAGAGGTCGGAGACGTCGAGCGGCTCCTCCGTGCGCTTGAGCGCGTGGATGACGTACCGTCGCCGCCGGTTCGAGAGAACGTCGAAGATTTCGTCTTCGGTCAGTTGCTCCCCGGTACTTGATCCGTCCGTCGTGGCGTCAGCGGATAGCATTCGTTAGGACCCTCCCTGCCGGCGATTGATTTGTACCTCCGGCTGATTCCGGCATACCTCGATTGTTGTGACTGACATGACATGCCATAAATCAGTTGGATAGTTAACCTGTTAGTATAGGAAAAATGATAATAGATGGCCCCTCTCGCTGACGCTGAACGAGGATCCGTCCGTGTACAAGGAACGTATCTCCGCGTTCAGGCTTCCCTCAACTGAACACAGATCACACGTTGAGGGGCGCTTTTTCCGAAGCCGAATGCTTCAGGGGCGGATCGGTGACGACGGCGAGCCGCGCTCGTGACGCAACGAGGGAATCCCTGAGTTCCGTCGAGACGACCCCGCAAACATGTCGAGGATCTCATAACGAAGTACCACCCACCCCATGGCCTATCCGAGCACTCCCGGCTCGGACGCCCGGGCTGCGAGGGTGCGTGAACACAGGTGAGATACGACATGGAACGTCGCAAATTCGTCGTCGGACTGGGTGCATTGGCTTCAGGTAGCGCGGCTGCCGTGGGTACGGGTGCGTTCACAAGCGTGACCGCGACTCGGGATATCGACGTCGAGGTCGCTGATGACGCTTCTGCCTACCTTCGGCTCGAAGGAACGGGAGGGGCGAATTCGGATTACGTGACTGATGACGGTAACGGTGGCACGCTAGCGATTAGTCTTGCTAGCGGAAATAGCAGTGAGGTCTCAGGTGGTGGTGATGGTGTCAATCCCGACGCCGTTACGCAGATCGATGACCTATTCACTATCGAGAATCAGGGTACTCAGGAGGTCAACGTGAGTATCTCTAAGACCGGGGATAACTCAGGCCTCGTTAGCTTCTACCCCGAAGGTGAAGCCTACGACGGAAATTCACTCAGCGGTACGGACCTCACACTGTCTGCCGGGACCGGCTCCGATATCTGGGTTGAAGTCGATACGGAAGGGGCGAGTAACCTCTCAGACGGAGACGAGTTGCTCGACTCCGTGACCTTTACTGCGGAAGCAACTTCGTAGACCAATGGAACGTAGAAACTTCGTATTGGGCCTCGGCGCGCTTGCCGCTGGCAGCGGTGCCGCGGTAGGTACTGGTGCGTTCAGCAGCGTCCAAGCACAACGAGACATTGGGATTGACGTGGCGGGTGACGCCGACTCATACCTCGCAATCGAACCGGGAGATGAAAACGGAGACTACCTGACCGGTGCAGATAACTCGGCAGCTGCCCTCGATTTCACATCGAGTAACAATCAGGTCACCGGTGGAGGGGAGGGACTCAACGCGAACGCCCTGTCAACGTTCGATGATGTGTTTAGTATCCGGAATCAGGGGACGCAGGATGTTGAGTTACAGGTCACTCCCTTGGTGTACACCGATGTCGATGTGAATATCTATGATGGTGGCACCGTACTTGCTGTATTCCTCGTTCCGGTGAATCCAGATATTTTAGGAATAACTGACGCCAAACTCCAATTTGACATCTGGACTGGAGATGTTGATGTTGAAATCAGTGCAATTACAGTCAAAGACCTAACGCCCGGTGACGAGTTAGAATTCGGGATGGCTGCGATAGCATTCCCAGAAGAGGCGATCGACCAGTCCAGTATTGATAATGAACTCGTAATTGCTGCGGAGGAGGTGTAATAATGCCAGAAGAATACGATCCAACAATGAACGCTTACGAGGAGGCTGCGGAGCTTACGATTGATCTGAGTCCAGTTGACATAACAGAAGACGAAATCGACAGCGCTCTACAAGCGCTCCACGATGGATAGCTGTTAAGCGATTCCTGTCGTATTTTTGCCAAGACTGATTTGAGTGATTCCGTCGATATTCATTCCTTGATACCTATCGAGGACCAATTATTTTGGTAGCTATAGAAGATTACCTACCTTGGTGTCCACCAATGGTTCGCGACGTTGCTGGTGCTTATCGCCATCGCAGAGACTATTCTAATCTTTTCCATAAGTGCTACATTTATCGACAGCCCTCTCTCACCGACAAGGTCGTTCTCCAGCCCGTTGACAACCCGTACACGCACTTGACGTGGACAAGGAACTCATGATGATGGGAGAACCCATAGCGGGAGCGCCGACGGCTAGGAACCGTCACCGTGACCAAACAGGCCGACCGGGAAGAGTACCTTGAGGGCGACGACGGGACGGGCGAAAACGGAGGGATCGTCGGATCGCGAGACGAGGCCACGCCGTCCGATACCGGAGACGATCGACCGGCCGGACCGGCCGGTTTCGGACTCGAAGATTTCGCGGGGACTCGCAGCGCTTGTCGGTATCATTCTCGTGACGGTGTCCTTGATCCGACGCGCTCCCAGGTGACCCCGCCTAAGGAAGTAGTGGATTAGAATACATAGTACGACGCGATAACAGACAGTACAAAACGGTTTCCTCACGGTCGCCATGGACGAATGGGGCTCGGGACCGGCGTGTCGCCTACTCCCCGCCGTCGGTGTACGCCCAGTCGTCGAGCACGCGCTCGGCCCGCCGATTCGCGGCCGCGGGGCTCGGCCGCTCGCCGTCGGCGACGGTCGCCGAGAGCTGACGGGCCAGCTCGTACACGGCGCTGCCGTCCGCGCGGTCGGCCACCCGCTCGAAGGTGGGCCGGTAGCTCGCGGCGGCGCGCTGTCCGACGTCGTCGAGCGAGGCGTCGATGGTGTATTCGAGCTGACGGACCGCTTCCTCGGGTTCCATACGCGATCCACCGGCCCGTATCCACTTAAAGATACTCTGATTCGAAATTGAGTTAATTTCGACTCGTCAGCCGCGCCGAATCGACGTTTATACGCCTCCGGCGCGGCGAGTGAGGCCATGACCGACGCAGACGAGTCCGGCGCTGACGACGCCGCCGAGGTCCCCGCTCCCGCCGACCGCGCCGACGACGTCGACGAGCGCGCCGCCGTCGCGGCGGCGGCGGCGCGGGCGGGCGCGGCCCTCGCGAACGAGCACTTCCGGAGCGACATCGACGTGGAGACGAAAGGCGAGGACGACGACGTGGTCACCGAGGCGGACCGCGCGGCCCAGCGCACCGTCATCGAGACGATCCGCGAGTCGTTCCCCGACGACGCGGTCGTCGGCGAGGAGGAGGACGAGCGCAAAATCGTCCCCGACGAGGGCGCGGCGTGGGTGATAGACCCCATCGACGGCACGCACAACTACGTCCGCGACATCCCGGTGTGGGCCACCGCGGTCGCGGCCGTCGTCGACGGCGAGCCGGTCGCGGCCGCGATCGTCGCGCCCGCGCTCGGCGATACCTACACCGCGACGCCCGCGGGCGCGTTCCGCAACGGCGACCCGATCTCGGTCAGCGACGTGAGCGACCCCCGGAGAGGCGTCGTCGACCCGACGATCTGGTGGGAGCACGACGCCCGCGACGAGTACGCCCGCGCGTGCGAGGCGATCGTCTCGCGCTTCTCGGACATGCGCCGGTTGGGCGCGGCGCAGGTCGTGTTGCCGACGGTCGCCGCCGGCGGGTTCGAGGGGACGATCACGAACCTGCGGGCGAACCCCTGGGACACCGTCGCAGGCGTGTTCGTCATCAGGCAGGCCGGCGGTCGCGTGACGGACTTGGACGGGAACCGGTGGCGACACGACTCGACCGGGCTGGTGGCCTCGAACGGCGACCTCCACGAGGAGGTGCTGGCCGCGGCACGGGCGATCGAGGAACTGGACTGATTGCGGCTGTTAGCGTGAAACATCGACGGCGCGTGCCTGCGAGCGGTCGCCACCGGCGACCGCGAAGCAGCACCGCGCGAGGGAGTCGGTGGTCCGGAGCGAAGCGGAGGACCACCNCGACGAGGCTGGGGAGGCGTGAGGTGCTGTGCGGAGCGGTGCGGGCGGGACTCGAAGGGGCGGTCGAGAGGCGGGCAGAGGCGCTGTAAGCACCGCAGCGAGCAACGCGAGCGAGGAGCACAGCAAGCGTCTGCCCGCCTCGCGACTGGGGCTTCGGCGGTCTCGGCTGCTGAGTCGTTCGTGGAGAAACCAGTCACGTACAGCCGAGGGTTCAAATTCGGGGGCGACGAACCGGCGCGTATGTACGCGGTCGTCGGCTGTAACGAGTGCGCCAACATGTGGCTGGTGACGGATCCGAAGGCGAGCGAGACGGCGAAGTGCTCGCGGTGCGGGAAGACCCATCGGACCGCCAAGCTGAAGCGCTTCTTCGAGTCCGAGGACCGCGCGGCCGCGCGGGAGGCGCGGTCCGCGCTGCTCGCCAAGAAACGGGGCGACAGCGCCGCGTTCGCCGAGGTCGACCACGTCTCGGAGCTGGAGGCCGCCGTCGAGGACGCCGGCATCGGCGACCGGGAGTACCTCGAATCCGCCGGTGTCGACGCCGACGCGGTCGACGAGGCCGCGTCCCGAGCGGAGAGCGGAGGGGGCGGCTCGCGGAGCCGAACGGAGATCGTCCGCGACGCGGTCGAGGCGGTCGACGACCCGACCGAGGAGACGGTGGCCGAGCGCGCCGCGGCCGACGGCGTGCCCGCCGAGACGGCCCGCGAGATCCTGACGCGGCTCGCCCGGCGCGGCGAGGTCACCGAGTCGAACGGCCGGTATCGCGTCCTCTGAGTCGGGTTCCGTGCGGTTCGGAGCCACGTCTGGGCAAAGCACTTATATTTCGATGGTGACGGGTCGCCCATGGACACCCGCACGGCCCTCCTGGCGGCCGCGGCCGCGCTCCTCGTCGCGGGCGCGGTCGGCGCGGTCGCCGCGCCGGACGCCCTCACCGACCCGCGCGAGACCGACGAGCCGCCCGGCCACGTCGACGTCGCCGGCGCGACCGTCGCGCCCGGCGAGATCCGCGGCGAGACCGCGGAACTCCGCCTCGGAACCGACCTCGAACACCGCGGCGGGACCGTCGGGAACGTCACCGTCCGGCACCGGGCGATCGGCGCGGAGTCCGGCCTCCTCGTCGACGAGACGACCGTCGACGTCGGCGACGTCGACTTCGAGGGGCAACGCACGGTCAACGGCACGATCACCGTCGAGCGCGAGGGGGGCTACCGGATCGAGACGGTGGTCTTCGCGGACGGGGAACGGCGCACGAGTCGAACCACTCGCGTCTCCGGCGTCGCGGCGCTCACGCCCGACTACGCGGACACGCGGGTCGGGTTCACCGACGGCGCGGTCTGGCCGACCGTCGCGGTGAGCGTCGCCGACGCCGGCGACGAGCGGGCGACGCTGTCGGTCTCCGTCTCGGTGACGAACCGCGGCGACGGGGCGAGCGAGGACGTCGACCTCCGACTGTACCTCCGGCAGGCGGAGTCGAACGTGATCGCCGCGGAGGCGACGGAGACGGTCGGGACCGTCCGCCCCGGTCGGACCGACACCGTGACCGCCACCGTCGAGGTGCCCGACGGGTACAACTACTACGTCGACGCCGCGCTGTTCGACGACGACGTGCTCGTCGACGAGACGCAGGGCGTCGCGAACCTGAACCCCCAGGAGACGATCACCGCGGACGAGACGGTCCGCGACGTGGCGTTCTCCGTCGAGGACTTCGAGCGCGGAGAGGGCGGTGCCGGGGGCGACGACGCCGCCGGCGCGCCGGACCGGGACGCCAGCGACGACTCGACGCCCGGCTTCGGGCCGGCCGTCGCGCTGGTCGCGCTCGTCGTCGCGGCGCTGACCGCGCGGAGGCGACGATGACCGACGAGGAGCGCGGCCGCGACGCGGCCGACGAACCGGAGGCCCGAGACGCGAACGACGACGCCCCCGGTCACGGCAACGACGATTCCGCAACCGACCCAGCTCACGATCCACAGCCCATGACCGCCGACACCACCGACACCGACCGCACGACGACCGCCCCGGATCGCACCGAGTCGGACCGCGACGCCACACCGGACCGCGACGCCGAGTCTGCCGATTCGGGAACCGACCGCCTCTCGCCCGACGGCCTCCGCGGGCTGCTCGACCGCGTCGGCCTCGCGGCGCTGTCGCTGCTCGCGGTGGTCGCCGGCTGGGGATTCTACAGCCAGTCCGGGAACGCGATCCGGATCTGGTTCGACTCGGGGTACCAGTCCGTCGCGCTGGCGGTGTTCAACCTCGCGGTCCTGCTCGTCGCGCTCGCGGGCGTGACCCATCAGCTCCGCCGGATACGCGCGGACGACCGCGGCGAGTGAGACCGGACGAGGAAGCTACTCGTCGGGTATCTGGTCGGTGCTCGCCGGGATCTGTTCGACCTGTCCCGCGAGCGTCGCGGCGTCGCCGGCGACTGTCGACGCCTCGACGCCGGCCTCGGCCGCGACCAGCCTGACGTGCGCGGCGAGCAGCGCGAGCGCCCGGAGGCCGGCCCCGTCGGGGTCGTCGTCGGTGCGCTGGGCGAAGGTGGTGTCGACCTCGCCGTCGCGGACGACGCCGACGTGGACCGCGTCGATGTCGTCGCCGTCGAGGAGGTCGCGGGCGCGGTCGAGTTCCGCCTCGAAGTCGTCGCCCGCCGGCGCGTCGCCGTCCGCGGAGGTGTCGTCGCTCATACCCACCTTCGGACGAGCGGCGTGAAAAGCGCGGCGGCGGTCCTCGCGGGACGGACTGCGAGAGGGGGAGAATCGAAGCGGAGAAGACCGAAAGCGGACGGTCGCGGTTACTCGTCGGGACGGGGGCGCGCGATGAACAGCGCGTCCTCGATGACGAACGGGTCGTACACCGACTGGTGACAGACGCAGTACGTCCCGTCCGCGGCGTCGTAGCGGGCGGACTCGTCTAACACCTTGTAGCCCGGGATACAACAGAAGTGGGTACAGACGTTGAGGTACGCCATGAACCCCTGATCGGTGGAGGCCTGAAGCCACGGGTCGTCCTGGGCGGCCTCCTCGATCTCCGGCGAGCGGATGACGACCGCGTTGAGGTTGGTGTCGGCGTCCTCGGAGCGCCACGTCACCGACGCCGGCTTGCCGACGCCCTCGCTGCCGATCCCGTTACCCCACTCCTCGTAGTCGTCGAAGTCGTCGACGTGGATCCGGTCGCCGCCCGAGTACGCCTCCGACTGCCAGTCGTACGGCGGGCCGCTCGCGGCGCGGAACAGGTTGTCCGACTCGAAGTCCGGCTGGACGTTCTCTTGGGACTCGACGCCGCAGTACTGGAACCACGCGCCGGAGTAGGTGACGCCGCTGTCGCCGAGCTCCTCTTGCGCGACCTCGATCTCCTGTCCCTCCTGCGTGACGGTCGTCGTCTCGGGCCAGATGCCCTCGATGTACCCGTCGTCGGTGACGCGGACCGGGATCTGCGGGAGGCCGCGCGGTGCGGGACCGCCGGTGTGGGCGATCGTCTTCGCGATCGTCGACCCGCCGCCGACGCCGCCGGCGGTCGTCAGGGTGTTCACGGTCGCCGACCCCATCGCGCCGACCCCGGCGAGGGCCGCGCCGCCGACGACGCCCTTCACGAAGCGTCGCCGCCCGGACTCTGACGGATACTTGTCGGACGCACTCATACACGGTTCTGCGGTTGGATCGGTAAAAAGGGTGACGAACCCTCCACCGCGCCGGGAACGGTCCGTGTCGCGGCCGCGGGCGGCGGGAACCGGAACACAGACCGTCCGCCCGCGGCGGGAATCGGCGACCCGGGCCGTCCGGCCGCGCCGATCGAACAGAAACGATCGTGAAGGTGTTTACTCGGAACCGAGGCAAACGTTCGTTCGTACCGCGGTTTTTAACCGACTTCGACGGCAGTGTCCGTGGTATGGACCTACACAATCGAGACGTGCGGACGGACGTTCGGGAGCTCGGGGCGCTGGTGGGGGACGTCCTCGCCGCGCAGGCCTCGACCGAGGCGTACGAGACGGTCGAGTCCCTCCGGAACGCGGCGATCGCGTACCGGCGTGGCGACGCCGCCGACCGCGACGCCCTCCACGAGGCCGTCGACGACCTCTCGACCGCCCGAGAAGAAGTCGTCGCCCGGGCGTTCACGACGTACTTCGAGCTGATCAACCTCGCCGAGGAGCGCGAGCGGGTCCGCGCGGTGCGGAACGCCGACGACGGCACCGCCCTCCACGACTCCTTCGACGCGACGATCGCCGAGTTCGCCGAGGCGGGCGTCGACGCCGAGGAGTTAGAGGAGCTGCTCGCGGACGTGCTCATCGAGCCGACGTTCACCGCCCACCCCACGGAGGCCCGGCGGTCGACGGTGAAGTCCAAGCTCCGTTCCATCGCGAACCACTTGGAGGAGCTCGACGAGCGCAACCTCACCGACCGCGAGCGCCGCGCCGTCTGGCGCGACGTCACCGCCGAGGTGACCAGCCTGTGGGGCACCCGGCAGGTCCGCCAGCGAGCGCCCGAGCCGGAAGACGAGGCGCGGAACGTCCAATGGTACCTCGAGAACACGCTGTTCGACGTCGTCGGCGACGCCTACGAGGAGTTCGAGGAGAGCATCTCGAAGGAGTACGACGACGTCGACTGCCCGAAGCTCTTCGAGTTCCGCTCGTGGGCCGGCTCCGACCGCGACGGGAACCCGTTCGTCACTCCCGAGGTGACCGACGAGACGCTGGAACGCCAGCGCGAGGTCGCCGTCGAGAAGTACCGCGACCGCTGTAAGCGCCTCTCCGCCGTGCTGAGTCAGGACGGCGACCGGTACGCCGCCGGCGACGCGCTGGCGCGGTCGCTCGCGGCCGACGCCGACCGGTTCCCGACCGTCGTCGAGGAGGCGCGCGAGCGCTACCCCGACGAGCCCTACCGGCAGAAGCTCCGGCTGATGCGCGAGCGGCTCGACCGCGTGAACGACGTCCGACCCGGCGAGTACCCCGACGGCGACGCCTTCCTCGACGACCTCGACGTCATCGCCGACTCGCTGCGCGAGGACGGGCAGGAGTCGGTCCTGGAGTCCTTCGTCGAGCCGTTCCGCCGCCAGGTCGACACCTTCGGGCTCACGCTGGCGTCGCTCGACCTGCGGGACCACCGCGAGAACCACACCGAGGCCGTCGCCGAGGCGGTCGGCGTCGAGGGCGTCGACTACCGCGAGATGGACGAGGCGGAGCGGCAGGAGTTCCTCACGGAGGCCATCCTCCAGGCGGACCCCGTCGTCGACCTCGACGAGCCGGGCGACGTCTCGGAGACGACCGAGCGCGTCCTCAGCCGGTTCGAGTCGTTCGCGGACTGGCAGGACGAGTACGGTCCGCAGGCGATAGACACCTACTGTATCTCGATGACCGAGGAGCCGAGCCACGTCCTCGAGGTGCTCTTCCTGGCCGACCAGGTGGGCGTCGTCTCCCTGCCCGACCACTGCGCGGTCGACGTCGTCCCGCTGCTCGAGACCGAGTCCGCGCTCAACGGCGCGGAGCGCATCCTCGGGACGCTGTTCGAGAACGAGGCGTACGCGACCGCGCTGGAGGCCCGCGGCGAGGTCCAGGAGGTCATGCTCGGCTACTCCGACTCCAACAAGGAGAACGGGTTCCTCGCCGCCAACTGGGACCTCTACGAGAACCAGCGCCGGATCGCGCGGTTCTGCCGCGAGGAGGAGGTCACCCTCCGGCTGTTCCACGGCCGCGGCGGTTCCATCTCACGCGGCGGCGGCCCGATGAACGAGGCGCTGCTCGCGCTCCCCAACGAGACCGTCACCGGTCAGGTGAAGTTCACCGAGCAGGGGGAGGCGATCGCCGAGAAGTACGCCAACCCGCGGATCGCCGAGCGCGAGCTCGAACAGATGCTCGACGCGCAGATCCGCGCCCGGAAGGAGGCGAACGAGGAGCCGGTCGAGGACGTCCCCGACCGGTGGGTGGAGGCGATGGAGACCATGGCCCCCGCCGCCCGCGAGACGTACCGGGACCTGCTGAACACGGACGGGTTCGTCTCCTACTTCGAGCAGGCGACGCCGATCAGCGTCGTCGAGAACCTCAACCTCGGCTCCCGGCCCGCGAGCCGATCTGGCGAGCGCAGCGTCGAGGACTTACGCGCCATCCCGTGGGTGTTCTCGTGGACGCAGACCCGGCTCATCCTCCCCGGCTGGTACGCGATCGCCTCCGGCATCGACGCCTACCTCGACGAGGTCGGCGAGGAGGAGGGGATGGAGGTCCTCCGCGAGATGTTCGACGAGTGGCCGTTCTTCCGCACGACGCTCGACAACGCCTCGCTGGCGCTCGCGCGCACCGAGCCGGAGATCGCCGCCGAGTACGCCGACCTCGCGGACGACGACCTCCGCGAGCGCTTCTTCCCGGACCTCGTCGCCGAGTACGAGCGCGGCCGCGAACTCGTCTTGGCGATCAGCGGTCGCGACCAACTGCTCCGCCGCGAGTGGCTCGAAGAGAGCCTCGACCGCCGGAACCCCTACGTCGACCCCCTGAACCTGCTCCAAGCGAACCTGCTCGGGCGCACGCACCGCACCGACGAGGAGGAGCGCACCCTGCGGCTCACCGTTAACGGCATCGCCGCCGGGATGAAGAACACCGGATAGCGAGACCCGAGCCCGGTCGGACCACGCGCCCGTCGAACCGTTCGACCCGGCGAACGGCGGGAATCGGCGACGACGAGTGCGACGCTCCCTCGACCGGGGTTCACCGCAGGGTTCCGGGTGACGTGTCAGAGACGTGCCTTCCTTTCACCTCCATTGGTGAAGGTACAGAGCCGGCTGAAGCCTTTTACAAACTCATACGTACGTATTTTTCATGGACTGGTCCCCGGACAGGCGGTTACAGTTGTGGATCGTGCTTTCGCTGTCGGTGTTAGTGCTGACGACGCTCGCGGCCGTACTCGCGAGCGGAGTCGTCGTGTTCCTCGTCGCGATGTTTCTGTGGACCGTCGCGGGCGGCGAGGTCGATCCCGTCATCGGAGAACTGAGTACCATATTGATTATCTCCGCATCGGGCGTAATCCTGAGCGTCGTGTTGTGGGGCGAGCGAAACGCGCCCGACCACGCGATCGCGATCACCGGTGCGCAGCGAGCGTCGGAAGCCGAGTATCCGGTGCTGCTGTCGACTGTTCGTACCATCGCGCATCAGGTGGCCGTTCCGGTCCCCACGGTCTACGTGGCACCGACGGAGACACCGATCTCGCTGACCACGGGGTTTACGGCCCGTACGTCTCGGTTGGTCGTCAGTGAAGGGCTACTGGACGCGCTCGAGGAACCGGAGCTGCGTGCGGTCGTCGCGCATGAAATCGCTCACGTCAAAAATCACGATACGGCGGTGATGACCTCCGCGACCCAGCCGGTGGCCGCCGCCGAACGCGTCAAAGAACTGCTCAGCGGTCCGACGGCCGGAATCGAACACGGGGTCGTCAGTCGCGCGGATTACACCGACGCGATCCTCTCCGTCGGCCTCGGACTCGTCTTTCCCCTCTGGCTACTCTCCCGACTGCTAACGTCCTCTTTCGCCCGTACCCGAGAGTTCGCCGCCGACCGCGGGGCGGTCGCGATCACCGGCGAGCCGGCGGCCCTCGCGTCGGCACTCGAAACGATCGATCGCTCGCTCGACGAGCGCCCCACGACCGATTTCCGGCGAACCTCTATCTCGGCCTTCGCGGTCGTCGAACCGGATGTCGCCGATTCGGCTGGGGACGTCTCGTCGGTCACTCGATTCAAACGTCGACTGTTTTCGACGCATCCGCCGACGAGGGCGCGAATAGAACGACTCGAAGCGGATTACGAGAAGTTTCACTGAGAGTCGCGATTTCGGTAAGGCTACGTCGCGGGTCCTCTACTCCGTGTTCGGACCGTTGTTACGGGGTCTGACGGCGGACTCCCTCTTGTTGAAGACGGATGCTGGACTCCCTCGTTTCTGTTCAGAGCTTCTCGGAACTGGGCGACTGTCGGTGGGTGAGTCCCCTGAGCGTTCCTCGAGTACCGGAATCTCGGAAACGACCCATCCTGTCCATCTCGCGAGACCGGGATAGCAGCGCGATCTGTTTGATATAGCGGAATACGATTTAGACCGACTCGACGGCCGAAACCGTCGACTACCGGGGACAGACAGCAAACCGGCCGATCTCGGCCGTTCAGGGCCTCAGAAGAGAGCTGCGGCTGGACGGTTGTGGCGAAAACGAATCAAAGAGCGGCGTTACGCGTAGCGTTCGAGTTCCGGACGGTCGAGGTCCTCGAAGACCTCGGTCGCGACCTCGGAGAGGAACGCCTCGCCCTCGTCGGAGACGCGGCGGCCCTCGCCGGACGCGATGGTGACGAGCCCCTCGTCTTCGAGCGCCTGTAGCGCCGAGCGGATGAGCTTGCGGGAGCCCCCCTCGTGCTCGCCGGGGCGGACGGAGTAGCGGTTCGAGCCGCGCTTCTTCGAGCCGTACTCGGTGGCGAGCCGCTCGATGCCCACCGGCTCGTTCTGGGCGACCTTGCGGAGGAGGCTCGCCGAGCGGACGTACCAGAAGTCCTCCTGCTCCGGGGGAAGCTCCTTGCCGGCCCCGCTCTTGGTGAACTCGACCCAGTCGGGCTCGTCGATCCGGTCCTCGAGCCGCGCGGCGACGGCCTCGATGAGGTCGTCGGCCGGCACGTCGTAGATGGTTACCATTGGGTCTCGATTCACGCCAGCGTCGTTTAAAACCATCGTATCGCGTACGGCCCGTGTGAGCCGTTTTCACGGGGTTGCGGGCCGCTGCGGGCGACTCGGGAATCGGAGAACCGGCACGGCGACGACCGTCGGCTTACTCGACGTACTCGTACTTCCGCTCGTTCATCCGGCCCCAGCCGGTGAAGACGAACTCCCCGTCGGGCTGGGTGAACTCCTCGACTTCGCGGTCGAGGTCCATGTCGTACTCGTGGACGTCGTGGACGTCCTCGTACTCGTCCCACGTGAGGTCGTAGCGGGCGTCGAGCTGGGCGTCGATGTCGAGCGTCTCGATCTCCGCGCGCCAGCCCTCGCGGATCGTCTCGGCGTGGATCTCGGCCTGCGCGCCGGAGCCGTAGGAGGCGACGAGGAGGGTGTCACCGACGAACTCGCGGTCGCGGGTCAGCGCGTCTCGCAGGGCGCTCACGCGGGCGATGTGGACGGAGCTGGTGTACCAGTTGCCGACCTCGCGGGAGAGTTCGAGCGTCGGCTCGACGGCCGTGTCGTACCACGACCGGTACTGCTCCGTCGTCTTCAGCTCGTCCATGTACTCGCGGATCGCCTCCTCGTACGCCTCGCGGTCCTCGTACTCCGCCTCGCGGGGCTGGCGGCCGATCTCGTCCGCGAGGGCGTCCTCGTGTTCGGTGTCGCGGATGACGTGCCGGTAGGCCAAGAGCGCGGCCTTGCGGACCATCCCGGGGAACGGCGTGTGGAACGGGGCGTACGCGAAGTCCTCCAGAGCGATGTCGTCCGTGACCGACTCGTAGTCCTCCAGGGCCTCGCGCATCCGGGAGAGGTACACCTGGACCGACCGCTTCCCGTCGACGCTCGGGAACTGCTGGTTCGGCTTGAGGAAGTCCGTCTCGTCTTTCGACCCGTACCCCTGATCGGTCGACAGCTCGACGATCGAGGGGTCCTCGTCGATTAACATCGCGACGGCTCCCGCGCCCTGCGTCGCCTCGCCCGGGTCGCCGCGGGCGTACAGCGCCGTGTCCGTCGTGATGACGATGGCCGGGCGGTCCCGGTTCCGGCCGGCGCGGATCCAGTTGTACGCGTCGTCGATCGCCTGCGTGCCGGCGAGGCAGGCGAACTTCCGCTCCCCCTTGTTCGCGTGGGTGAAGTCGCCGTCGTACACCTGTTCGAGGCAGCCGGCGATGTACGTCGACACCGGCTTCGAGTGGTCGAACGCGGACTCGGTGGCGACGTCGATCCGCCCGACGTCCTCGGGTTCGAGCCCCTTCCGGTCCATCAGGCCCTTCGCGGCGTTCGCCCCCATCGTGACGATGTCCTCGTACACGTCGGGGAACGAGGAGTTGGTGAGTCCGAGCCCCTTCGTGTACTTCTCGGGGTCGTCGCCCTGCTCGGGCGCGAACGTGCCCGGCAGGTCGAGTTTGAGCTTCCCGGTCCAGATCTCGATGCCGTCGATCCCGACTGCGGTCATACACGGTCGTTCACGAGGATGGCCTATGGCTTTGTCGATTAGTGATTACGACGATCGTTGTATTTTCCGGGGACGACTGCGCTGACCGGTGGTCGGCAACTCACCGGGACGGCGTGGCGGGAGGTCGACGACACCGAGGCCGTCTCGAAGTCAGCGCGGCCTCAGCCGGCGTACTCGACCTCTCGTGTTTCGACGACTTCGTTTCCGAAGATGTCGGTCACGGTCAGCCGGACCGTGTACGTCTGTGCGGGCGGATTTCCGGTCTGACGGAGCTGGTCGGTCCCTGAAGCCCCGCCGCCGCTAACGTCGTTGGAGACCGTGTCGACGATGTCTCCGTTCTCGCTTCTCAGTTCGATATCGACCGAATCGAGATCGTCGTCGTCGTTGGTCACTACCCAGTCGACGTCGAACCGTGCCTGATTCCCGCTCCGGTCTGTTACCTCGAACGAGTTGATCGCGGAGGCACCGCCGCCGACGACGGTGACATCTTGGCTCAGTTCCGTCTCCTGCGCGTCGCTCTCGTACAGCGTGGCGGTGATTTCGTCCCCGTCGGAGAGGCCGCCGACGTCGGTCGAATCGACCACCGTTATCTCTCCATCGGTCGACTCGAACGACACCGATCGGTCGGTCGCCGCGTTCTCGACGACGACCTGTCCCGTCGTCAGGCTCTGGAACTGATCGGTGGACACGCCGAAATTGGCGGCGCTCGGCGCGATGCTGTCCTGAAGGTTAACGTTTCCCGCTGGTCGTACCTCAACCGTCGTGACGAACTGCTTCGTTCGCCGCTCGCCGTCGGTTTTGTACCCGACAGTCACGCTGAACGTCTCTCCGACGACGTCTGCGACGGTCGCGCCGGTCTGCCCGACCTCGTAGAACTCCGCCAACGTGATCGTGGCACCCTCCCCGGAGTTCAGCGGGACCTCCACTCCGGAAAAGCCCGTTTCTGCGTCGATGTATTCCCCGGATCCCGTGTCGTACGCGCGCTTTTCAGGGCCGGACTGGAGGTTCAGTCGGAGCCCGCTGTTGGGGACGAACGTGTACTCCGAATCGACCAGGAGAACTTCCTTGCTGCCGACAGCGCCGTTTTCCGACTCCACGTTCAGCTCGGACCGTCCCGGCCCGGAGAAATCGGCCTTATCTGACAGCCCGTTGAGTCTCGGGTCTTCCGGGAGAACCGTTACGTCGGTGATTCGAACCTGCGTGTCGTGCTGGTTCTCGACGCCCAGTTGGAACCCGCCTCGTTCGGTGGAGCCGGGCCCGTTGAACGCGACGGCCTCCTCCGGAGCGACGAGGAGCGATTCGACGCCCCCGCCCGGGACGCCGGCACCGACGTTCTCGAACAGCACGGAGTCCCACGTGTCGGACCCGTCGTTGATCGCCATCTCAACGTCCGAAACGTCGCCGACTTCGTAGCTGACGCGGCCGTCGGCGTCGGTCCGCGCCGTCTCCGCGGTGGTACCGTCGACCGAGATCTCGACGTCGGCGTCTTTGACGGGGTTGTTGTACCGGTCGCGGACCTCCGCGACGGCGACGCCGTCAACCGACGAGACCTCCGTGATGTATCCGTCCGACTCGTTCGTCCCAGTGGCGTCACTCCCGAGGCCGACCTTCCCGAGTTCGAGCCGGTACCCCTCGGTGCCGTCCAGTTCGATCCGAACTGTTCCGCCCGCGACGACGACGCTTTCTGCGTCGTCACCCAAGCGGTCACGCCACTGTTGTTCGAGGCTGTCCGCCCGCTCCATCGACACGTCGGTCGGGAGTTCGACGACGATCGGGTCACCGTCGGTCGAATTCAGCCTCACCGAACGCTCGATTTCCGACAGCGTCTCCGGGTCCAGGCTCGTCCGCCGGACGCCCGACTCCGATACCGTCCCGTCCAAGGCAGTTAACCGGACCCGATTGCGGTCGCTGTCCACTGCGATCTGTCCGCTCCGACCGAGGACGCTGGAATCGAATTCGGCGATGACGAGAGAGTGTTCGTAGACGAGGTCGGGGGCGTCTCGGAACTCGTTGTACCCGGGAGAGTACCGCAACGATCGTGTGTCGAAGGTGATGGTATCCCCGGTTGCGGTTTCGTTAGTCCGGTTCGACCAGTACGCACCGACGTTGCCGCCGTCGTTCACGGTTACGTTCTCGATGCGCAGGGCCCTCGGTTCGGTCGTCGACAGTCGGCCCGACGCCGCTGGCGGGTTCAAGGCGAACGTCCGCTGCGGGTACCGAGTTCCGAGTTTCAACGACGTCGACCGGCCGTCGCCCGTGCCGCTCGCGCTCTCGACCGCGTTCCGTATATCAAGGAACTCTCCCTCGACCTGTTGGCTGTGTTCGTACTCGACATCGCTGTTCTCCTGTGGAACCACCTGTACCTGATACAGCGACAGCGCCAGGATCAGGAACCCGAACAGGATCACCGTCCCGACCACGACCGACTGGCCCCGACGGTCGCGACTGAAGCGCATTGCCGGGTGTCGACGCCGAGCGGGTATAAAATCCTCCGTCCGACGTCTCAGTCGCGAGAATCGATCGCGGGCGTCGGAGCCGGGAGAGGCCGACTCAGTCGCCGTCCGCCCGCCGGGCCGTCACCCACGCCGAGACGACGGCCGTGACGGCGGCGAACCCGCCGAGCAGCACCGCCTGCGTCCAGTTGAAGCCGAGGAGCGTCCCGGCGACGACCGTGACGAGCAGGAACGCGAGCGTGAGGGCACCGATGGTCGAACCGAGGTCGGCCGAGGCGTCCGCGTCCGTCATACCCGATCCTGACGCCGTCGGGCGATAAAACGGCCGGTCGGCCGCGGTGCTCGGCTCGACCGGATCGGTGGTGGCCGCAGCGCAGGAGCAGTAATAAATCACATATCGCGATATCAAATTCTTTTTCGAGGGCGTTCCCCCGCCCGCCGACCGGTCCGTTTTTGCGCGCGGCGGTTGTCTCCGCCGACATGGCGAAACAGCCGCATCTGCTGGTCGAGGAGGGCGACGTCCACGAGACCGCGGTCATCCCCGGCGACCCCGGACGCGTCGACCGGATCGCGGACCGCTGTGACGACAGCGAGGTCGTCGCGCAGAACCGCGAGTACAAGGTCGTCAACGCGACCTACGAGGGGACCGACCTCACGATCTGCTCGACGGGGATCGGCTGCCCCTCGGCGGCCATCGCGGTCGAGGAGCTCTCGCGGGTCGGCGTCGAGACGTTCGTCCGCTGTGGCACCTGCGGGGCGCTCCAGCCCGACATGGAGGTCGGCGACATGGTGGTCGCGACGGGCGCGGCCAAGGAGGAGGGGACGAGCAAGCGCTACGAGTCCGCGAACTACCCCGCGGTCCCGGACTACGACGTGCTCACCGGGCTCGTCGGGGCGGCCGAGGACAACGACGAGGAGATCCACGTCGGTCCGATCGTCTCCGACGACGCGTTCTACAACGAGGATGAGGCATCCGTCGAGGGCTGGAACGACGCGAACCTGCTCGCGGTCGAGATGGAGGCCGCGACCGTCTTCTCGCTCGCGCGGCGGAAGGGACTGGCCGCGGGTGCGATCTGTACCGTCGACGGGAACCTCGTCGCCGGCTCGCAGAAGGGCGCGGACTCCGACGACGAACTGCCGGAGAAGGCGAAGGACAACGTCGAGCGCGCGATCCGGATCACGCTGAACGCGGTCGCGTCGCTGTAGGGGGCCGATTCCGACTATTCCTCGGCGCGGAACTCGACGAGCGTCAGGTCCCGGTCGAGCGCGCACGTCTCGTGCGGCGGCTCGCCCAGCACCCGATCGATGACGCGCTCGTCGTCGAAGTCGGCACCGTCCGGGACGCAGTAGCCGTGGCTCGGGCACTCCGTGTGCGGACAGGGACCGGCGAGCGACGCCTTGCTGCCGGCGTAGGCGCGCTTCGAGGGGACGTTGGCCGGGACCGACGCCGGTTCGACCTCGACCGCGCGGACGCCGGCGTCGTGGACCGCGCAATCGAGCGTCTGCGCGTTCTCGCGGATGCCGGTCACTCGGTACCGCGTTCCCTCGGAGAGATTCAGACACTGCCCGCGGTAGGGACACCCCTCGCAGTCGGCCGATTCCCCCTCGTAGACGAACTCGCGGCCGACGTCCGCGAGCCGGGTTCCGATGAGCGTGACCGTGGTCATGCCCGGAGCGACGCGCCGCGAGTCCGTAAGCCTCCCGCCTCCGCCGGACGCGGGCGGAGGCGTCGGCCGGACGGGCGTCGGGCCGGAGGGCAAGACACATGACCGCGCCTCGGCAACGACGAGCGGAGATGATCGCGGGGGTTACGCGGGAGCTACGCGCTGAGGCCGAGCGGGCGAACGAGCGGCGCGTCCTCGCGCTCGCCGGCGACCGCGACCGCGGGATCGACGCCGCCTACGACGCGGTCGAGGCGGCCGGGATCGTCAGCGACGACGTGTCAATCGTCTCGACGCGGGAGGGGTTCCGCTTCGAGGAACACCGCCCGCGGCACGCCGACGAGCTGCTCGGGCGCACCCGCGAGGCGGTGATCCTCGACTGCCACGAGCAGTTCGTGCCGAACGCGCTCGGCCGGGCAGTCGGCGCTGTCGACGGCGGCGGACTCCTGATCCTCCTGACGCCCGCGCTCGACGACTGGCCGGGGATCCGCGACCGGTTCGACGACTCGCTCGCGGTGCCGCCGTACCGGGTCGACGACGTGACGGGCCGGTTCCGCGAGCGACTCGCTTCGACGCTCCGGACCCACCCCGGCGTCGCGCTCGGCGCGCTCGGCGACGACCCGGACGGGGACGTCCTCGAACGCGACGGGCTCACGGGGGCGGGGCGAGGAACGGACACGGGGACGAGGCCGACGGAAGCGGACGGCGACGCCGCGGCCGGACCGAGCGCGCCGCCGGACGCGAGGTTCCCCGCGGCCGCGTACGCCGCCTGTCGCACGGACGATCAGTCGCGGGCCCTGCGGGCGTTCGAGGCGCTCGCCGACCCCGAATCGGCGGTCGTCGTCGAGTCTGACCGGGGACGCGGGAAGTCGAGCGCGGCGGGGCTGGCGGCGGGCGCGCTCGCGCTGGGGGGCGACGACGTGCTCGTCACCGCGCCGGGGTTCCGGAACGCCGCCGAGGTGTTCGCGAGGGCGCGAGAGCTGATCGAAGGCGAGGCCGACGGGGAGCGCGGAGGGGTCGACCGCGACGACCGCACCGGCGACGCCACCGACCGCGACCTCCGGACGCCGGCGGGCGGTCGGGTTCGCTTTCTCCCGCCCGCGGCGGCGGCGGAGGCCGCCGGCGAGGCGGACACCGCGGTCGTCGACGAGGCCGCGGCGCTGCCGGTCCGGCTGCTGGAGGGGTTCCTCGACGCGCCGTCGGTCGCGTTCTGTACGACCGTCCACGGCTACGAGGGAGCGGGTCGCGGGTTCGCGGTCCGCTTCCGCGAGCGGCTGCTCGACTCGCGGTTCGCGGTGCGGGACGTGCGCCTCGACGAGCCGATCCGGTACGCGCGGAACGACCCGGTCGAGGCGTGGGCGTCGCGCGCGCTCCTGCTCGACGCCCGGCCCGCGGTCGACGAGGCGGTCGCGGACGCGACGGTCGACGACGCGACGTACCGCGCGCTCGACCCGGCGGACTTGCTCGCCGACGAGACGCTGCTCGGCGAGGCGTTCGGGCTGCTCGTCGCGGCCCACTACCGCACCGAGCCGAACGACCTCGCGCGGCTGCTCGACGCGCCGAACCTCGTCGCGCGGGCGCTCGTCGCCGACGGTCGGGTCGTCGCGGTCGCGCTCCTCGCGCGGGAGGGCGGGCTCGACGCCGCGACCCGCCGGGAGATGTACGAGGGCGAGCGCGTCCGCGGGAACATGGTGCCGGACGTGCTCACGAGCCAGCTGCGCGACGAGGCCGCCGCCGGGCCGCGCGGCCTGCGGACGGTCCGGATCGCGACCCATCACGCGCTCCGGGACGCGGGGTTCGGCTCGCGGCTGCTCGACGAGGTCCACGCGGAGTTCGGCGACGACGGCGCGGGAGACGGGGGCGACCGCGTCGACTACTTCTCGGTCGGCTACGGCGCGACGCCGCGGCTGCTCCGGTTCTGGCGGCGGGCGGGCTACCGGACCGCCCACCTCTCGACGACCCGGAACGACGCCTCGGGCGAGCACTCCGCGGTCATGCTCCGGCCGGTGACGGCGGCCGGGCGCGACCTGCTCGACCGCCACGCCGCCGCCTTCCGGGACCGCGAGCGCGACGGGCTCTCGGACGCGCACCGCGACGTCGACCCGGACGTGGTCCGCGGCGCGCTCCGGGCGTGTGCCGCGCCCGTCGCGGTCGATCTGACCGAGACCGAGTGGCGCTCCGTCGTCGGCGCGTCGGTCGGGCCGGGGATGTACGACAGCGCGCCCGGCGCGTTCCGGGACCTCGCGCTCGCGGCGCTGATCGAGGGCGGCGACGCCGCCGACCTCGACGACCGCGAGGAGCGCCTGCTCGTTCGGAAGGTGCTTCAGGGTCGGCCGTGGGAGTCGGTCGCCGACGACCTCGGTTTCGTCTCGACGAGCGCGTGTCGGCGCGCGCTCGGCGACGCCGCCGCCCCGCTCGTCGAGCGGTACGGGACCGAATTCGCGCTCGCGGAGCGAGAGCGGTTTACGGACGACTGACGGGAGCGACGAGAGGCCGATAACGGTCGGCGCGTGCCTGCGAGCGGCCGACAGGCCGCGAGCCAGCACGCGCGAGGGAGTCAGTCGCCGGAGCGAAGTGACGGCGACTGACGAGGTTGGGGAGGCGTGAGGCTGCGGTGCTGTGGCGGGGCGGGAATCGAAGGGGCAGCCGGGAGGCGGACAGAGGCGACGTAAGCACCGCAGGGAGTGAACGAAGTGAACGACCGAGGAGCGCAACGAGCGTCTGTCCGCCTCCCGGCTGGGGCTTCGACGGTCTCCGTCGCAGAATCACCTAGGGCGTGACCGTCAGTCGGAGTTTCAGTGACTGTCCTAAACCGCAAAAACGCGACGTACGAATCCTAAATCCGGTTCTCGCGACCGGGGTCGACGTCGATGGCGTCGACCGGGCAGACGTCGACACAGAGCATACAGTCGATACACTGGTCCTCGTCGGCGGGGTTCGCCTTCCGCTCGGACTCCGGGTGATCGGGCGTGTCCGTCCACTCGAACACGTCGACCGGGCAGTCCTCCAGACACGCGCCGTCGGCGAGGCAGATGTCGAAGTCGACCGCGACGTGGGTGCCTCTGATCCCCTGTTTCTCCGGCGGTTCGACGGGTCCCCACACGGCGACGCCGTCCTCGTCGCCGACGCGCTCGCGGTTCGTTTCGAAGTTCGGGTCGATGGCCATCTTACCCGTGGTTCGCCGCTCGCGGGTTTAAACTCCGCGACGAACGGATTCGGGCGAATGGCGTGAGAGACCGGGACTCGGCTCCGGCCTGATTACGGGTGCGCGTAGTACGCGACGAGGTCCTCGGAGCCGTTCGGCCCGTCCGCCTCGTCGGTCGCCTCGGGGTCGAACGCGTCGATCCGCGCGAAGCCGACGCGGACGAACTGGACGACCGTGTCGGGGTCGACGTCGGCGAGCGCCGGCTCGGCGATCCCGCGCACGTCGCCGTCGACGGTCCGGAGGAGCGTCTCCAGCCCCTCGTCGGCGGGGGCCCAGTGGACCACGTCCACGTCGCCCTCGCGGACGATCTCGATGTCGGCGTCGAGGAAGACGAGTTCGTCGCCCTCGTAGCGGACGGGGCCGTACCCCTTCAGCCAGACGCGCTCGCCCTCGGGCGGGAGGTCGGGCGACTCGACGACGACGCGGCCGGCGGGCACGTCGCGCTCGCCGCGGTCCGGGTGCTCGGGGTGAAGCGGCGGGTGGCCCGCCTCGGGCGCGGGCGCGTCGCCGTCGACGATCGGCAGTTCCACGGCGGGCGCGTCGTCGCGGTCGCGCACGAAGAAGTACCGGTCCGCCTCGTCGTCGACGAGGTCGCGGTTGTTCGCGTACACGGAGGACATCGCGAGGTCCACGTCCGAGGTCGACATCCCGAGCTCCGTCATCGAGTCGACGAGCGCCTGTCCCCGAATGCCCCGGCGGCGCATGGACCGGATCGTCGGCGCGCGCGGGTCGTCCCAGCCGGTCAGCTCCCCGTCCGCGATCAGCTGCTTGATCGTCGAGGTGGACAGTTTCACGTCGTACTCGTCGACCTGGACGTGGCCCCAGTGGAGCACCTCGGGGTACTCCCAGTCGAAGTAGTCGTAGACGAACCGCTGGCGCTTCGCGGAGTCCTGGAGGTCGATGCCGCGGATGATGTGGGTGACGCCCGTGAGGTGGTCGTCGACGCCCGACTGGAAGTCGAGCATGGGCCAACAGCGGTACTCCGCCGCCTCCTCGCGCGGGTGCGGGGTGTCGATCATCCGGAACGCGACCCAGTCGCGGAGCGCGGGGTTCTTGTGGTCGATGTCGGTCTTCACGCGGAGCACCATCTCGCCGGCCGAGTACTCGCCGTCGACCATCGCCGCGAACTCCTCGCGGACGGTCTCGACGTCCTTCTCGCGGTGGGGACACGCCTCGCCCGCGTTCTTCAGCTCCGAGAACTCGTCGCCGGAACACGAGCAGGTGTACGCGCCGCCGAGGTCGATCAGCTCGCGGGCGTGATCGTAGTACGTCTCCAGTCGGTCGGACGCCCGGAGCACGCGGTCCGGCTCGAAGCCGAGGTACTCGATGTCCTCCAAAATGGCGTCGTACGCGTCGAGATCGGGTCGCTTCGTCTCCGGGTCGGTGTCGTCGAACCGGCAGATGAACTCCCCGTCGTACCGCTGCTTGTACGTCCCGATGACGGCGGGCATCCGGGCGTGCCCGACGTGCCACGGGCCGTTCGGGTTCGGGGCGGCGCGCATCACGACCTCGCCGTCCTCGGCGTTCGGGAGGTCGGGGAGGACGCGGTCGTCCGCCTCGTCGTCGGCCTCCAGCTCCGCGAGCCTGTCGGGCGCGAGCTCGCCGAGTCGCTCCCGGCGCTCGGCGTCGTCCAGTTCGGCGACCTCGTTCACGACCGGCGCGAGGACGCCCGGGATCTCGTCGCCGTGCGGGCGGAACTCGGGGTTCTCGCCCATGATCGGCCCCATGATCGCGCCCACGTCCGGGTCGTTGCCGTGCTTGAGCGCGTTGAAAAGCGCCGCGGCCTCGCCGGCCGCCGCGACGCGCTCGCGGAGTTCGTCGTCCATACGGCTCGCTTGGCGGGGTCGGGTCAAAAACGCCGCGAAACGGCGGGGAGGGGCGGATCCCGGGGCGCTCGCGGCGCGGTCGGCTCCGGCGCGGCGGTCCGGGAGGCGGGTAGGGGCACTCGACACGAGCCGTCGGACCGGCTTAAACCACCGAGACCGTTCACGGCGGTACCGACCGATTACCGGCGTGAACGGTCGAGACGTTTTTGTCTCCCGGCGCGGAACGACCGGGGTTTCGGCGGGACCGGGAGCGCCGGCGACGAGGGGATCGAGCGCGGTCGAGTCGGGACGCGACCGGCAGCGGCGGTCGGAAAGAGCGGTTCGAGGCGGAGGCGGCGGCGATCGCTGGCGAACGCGTTCGGTTCGTGGCCTTGATGGTCGCCGGGGGCGTGGTGGGCCCATGGACGCAGCGTCGGCGGTCGTCGGAGCGCGGGGGGGATCGGCGTGGTAGGACCGATCTCCGAGGCGGAGCGGGACGCCGGAAACCGGAAGATAAAGCTCGTGCTGCTCGCGATCGTCACCGTCTCGCCGCCGCTGCTCGCCCTCCAGTTGGACCCGTCGCCGGTCCAGTTGCTCGCCGCGCTCGGCGGCGGCTTCCTCCTCGGGCTGGCGGTCGTGTGGTACCTCGGGCGGCTCGCCGAGGAGTTCACCGGCGGCCAACGTCGACCCCGACGGCGGCGCTGACCTGTCTCTGGGCTCGGTTCGGTCCAGGCGACCTTGTTGAAATCCTCATCGGTTGATAATTTCGCTCCCTCGACCGCTCAGTACAGAGGATTCTCGAACTGGTCAATACAGACCAAGTAGATGACAAGCCAGCAGAGAATTAGCTTGTTTGTTTATCGCGGTTCGTCTGTGATCTTGGATACATCCAAACCCAGATGGCCATCAGAAACACACAGCTGAATAGCCAGACAGGGTCAGTAAATTTGTCACGGAGAAGCACAGAGGGCGTTTGTCCGAGTATAAATGCCCCAAGAGCGCCGACAGCTACGAGGCCTGTCACAAATACACTAATAAAAATAATCGTGTCACGTCTAAATGACGGCTCCATACTTTGCGAATGATCTCTGCGAGTATACACTTTCGGTACATTCGCAGGTCTCATCGAACAGTTGTTTCGGGCGAGAATACATCCGAAAATTGGATTTCAACGGAGCCGACCGACGGTATTCAGTCCGCGCCCGTCTCCGCGCCGCGAGCGGGTTCGACGAGGTCGCCGGCCCGGTCGCCCGCGACCGCGCGCGAGCTCGACAGGGGCGAGACGCTCACTTCGCCCTCGACGGCCGCCCGGCGGTCGGAGCCGGGGTCGTCCGCGACGTCGCCCCGCAGGAACTCCCGCCAGAAGCGGTCGCGGAGCTCCATGCCCATCTCGCCGCGACGCTCGCCGAACTCCCACCCCTCGGGGACGTTCTCGTCCTCGGGTCCCTCCTCGTTCGACCCCTCCTCGCCCGGGCGGAACTCGATCACGTCGAAGCCGCGCGCCGGCTCGGTCAGTCGGTAGGTGGGGTTCGCCGCCGCCTCGTCGTCCGCGGCGGGCACGTTGACGTTCAGCACGTCCGCGCCGAACGGGAGGACGCCGTCGTCGATCCGGTCGAGCAGGTCGGCGACGACCTCGCCGGCGACCGCGAAGTCGTCGTTGTCCAGCGTCGGCGGCACGGGGAGGTTGCCGCGGTCGTACAGCGACACCGCGACCGCGGGGACACCGAGGAAGGAGGCCTCCATCGCGGCCCCGACGGTCCCGGACTGCCCGAGGATGTGCGCGCCGATGTTCGGCCCGTGGTTACAGCCGGAGACGACGACGTCGGGGTCGAGTCCGAGCGCCACGTCCGCGACCGCGACGCAGTCGGCGGGGGTCCCCTCGACCGCGTAGCCGCGGTCCGTCTCGGTGTACTCGACGGTCGTCTCCCACCAGGAGCGCGCGCCGCCGACGCCGGACTGGTTCGTCGCGGGCGCGACGACCGTCACGTCGTAGTCGCGCGAGAGCGCGTCCGCGAGCGCCCGGATCCCGACGGCGTCGATCCCGTCGTCGTTGGTGAGCAGGATCTCGGTTGGCATGCGTCACCGTCCGAGGGGACGGGAGAAAACGTCGCCGGTCCGCGGCGGACGGGAAGGCGGCTGCGGACGGGAAGGCGGCTGCGGACGGGAAGGCGGCTGCGGACGCCGACCGAGTGGTACTCCGGGTGGTCAGTTGGAGGGCGCTGGGGGCGCGAGACTCGGAGACCGAAGAACGGGGGCCCGTCGGGCGTCAGTCGGCGGCGATCCGGCGGTCAGACGTCGCCAGGTCGATGACCTCGTCGAAGAAGCCGAGCGAGTCGTGCGGGCCGGGGTTCGCCTCGGGGTGATACTGGCGGGTGATCACGTCGAGTTCGTCGCTGTCGAGGCCCTCGACGGTGTCGTCGTTGACGTTCACCTGCGTCACCTCCAGCGGCCCGGTGTCGTCGACCGTGTAGCCGTGGTTCTGGGTGGTCATCACGACCTTGTCGGTGCGGAGGTCCTTGACGGGCTGGTTGACGCCGCGGTGACCGAACGGCATCTTCTCGGTCGAGCCGCCGAGCGCGCTGGTGATCACCTGCTGGCCGAGACAGATGCCGGCAAGCGGGAGCTCGCCCGCGAACTCGTCGACGACATCTTGGGCCGCAACGAAGTTCTCCGGGTCGCCCGGACCGTTGGAGACGAAGAGGACGTCGGGGTCGACGCTCGCCACGTCCTCGGGGGTCGCGTCGTACGGGAGGACGTGGACGTCCGCGCCGCGCTCGGTGAGCGAGGAGACGATCGAGCCCTTCGCGCCGCAGTCGAGCATGGCCACGTCGACGTCGCCGCCGCCCTCGTGGACGGTCGGCTCGGCGACGGAGACCTGCGCGCCGATGTCGACGTGGTCGCTCATCGGCACGCACGACTCCATCTCCTCAACCGCGTCCTCGGGGGTCGCGTCCGGGCCGGCGGCGATCCCGCAGGCCATCGCGCCCTCCTCGCGGACGGTGGTGACGATCTCGCGGGTGTCGACGTGGTCGACGGCGGGCACGCCCTCCTCGCCGAGCCAGTCGGCGACGTCGTCGGTCAGCTCGCGGGCGACCGCCGCGCGCGGCTGGACCGAGTCGGACTCGAACCGTTCGCTTCGGACGCCGTAGTTCCCGATGAGGGGGTACGAGAAGGTGAGGATCTGTTCGGCGTAGGAGGGGTCGGTGAGCGACTCCTCGTAGCCGGTGTACGCGGTCGTGAACACCAGTTCGCCGCGAGTACGCCCCGGCGCACGGGCGCGCGCTTCGAGCACGCGTCCGTCGGCCAGCGCGATGTAGGCGTCCGACATTACGAGAAACGTACGCGCAAAGGGTAATAAATGCGTCGTTCGAAGGTTCGTTACGATATTCGTAACGGGTAAGGCCGCGGGGGAGAGACGGACCGGTATGGACGACCTCGACCGACGGATCCTCTCGATCCTGCGACGGGACGCGCGGACCCCGTACACGGAGATCGCGGACCGCGTCGGGACCTCCGAGGGGACCGTGCGCAACCGCGTCGACCGGATGACCGACGAGGGCGTGATCGAGCGGTTCACCGTCACGACCCGCACCGGCAACGTGAAGGCGATGATCGAGATCTCGGTGGAGATGAACGTCAACACCGCCGCGGTCGGCGAGCGGATGGTCGACTGGGAGGAGGTCGACTTCGTCTGGCAGGTCTCCGGCGAGGAGGACATCGTCCTCGTCGTCGACGCGGTCGACACGCGCGCGGTCAACGAACTGATCACGCAGGCCAGAGAGATGGACGAGGTCAAGTCGACGAAGACGCGGCTCATCCTCGACGAACGGCTGGGGTAGTCGGCGTCGACTGGTTATAACTGAACCCGCGGTGGCGCGTGCCGGTGAGCGCCGCATCGCGGCGNGCACGCGCGAGGGAGTCGGTCGCCGAGCGAAGCGACGGCGACCGACGAGGTTGGGGAGGTATGAGGTGCTGTGCGGGGCGGGGCGGGACTCGAAGGGGCGGCCGGGAGGCTGTCGGAGACGACGCAAGCAGCGTGGCGCTGCGCGCCACGGGTAGCCGGCGTCTTCGCCGCCGGCGACACCGCAGGAACGAGCGGAGCGAGTGACGAGGAGCACAGCGAGCGTCCGACAGCCTCCCGGCCGGGGCTTTGGCGGTCTCAGTCACCGAGTTCGTCGTTGCGTAATGAGCAGCTACCCCTTCGAACACATCGAGGCTGAGAACGAAAATGGAAAGAACCGAGCCGCAGAGCCGAGAAACCGCCAGACTGCGCGGGTCGACGCCTTACGCCAGCTCGTCGATCTGCTCGACGACGGCGTCGGCGAACTCCGAGGTGGCGAGCTTCTCGCCGCCCTCGATCTGCCGGTGGAGGTCGTAGGTGACCTTCCCCGAGGAGATGGTCTCCTCGACGGCCTCGCGCACGAGGTCCGCGGCGTCGTCCCAGCCGAGGTAATCGAGCATCTCGCGGCCCGAGAGGATCATCGCGGTGGGGTTCACCTTGTCCTCGCCGGCGTACTTGGGCGCGGAGCCGTGGACCGGCTCGGCGAGACAGCGACCGTGGCCGCGGTTGATTCCCGGCGCGATGCCGAGACCGCCGATCTGCGCGCCGGCGGCGTCCGACATGTAGTCGCCGTTGAGGTTCATCGTCGCGATGACGGAGTACTCGTCGGTGCGGGTCAGCAGCTGCTGGAGCATGTTGTCCGCGATGCGGTCCTTGACGACGAGAGTGCCCTCGGGCCGCTCGCCGTCGTGCTCCTCCCAGAGCTGGTCCTCGGTGATGACGTCCTCGCCGTACTCCTCCTCGGCGACCTCGTAGCCCCAGTCGCGGAACGCGCCCTCGGTGAACTTCATGATGTTCCCCTTGTGGACGAGCGTGACGGAGTCGCGGTCGTTCGCGAGCGCGTAGTCGACCGCCTCGCGGATGAGGCGCTTCGAGCCGAACTCGGAGATGGGCTTGACGCCGATGCCGACGGGACCGTCGTGGATCACGTCGGCGACCTCCATGTCCTCTTCGAGGAAGTCACGTACCTGCTCGGACTCGTCGGTGCCGGCCTCCCACTCGATGCCGGCGTAGACGTCCTCGGTGTTCTCCCGGAAGGTGACCATGTCCATCTCCTCCGGGTTCTTGACGGGCGACGGGACGCCGTCGATGTAGTAGGTCGGGCGGACGTTCGCGTAGAGGTCGAGCGTCTTGCGGAGCGCGACGTTCAGCGATCGGAAGCCGGCTCCGACGGGTGTCGTCAGCGGCCCCTTGATCGCGACGCGGTGGTCGCGGATGGCCGAGACGGTGTCCTCGGGGAGGTTCTCGTCGTACATCTCGCGGGCGCTGGAGCCGGCGTAGACGCGCATCCACGCGATGGAGCGGCCCGTGGCTTCCGCCGCGGCGTCGAGTACCTGCTGTGCGGCCGGTCCGACGTCGGTTCCGATCCCGTCGCCGTGGATGATCGGGATGATCGGGTTGGACGGAACGTTCAGCTCGCCGGTCTCCTCGTCGGCGAGCGTGATCGCTTCGCCGTCGTCGGGGACGTCGACCTTATCGTAGCTCATGAACGTTCGAAGATTTTTGTGGCCCCCTAAAGTGCCTGCCGTTTTCGGCGTGAGCGTCGCGCTCGCAGCGTTTGCCGGTTTTCGACCCGGACGCCGTCGGCGTCCGCCCGGGCCGCCCTCGCCGCAGACCGGCTCGACCGCGACGATTCAGACCGGCTCGACCGCGACGTCGAACATCGACCGCCAGCGGTAGCGCCGGCCGCCCCAGACGAAGGTCCGACGGGCGAGCGCGTAGGCCAGCAACGGCGGCGCGAGCAGCACGCCGGGCGCTGCGAGCAGGAACGTCGCGCGCCGGATCCCGAACCGGGCGTAGGCGAGGTCCGCGAGCGCGGTGACGAGAGCGACGCCGGCGACCGGCGCGAGCAGACAGAGCGCCGCCAGAACGACGCCGAGGAGGACGTTGAACGCGGTCGCCACGGGGGCGTGGTACCGGGTGATGGTCAGGAACCGGACGAACCGCTCCAGCGACCCGCGGAGCGACCCGCCGGCGGAGACCTCCCGCGTCCGGTCGACCGCGCGCACGTCGAGGTGATCGGAGAGCGTCCCGTCGTCGCTGACCGTTCGCCGGAGGTCGCGCAGGAGCGCCGCCTCCCCGTCGCGGAGGTCGCCGCGGTCGAATATCACCGCGCCGCCCCACGCGATGCCCGGCGCGCCCGGGACGGCTCCCGAGGTCGAGACGGCGAGCGTCCCGCCGATCACGTACGCCGGCTCGAACAGCCGGGCGAGCGGGTCGCGCCCGACGAACACCGGGACCTCGGTGGTCGGTCCCC
>NZ_AOJD01000067.1 GCF_000337415.1 Halorubrum tebenquichense DSM 14210 | reverse complement strand
GGCGATCACGATCCGCGCCCGGGGCGGCAGGTCGCCGCGGCGGTCCGCGACGGGGTCGTCCGGGGAGTCGCAGACGACGAGCAGTTCGTCGGCCGCGTCGGCCGCGCCGTCGGGGTCGGGTACGTCGTCTCCGGCGGCGTCCCCGCCGAACGCCTCGGGACCGCGGATCTGCTCCGCCACCTCGTCGCAGGCGTCGGTCCAGCTGACGGTCGGGAGCAGGACGGATATCGGCGCTGAACGCGTCGCCGTCGAGGACGCCGAACGCGTCGCCGTCGAGTCCGGTTCCGAAGCGGTCACGTCGCGCCGTTCGCTCGCCGGGAATATAAACGGTCGAACGCCGAGGGGATCGGCCGGTGGGACGGTCGGTCGCCGTCGCTCACTCGGGTCGGCACTCTCGGGAGCCGAGCGTCTCGATCCGCGTCTCCCCGGTCTCGACGTCGACCTCGACCGCCGAGAGCGACACCGACGCGACGCGTCCGTCACCGGCGAACGCGTCCGCCCGGTCGCAGAGGTGCGCGAGCAGCGGGTCGACGCGGGCCGGCTCGGGATCGTCCGCGAGCAGGGCGAGGAGCTTCCGCCAGCGCGCGGTGGGGTACGCGCGGGCGTCGGAGGGCGGCCGGTCGCGGGCGACGGGGTCCCCGTACAGCGCGTCGATCCGGTCGCCGTCGGCGGTCGTCGCGGTCGCCAGCACGAACGCGTCGGTCGACGGCGGGTTCGGCGCGAACATGTCCCAGCCGCCCTCGGCTGGGTCCGCCACCGACGCGACCGGGTCGGGGGTCTCGACCAGCCCGAGCGCCATCCCGTTCCACGCGACGAGCGCGACGAGGAGGACGGCGGCGAGGACCGGAACGGCGGCCGCGGCGCGGTCGCGGACCGCCCGGAGCGGTTCGCTTTCAGTCGCGGGCGCGGTGGTCGCGGCGACCGACCGGCGGCCTACGGCGGAGCGAAGCCGGTCGGCGGCTGGAGCGACCGCCCGCTCGACTCGGTCCCAGACGAACGGCGGGAAGAAGGGCAGCAGCGCGGCCGCGGATATCGCGGAGAAGACGCCGATCTGGAGCCCCAACGCCATCGAGAGGTGCGCCGCGAGGAGCGTCCCGGCGAGCGCGGCGCGGAGCCACCCGACGGCCGCGATCAGGAGCGGGGAGGCGACGAGCAGCGCGAGCCAACCGTAGGTGGCGGCGGTGAGCAGGGGCGACCACTCGGGGACGAGTCCGCCGAGCGGGCCGTGGAGGTAGGTGAGTCGGAAGACGCGCTCGACCGCCTCCCCCGCGGGCCACGCGGTTCCGCGGAGTTTCTCGACCGCGTTGGAGACGTACACCACGACGACGAGGACCAGCGGGAGCGCCGTGGCGCTCCCGGCGACGCGGTCGGTGGAGGAGGCGACGCGGTCGGTGGAGGAGGCGACGCGGTCGGCCGCAGCGGCGACGCCGCCCCCGCGCCGGACCGCGTCGAGCGACCAGCGCGCGCCGAGCGGGCACAGGAGGCCGGCACCCAGGAGGCGGACGAGGAGGACGTCGCCGGCGTTGAGGACGAACGGGTTCCGCGCCTGAAGCGACGCGAGCAGGACCAGCGAGACCGCGGTCGCGACCCGAGTTCGGTGGCCGACCGCGAGCGCGGCGGCGGCGACCGCGGCGACGAGAAACAGCAGCGCGACGGCCCGCGGGTCACCGGAGAGGGCGTGGAGCGAGAGCCGGGCCGCGAGGGGGTAGGTCTCGGCGAGCGTCGCGCGAGGGAGGACGCCGGCGTCGGTGTAGAAGGCCGTCAGGTTCCGCGCGCGGAGCGCGAGGTCGACGAGGAGGACGACGCCGAGCGCGGCCCGGAACGCGGCGAGCGCGCGGGGGTCGACCCCGAGACGGCGACGGAGCGCGGCGCGGAAGCGGGAGGCGGAGAAGCGGGAGGCGAGAGGTGAGCGCCCGGTGTCGCCGCCGGCGGGGTCGGCCGTCGTCACGATGGCCACGAATCGCCCGGCGGCGGGAATAGGTCTTGCGGCGTCGGAGCGGGGCGGTGACTGGGGGCGGAAACGGGGGGACTGGCGACGGGTGAGACGCCGCGCTCCGCCGCCGGCTTCCGGGCGCTTATGTGGCCGCCGCGGGAGCCTCCGGTATGCGAGTCATCGTTCACGGCGGTGCCGGCGGCGTCCCGGACGACCCGGAGCCCAGACAGGCGGTCCTCGACGAGGCGGCCGCGACCGGTGCGGCGGGCGCGACGCCGCTCGACGCGGTGGAGTCCGCGGTCGGCGTCCTCGAATCCGACCACCGGTTCAACGCGGGCGTCGGCGGCGCGGTCCAGTCGGACGGGGTCGTCCGCACCGACGCGGGCGTGATGACCTCGGACCGCGAGATCGGCGCGGCCTGCTCGATGCCCGGCGTCGAACACGCGGCGAGCGTCGCTCGGATAGTTCGCTCCGAGACGCCGCACATCTTCGTCTCGGGCGAACACGCGGTCGACCTCGCGGCGGAGTTCGGGGTCGAAACGGGCGTCGACCTGCTCACCGACGAGAAGCGCGAGCGGTACGAGGCGGAGGACCCGCCCCGGGGCGGCCCGCGCGAGCACCTCGACTGGCTCGCCTCGCGGTTCGGCTCGGGCGACGATCAGGCGGGCGGAAGGTCGGAGGGGGATGCGAGCGAGAAGGACGCCGCCCCCGACCACGACACGGTCGGTGCGGTCGCGACCGACGGCGAGACGTTCGCGGCGGTGACCTCGACGGGCGGACGATCGTTCGCGCTCGCCGGGCGCGTCGGCGACGTGCCGCAGGTCGGGTCAGGCTTCTTCTGCACCGAGGCGGGCGGCGCGAGCGCGACGGGGGCCGGCGAGGACATCGCCCGCGTGACGCTCTCGCGGCGGGCGGTCGGGCACCTCGAAGACGGCCTCGACGCGCAGGCGGCGGCGGACCGAGCGATCGACGAGTTCGAGGAGATCACCGGATCGGGGGCGGGCGTCATCGTTCTCGGCGACGAGAGGGCCGGGAGCGCTTACAATACGGACGGGATGCAGACGAGCGTCGCCGATAGGTAGGTAACCGCGTCGGAGCCCGCTCCGGGACTTCGGATAGCTCTGTTCCTCTTGGTCGCGATCGTCGACAGTTGACGAGATTAGTGGCTCTGTCGGTCAGTACGGAGGACTCAGCGTTCGACCCGTTCGAGGACGGTCCCCTCTTCGAATCGACCCCGCTCTTCGGCTTTCCGTCTCCGCTTCTCCCGGAGGGATTCGCGGGAAACGCCCCGGTCCTCTCGGATGGCGTGAAGCACCTCCAAGACGTCCGCCAACTCCTCGATCTCACCGCTCTCCAGGTATTCCGAGACCTCCTCGGCTAACTTCTCGTCCAGTCGCTCGGAGTACTCGTCGCCCTCGGCGGGGTGTGTGATCGGCGTTTCTCCGTTCTCCTCGATGATCCGTGGAATCTCGTCTCTGACCAGTTTGTCGAACTCCTCGGTCATATTTCGATGTTCGAAGAGCGATTTATAGAAGTAGCTATGGCCGGTTCGTCCCCGCATTTCGCGGCTGATTCCGGTGAGTACATATCTGGGAATCAGGTTTTGGCCGGGCCGTCTGTTCGTGGATACCCCCGATGCGGACTCCTCCGAAGCCCCAGTCGGGAGGCGGGCGCACGCTCGCTGCGCGCTTCAGTCGCTCGCTTCGCTCGCTCCTTCCAGTGCTTACGTCGCCTGCGCCCGCCTCCCGACTGCCCCTTCGAGTCCCGCCCCGCGACAGCACCGCACCTCACGCCTCCCCAGCCTCGTCGCTGGCACCCTCCGCTTCGCTCCGGGGCCAGCGACTCCCTCGCGCGTGCTCCTCGCGGCCTGTCGGCCGCTCGCAGGCACGCGCCAACTGGGAAAATCGACCGAGTGTCGTCGTTCGTTCCCACGTCGGTGTGCGCGATTCTGCCTCGAATCCGGCCCTCCGCGTCGTCCGCGGAGGCGAGGATACAAATCCGGGCGTCGCCTTGCGCCGGTATGGTAACTTTCCTCGCCGGGGGGACGGGCACGCCGAAGCTCCTCGACGGCGCGGCCCGGGTGTGGGATCCGGCCGAGACCGCGGTCGTCGCCAACACGGGCGACGACGTCGAACTCGGCGGCCACCTCGTCTGCCCGGACGTCGACACGGTGCTGTTCGCCGGCGGCGGGGTCCTCGACCGCGAGACGTGGTGGGGGATCGAGGGCGACACGACCGCGACCCACGAGGAACTGGGTCGGCTCGCCGACGCGGCCGGACTCGAAACCGGCCCGCGGTACCTCGACGACGACGCCCAGACCGCCGGCCGCGAGATCGCGCGGTGGCGGCGGTTCTCGGCGGTCGCCGAGTTCATGGAGATCGGCGACCGCGACCGCGCGGTCCACCTCACGCGAACGAGCCTGCTCGACGAGGGGCACACGCTCACCGAGGCGATCCGCGTCCTCGCGGACGCCTTCGACCTCGACATCGACCTCCTCCCGATGTCCGACGACCCGGTCGCGACGCTGATCCACACCGAGGGCGGCGAGACGCTCCACTTCCAGGAGTACTGGGTCGCGCGCCGCGGCGAGCCGCCGGTCGCCGACGTGGAGTTCCGGGGGGCCGAGGACGCCGAACCGACCGACGCGGTCCGGGAGTCGCTCGCCGACCCGGTCGTGATCGGGCCGTCGAACCCCGTGACGAGCCTCGGCCCGATGCTGGCGCTGCCCGGCTTCGAGCGCGCGCTCCGCGAGACACCAGTGGTGGCCGTCTCGCCGTTCGTCGGCGACGAGGTGTTCTCCGGGCCGGCCGCCGACCTGATGGAGGGGACAGGCCGGGAGCCGTCGACCGCGGGCGTCGCGGCCGCGTACCCCTTCGCGGACGCGTTCGTCCTCGACGAGGCGGACCCGACCGAGCTCGGCCGGCACGTCGAGCGCACCGACGCGCGGATCGACGACGCGGACGACGCCGAGCGCGTCGCCCGCGCCTGCGAACGCGCGCTGACGGCGGTCGCCGGCGACGCGGCGGACGCAGCGCCGCGGGAGGGCGCGGAGTGACCGGAGATCCCTTCCTCGTCGCCGCGAGCCTCAGCGGTGCCGCGGACGCCGAGTGGGCCCGGCGGGCGGCCGGCTACGTCGACGTCGCGCTGCTCGGCGGCGTCGCGCTCGATCCGGCCAGCCGCGCCGCCGCCCGGGACCTCGTCGCCCGCGGGCGCGAGGAGTTCCTCCCGACCGACCCGCTGGGGTTCGTGGCCGACCAGCTCGACGCGGTCGCGGACATCGACGATTCGCCGGTTCGGCCGGGGATCAACGTCCGGAGCGCGACCCTCGGACCGGTCCGCGAGGCCGCCGAGATCTGCGCCGACCGCGACGCGGTCTGTGAGATCAACGCCCACTGCCGGCAGCCGGAGCTGCGCGCGGTCGGCTGCGGCGAGTCGCTGCTGCGCGACCCCGACCGGCTGTCGCGGTACGTCGCCGCCGCGGCCGAGACGGGCGCGACGACGAGCGTGAAGGTCCGAGCGGGACTCCCCGGCGTCGACCTCGCCGCGACCGCGACGGTCGCCGCAGAGGCGGGCGCGGACTGGCTTCACGTCGACGCGATGGACTCCGAGGCGGCGGTCGGCGCGGTCGCGAGCGCGCTCGACGACGCTCCCGCGGACGCGACGCTTATCGCCAACAACGGCGTCCGCGGCCGGGAGACGGTCGCCGAGTACGCGGCCCGCGGCGCTGACGCGGTGAGCGTCGGTCGCCCGACGGAGGACCCGCCGGTCCTCGCGCGCGTCGCCGACGCCGTGGCCGACTGGCGGGCGGGGGCGCTGTGCGACCGTAGCGGCGACGGGGAGTATGAACCGGAGCAGGACCCGGAGCCGGAGGCGCGGCCGTGACCCGACGCGAGCGCCGGGAGCGCCAGCGCGGCGAGGCAGACGCGACCGACCCCGTCGGCGACGCGACGCTCGCGCTCCTCGTGGAGGTCGCCGGGACGCCGAAGCCGGGGAACGTCGACCGTCACCGCGACCTCGACGACCTGCGGTTCGGGTCGTTCCTCGGCGGCGCGGTCGGTGCCCGGGCGGGGCTCGAACTGGCGGCGGAGACGACGAACGGCGGCTCGGCGGACGAGGCCCCCGCGGTCGGCGACGCCTTCGAGCGCGCCGTCGGGGGGATGGCCGCGCGCGCGGGAACGAACACGCAGTTCGGCTGTCTGCTGCTCCTCGCGCCGCTGGTTCGGGCGGCCGCAGATCCCGATCGAGACCTCTCGCCCGGCGGCGTCGACGCGGTCTGTCGAGGGACGACGGTCGACGACGCCGTCGCCTTCTACCGGGCGTTCGAGGCCGTCGACGTCGCGGTCGACGACCCGCCGGCGGGGGCCGACGACCTCGACGTGCGCCGCGGGGGCGACGCCGGACCCGCGCTCCGGGAGCGGGGAATGACGCTGCGAGACGTGCTGACGCTGTCGGCGGACCCCGCCGACCCGGACCGCGTCCCCGATCGGAACGCCGCGGAGTGGGTCGAGGGGTTCCCGCGGACGTTCCGCGCGGCCGAGTGGATCCTGACCGACGAGGGGCCGCTCGCGGACCGGGCCGCGCGGGCGTTCCTCGGACTGCTCGCCGCGGAGCCGGACACGCTCGTCGCGTCGACCCGCGGCGTCGAGGCGGCCCGCGAGGCGAGCGCGCGAGCGCGGGCGACCTTGGAAAACGGGAGGAACGAGCGCGAGCCGAGCGAAGTGGATGCGACGGAGCCGGGCCCGACCGGGAGCGTCGACGCGGTCAGCGCCGAGACCGTTCACCGCGCCGACCGCGACGCCGCCGAGTCGTTGGCCGAGGCGTTCGTCGACGAGGGGATCAACCCGGGGACGACCGCCGACCTCACCTGTGCGGCGCTGTTCGTCGCGCTCCGGCGCGGCGCGGAGGTGACGCCGTGACGGCGGATCCGGGGGGCGACAGCGATCCCGGAGGTGACGGTCCGACGGGCGTCGCGCCCGAGGGGTGGCCGGTGTCGCTCCGGGGGGTCACCGAGTCGGTCGTGACGACGCGCGGCCCGAACGACCGGTGGAACGTCGCCGCGCTCGGGCTTCACGCGCCGGACGATCCGGGGGATCCGGTCACCGCGCGCACCTACGGCCGCACCCGAACGTGGCGGAACTTCGCCGAGCGCGGGGGTGGCGTAGTCCAGTTCACCGTCGACCCGCGGACGTTCGTGGACGCGGCGCTCACGGTCCGCGAGGTCGACCAGCCGGTCCTGCCGAGCGCCGACGCGTGGGTGAAGGTCCAAGCCGAGGAGGTCGCGGTCGAGACCGAGGGCGACACCACGATCCGAACGTGGGAGCTGGAGCCGGTGGAGTCGGCGGTCGTGGCCGAGCGCGTGCCGACCGTGAACCGGGGGTTCGGCGCGGTCGTCGACGCCACGGTGGCCGCCTCGCGGCTGGACGTGCCGTCGTTCGACACCGGGGAGCTGCTCGACCGCCTCCGCTACTTCGCGGACGTGGTCGAGCGGTGCGGCGGGCCGGCAGAGCGCGAGGCGTTCAGGCGGATCGACGAGGCGACCGGGTGGCGGGAGCGCGACCGGTCACGAGGGGAGGGACGCGACCGGTCGTGAGAGCAGGGCCGCGACCTTTCGTGGGGACGCGGGAGCGACGCCGCGGGTCGGATTCGAGGTGGGGACCGCGCCTCGCGGCCGCTCGCGGCGGAACGAACCCTTTTAGTTCGGGCCACCGGTATCGCTCGGTATGGCCATCAAGCCCAAGTACATCAAGCAGCTGGGGAACGCCCTGCTGGAGCGGTATCCCGACTCGTTCAACACGGACTTCGAGACGAACAAGGAGAGCGTCACGGCGCTGACCACCGTCGAGTCCAAGGGCGTCCGCAACCGCATCGCGGGCTACGTCACGCAGAAGAAGTCGCAGGCGGCACAGCACGCGTAAGCGGGTTCTCTACCGGTTCGTTTCGACAGCGCCCAGCGACCGCCGCAGTCGTCGCCGGCGACGGCCGTCCGGGTTTTCGGCCCGGCGCTTCTTCCGCCCGGCGTTTCTTCCGCCCGGCGCTTCTCCCGCGCGTAGTTCCCCTCACCCGACGTTTATCCCGGAAGCCGCGGCCACCGCCGCCGATGGACGCGCTGGTGCGACCGGTGGTCGACCCGACGTTCGCGGCGGGCGCGCTGGCGTTCCTGCTCGGCGGCGTCGCCCTCGGGACGGCGAGCGGGCTGGTTCCGGGGCTCCACGCCAACAACTTCGCGCTGCTTCTGGCCGGCTTCGCCCCGTCGGTGCCGGCCGACCCGCTGTTCGTCGGCGTCGCGATGCTCGGCGCGGGCGTCGTCCACTCCTTTCTCGACATCGTCCCCGCGCTCGCGCTCGGCGTCCCCGACGCCGCGACCGCGGTCGCCGCGCTCCCCGGTCACCGGCTGGTGATCGCGGGACGCGGGCGGGAGGCGGTCCGGCTCTCCGCGGTCGGCTCCGGGCTGGCGGTCGCGCTCGCGGTCCCGCTGGCGGTTCCGGTCACGTGGGTCATGGTGCGGGCGTACCCGACGCTGCGGGCGCACCTGCCGCTCCTGCTCGGGGCCGTCGTCGCGCTGCTCGTGCTCACGGAGTCGTCGCGGCGGGCCGCGGTGGGGGGAGCGGTCGCGTTCCTCGCGAGCGCCGCACTCGGGCTGGCGACGCTCGACGCCGACCCCGCGGCTCCCTTGTCGACCGGCGGCGTCCTCGCGCCGCTCTTCGCCGGGCTGTTCGGCGTCCCCGTCCTCGTGGACGCCGTCGGCGGCGAGGGCGTCCCGCCGCAGGCGGACCCGCGGATCGCGATGGACGCGCGCGCCCTCGGGACGAGCGCCGGAGCCGGCTCGCTCGCGGGCGCGGTGGTCGGCTACGTGCCGGGCGTGTCGGCCGCCATCGCCGCCGCGGCCGCGATGCCCGCGGTGCCGCGCGAGTCGGCCGACCGCGGGTTCGTCGTGGCGACGAGCGGCGCGAGCACGGCGAACACGATATTCGCGCTGTTCGCGTTGGTCGCGCTCGGAACGCCGCGAACGGGCGTGACCGTCGCGATCGACCGGGCCGGGGTCCCGTTCGCGCTGCCGATACTGCTCGTCGCGGCCGCGACCGCCGCCTGCTTCGGGTTCGCCCTCGTCGTGCTGCTCGGCGACCCGTACCTCCGGATCGTCGGCGACGCCGACTACACCCGGCTGTCGCTCGGCGTGCTCGGACTGCTCGCGCTCCTCTCGTACGCGTTCGCCGGGGCGTTCGGCGTCGGCGTTCTCCTCGTCGCCGGCGCGCTGGGGCTCGTCCCGCCGCGGCTCGGGGCCCGGCGCGTCCACCTGATGGGCGTGCTGATCGGCCCGCTGATCGTCGGCTGAGACCGCGACGGGGGCGTTACGGGAGGGCTCCGGAGAGCCGTCGGCGGGCGCGGTCCGGGCGGTCGAGCGGTGCGGTATCGGGCCGCACGGGCGTTCCGGGGCAAAGAACAACGGTTAAAAGTCGCGCGCCGGTGAGTACGTGTATGAGCCAGAGCGACTCGAAGGGTACCCCGCAGTGCGTCTCCTGTGGGATCCAGGTGTCCGGCATGAACGCCGCCCAGTTCTCCTGTCCGGACTGCGGCGCGACCATCTACCGGTGCGCGAAGTGCCGGAAGCAGAGCAACCTCTACGAGTGTCACGACTGCGGCTTCCGGGGGCCGTAAGATGGGGGACGTCGCCGCGAAGATCAAGGTCATGCCGAACAGCCCCGACGTCGACCTCGACGACCTCCAGGACCGCTTAGAGGAGGTCCTGCCCGAGGGCGCGAAGATCCGCGGCTTCGAGCGCGACGACGTCGCGTTCGGGCTGGTCGCGCTCCTCCCGACCGTCATCGTTCCCGACGGCGCGGGCGGCACGGAGGCCGTCGAGGAGGCGTTCTCCGAGGTCGACGGCGTCGAGTCGGTTAACGTCGAGAACGTCGGTCGCCTCTGAGGCCGCGACCCGACTGACGCGTCGCGTTCGCGACGCTCGCGGTCCGTTCTGCGGTTTCGTTCGTTTCGGAGAGCGGTAGCGCCGCGAACTGCTGGAGGTCGACCTACCGGCCGGACTCGTAGAACTCCTCGCGGTACACGCGCCCGAAGGCGTTGCGCCGGAGAGTGCTGGCCGCCGCGTCCGGCTCGTCCTGATACGTCGCGGCGATCACCGTGTCGGCGAAGGGGATCGGGTGCCAGACGACGTTGTCGACGTTGTCGGAGCCGATCCGGTCCACGTCCTCGTCGTCGAACTCGCTGTCGGCGAGCCACGCGTCGAACTCGTCGCCCTCGCCGACGTGGACCGCGAGGAGTTCGGCGAACGTCGCGTCGCGCGCGGTGCGGATGACCTCCGGCGTGACGCGCTCGTCGTACTCGTCGGCGTCGAACGACATCGCCTTGGTCGCCTCGCGGACGACGACCTGCGCGACGGGACCGACCTCCTCGTAGCGTTCGAGCGCCTCGGCTCGCGTCTCGGGGGCGAACGTGCCTCTGGTCTCCATACGCGGCGTTGACCGGGCGCGGGCAAGGGCGTTCCGCTACGCGTCGCGGTCTGCGGGGTCGCCTCCCTCGGAATCGGCGTCGTCCGCGGCGGCTCCGTCTTCGGCCCCTTCTCGGGTCAGCTCGCGCGCTTCGCGGATCGCCTCCGCGACGGCGGGGTCGTCGAGCGCGTCGGGGTCGGGAACGCCGACCCCGCGGGACTCGCTCTGGTCGGCGTGGCCGTGGTCGTGGCCGGCGTGGCCGTGCCCGGCGTGGCCGGCGTCGGTCGCGCCCGACCCCATCCCCACGTCCAGGCGGCCGCGGGCGACGGTGTCCTCGAACACCTCCTCGTACTCGGCGTCGTCGGCGTGGGGCGTCACCTCGGCCGCGAGCCCCGCCGGCTCCCGGTCGCCCCAGTCGGGGACGCGCTCGTCGAGCCAGTCCTCGTGGTCGCCGCCGTGGAGCATCGCCGTGAACGCGAGGTGATGCGCGAGGTGTTCGCCGTCGCGCTGCGGAGTGTCGCAGACGGGGCACGCGTATCCCATGTCGGGCGTTGGTTCGTCGGTGAGCCGTAAAGCCGCGTCGGCCTCGTACGAGCGAAACGTGTCGAACGATCGGAACGGTGCTGTCGGGGCTGGAGCGACTACAGACTGGACCACCGAAGCCCCGGCCGCTCGATACGACACAGTCGTTACCGGCGACACGGCCGCCGAAGCCCCAGCCGCGAGGGCTCGCGCGCCTTGCTGCGCTCCTCGGTCGTTCGCTCCGCTTACTCCCTGCGGTGCTTGCTGCGGCGTGCGTCGCCCTCGCGGCTGCCCCTTCGAGTCCCGCCCCGCCCCGCTCCGCCCCGCTCCGCACAGCACCTCACGCCTCCCCAGCCTCGTCGCTCGCTCCGGGCTCCCTTCGGTCGCCCGTCCGCTCGCGACTCCCTCGCGCGTGCGACTCGCGCCCTCCGGGCGCTCGTCGGCACGCGCCGACCGCGGGACCGTTTATCAATAGAACAGTCGCCGTCCTGTATCGATAACAGCAACTTTATCACTCGCACGGGGCGAATTTCCGGTAAGACTACTCCGTTAGGAGGTCCAACAGTGACTGAAGCCAACACACAACCGGAGGTGAACATCGGTCTCGTCGGTCACGTCGACCACGGGAAGACGACGCTGGTACAGGCGTTGTCCGGCTCGTGGACCGACCAGCACAGCGAGGAGATGAAACGCGGTATCTCGATACGGCTGGGGTACGCGGACGCGACGTTCCGCCGCTGTCCCGGCGTCGACGAACCCGAGTGCTACACCGTCGACGAGGAGTGCGAGGACGGCTCCGCGAGCGAGCCGGTCCGAACGGTGTCGTTCGTCGACGCCCCGGGCCACGAGACGCTGATGGCGACGATGCTGTCGGGTGCCTCGATCATGGACGGGGCGGTCCTCGTCGTGAGCGCGACCGAGGACGTCCCGCAGGCCCAGACGGAAGAGCACCTGATGGCGCTCGATCTCATCGGGATCGAGAACATCGTCATCGCGCAGAACAAGGTGGACCTGGTCGACCGCGACCGCGCGGTCGACAACCACCGGCAGATTCAGGAGTTCGTCGAGGGCACGGTCGCCGAGGACGCGCCGATCGTCCCCGTCTCGGCCCAACAGGAGGTCAACCTCGACCTCCTCATCGACGCCATCGAGTCCGAGATCCCGACGCCGGACCGCGACCCGGGCGAGAGCGCCCGGATGTACGCGGCCCGCTCGTTCGACATCAACCGACCTGGCGCGACCGCGGAGGACCTCAAGGGCGGCGTCGTCGGCGGGTCGCTGGTCAGCGGCGAGCTGTCGGTCGGCGACGGGCTGGAGATCCGCCCGGGCCGCGAGGTCGACGAGGAGGGCCAGACGGAGTGGCGGCCCCTCGAGACCACCGTCCGGTCGCTTCAGGCGGGCAACAACGACGTCGAGACCGCCCACCCCGGCGGCCTCCTCGGCGTCGGCACCGGGCTCGACCCGAGCCTGACGAAGGGCGACGCCCTCGCCGGGCAGGTCGCGGGCGAGCCGGGGACGCTCCCGCCGACCCGCGAGGAGTTCGAGATGAAAGTCGACCTCCTCGACCGCGTCGTCGGGAAGGAGGACGACGAAAGCGGCGAGAGCGACATCGAAGACATCAGCACCGGCGAGCCGTTGATGCTCACTGTCGGCACGGCGACGACGGTCGGTGCCGTGACGAGCGCGCGCGACGGCGAGTGCGAGGTGAGCCTCAAGCGGCCCGTCTGCGCCGAGGAGGGCGCACAGATCGCGATCAACCGGCGCGTCGGCGCGCGCTGGCGGCTCATCGGCGTCGGGACCCTCGCGTAGCGTGACCGACGACGCCCGTTCGGACGGTCGGACGCCGACCGTCGCGGGCGACGCCCACGCCGAGGGGCTCTCGGGAGACGGGGCCGGCGGCGTGCCCGTCGTCGCGCTCGACGCGAGCGCCCTGATGGCTCCGGTCGAGGCCGACCTCCGGCTGTTCGAGGAGCTGGACCGGGTCCTCGGCGGCTACGAGGCCGTGGTCCCGGCGACGGTGACCGCGGAGCTCGACGGCCTCCAGGCCGGGAACGGCGCGGAGGCGACCGCCGCGAGCGTCGGGGCGGACCTCGCGGCGCGGGCGGAGCCGGTCGAGACGGACGAATCGTACGCCGACGACGCGCTCGTCGCCCTGGCCGCGGCCGGCCGGGTCGACGCCGTCGTCACGGTCGACGGACCCCTCGCGAACCGGGTGCTGGAGGCGGGCGCACCAGTAATCGGTTTAAGGGGTCGGAACACACTGGCGATAACGGAACCATAGCGGCCGCGGACAACCAACAACATGTACAAACGAGTTCGACTCAAGGACACGGTCGAGGTCCCGCCGAAGCACCTGGCGGACGTCACCGACGAGCGGGTGAAAGCTCTGCTCCAAGACAAGCTGGAAGGACGGATGGACGAGGACGTCGGCAGCGTCGTGAGCGTCATCGAGGTTCACGACATCGGCGAGGGGGCGGTGTTACACAACCGGCCCGGCGTCTACTACGAGGCGGAGTTCGACGCGCTCACCTACGACCCCGACATGCAGGAGGTCGCCGACGGGACCGTCGTCGAGACGGTGGAGTTCGGTGCCTTCGTCGGGATCGGTCCGGTGGACGGCCTGCTCCACGTCTCGCAGATCACCGACGAGTACCTCACGTTCGACGGCGCGAACCAGCAGCTCGCCTCGTCGGACTCCGACAAGACGCTCGGGGTCGACGACGCCGTGCGCGTCCGCGTCGTCACGAAGAGCATCGACGAGCGCAACCCCCGCGACTCGAAGATCGGACTCACGGCGAAACAGCCCGGCCTCGGCAAACACGACTGGCTCGAAGGCCAGCGGAAACACCGCGAACAGACCGGTGAGGAGGCCGACTGATGGTCGAGGACCGCCTGGCGTGTCGGGAGTGTCACCACGTCAACGACCCCGACGCCCAGACCTGCGCGCTGTGCGGGTCGTCGTCGCTGACGGAGGACTGGGCGGGCTACGTCATCATCACCAAGCCCGCGGACAGCCAGATCGCCGAGGAGATGAACGTCTCCGAGGCGGGCGCGTACGCGCTCAAGGTCCGATAACCGTTCCCGCGGCCGCCGACGGAACCCGATGACCGACTCGCCTGACCCCCTTCTCACGCTGCCCAAGTCGCTTCGCGACGCGTTCAAAGAGCCGCTGGGACCGGTGACGACCGACGCCAGCGCCCTGCTAAAGGCCGCCGACGAGACCCGCGAGCGGCACGGCTCCGCGGGGACGGGTCGCCCCCGACTGATCGCGGTCGGCGACGTGGTCACCTACCACCTCCGGGAAGCCGGTCGCGCGCCGGACGTGGCGTTCGTCGACGGGAAGACCGAGCGCGAGGCGGTCCGCGAGGAGATAGCGTCCGCGCTCGCCGAGACAGAGGGGCGACGGACGACCGTCGAGAACCCGGCGGCGGCGCTGTCGACCGCGCTGCTCGACGCGCTCGCCGAGGCGCTCGCGGCCGCCGACCCCGTGACGATCGAGGTGGCCGGCGAGGAGGACCTGGCGGCGCTGCCGGCGATGCTCGCGGCACCGCTCGGCTCCACCGTCGTCTACGGCCAGCCCGGGGAGGGGATGGTCCGCGTCGCGGTCACGCCCGAGACCCGCCGGCGGGCGAGGGAGCTGTTCGATGGGTTGGCGGGTGACACGGCGGCCGCGTACGAGATCCTCGGCGTCGATCCGGACGGGGTCGGCGGGACCGACGCGGACGGCGGGGACGGCGGTTCGAGCGACGGCGGCGCTTCGGGCGACGACGCCGCCGGGGGAGCGTAGGCCGCCGTCGGACAGACGGCACTCACTCGCGGTCGACGGCGACCGTCGCACCGAGGACGGCGAGACCGACCGCGAGCGCGACCGCGCTCGTCAGTCGGGGCGTCACCGGAACCGTCGACACCGCGAGGTACGGCTCGATCCCGTTTTCCCGGAGTCCGTCGAGCGTTTCGACCCCCCAGTGACCGCTCGCCAGCAGCGCGAGACCGACGCCGACGCCGAGCCCGCCGGTGACGAACCCGACGCCCGTGAGCGCGTCCTCCGCGGCGAGGAGCGTCCAGACGTCTGCGTCGGTCGGCTCGGGACCGCGGGCGAGGCGGCGCTGGAGCGCGACGAGGCCGAGGCCCGCGCCGCCGGCCGCGACGGTCCCGGCCAGCACGACCGCCGCGACGCCGAGCGGCGTCGTCGCCGGCGGGCCGCCGAAGCCCGCCTCCCGGACGGCCGCGGGCAGGGTCGCGACGAGCGGGGCCGCGAGCGCGCCGAGCAGCGCGACGACGCCGCAGATCCGGGCCTTCCGGATCGGCGACAGCGGGACGATGATATTCGCCGCTCGGACGAGGTCGTACTGCGAGCGGTCCGCCGGGTCGAATCGGGCGTCGTCGTCAGACATCCGCGTGGTAATGGGACACAGGGGACGGAGGACTGAAACCCTGACGCCGAACCGTGCGCTCGGTCGACGGTCGGCGGGCAGTTCGGCGGCGACACCCCCGCTTCGAAATCCTTTTACAGCTTTCGAGGGGATATACGCTTAACTGAACCATGGACGTCGATATCATCTCCGAGGAGGAGAACCCGATGCTGCACCGCACGGACATCCGTTTCGAGACGACGCACGAGGAGGCGACCCCCTCGCGGCTGTCGGTCCGCGACTCGCTCGCGGCCAAGCTGGACAAAGACTCCGAGGAAGTCGTCGTCCACGAGCTCGACACGAAGTTCGGCATGCGCAAGACGATCGGCTACGCGAAGGTGTACGACTCGGCCGCCGACGCCTTAGACGTCGAACAGGAGCACATGCTCGAACGCAACAAGATCGGCGACGAAGAGGCGGACGCCGAGGAAGCCTAACGCCCGCCGGATGCGCGTTCTCGGCATCGAAGGTACCGCGTGGTGCGCGAGCGCCGCGCTGTACGACGCCGAGGCCGATTCAGTTCTCATCGAATCCGACCCCTACGAGCCGGACAGCGGCGGCATTCACCCGCGCGAGGCCGCCGAGCACATGTCCGAGGCGATCCCGGAGGTCGTCGACCGGGTCCTCACGGCGGCCGAGGCGGAACACGGTCCGGACGCGGTCGACGCGGTCGCGTTCTCGCGCGGGCCGGGGCTCGGTCCCTGTCTCCGGATCGTCGGGACCGCGGCGCGGTCGCTGGCCGGGACGCTCGACGTGCCGCTCGTCGGCGTCAACCACATGGTGGCGCACCTGGAGATCGGTCGTCATCAGTCGGGGTTCGACAACCCGGTGTGCCTGAACGCCTCGGGGGCGAACGCCCACCTGCTCGGCTACCACGACGGGCGCTACCGCGTGCTCGGCGAGACGATGGACGCGGGCGTTGGCAACGCGATAGACAAGTTCACCCGCCACGTCGGGTGGAGCCACCCGGGTGGCCCGAAGGTCGAGGCGGCCGCGAAGGAGTTCGCCGCGGACGCGAGCGAGGCCGGGGGCGGAGAGGCCGGAGCGCCCGCCGATCTCCTCGATCTCCCGTACGTCGTCAAGGGAATGGACTTCTCGTTTTCCGGGATCAGCTCGGCCGCCAACGACGCCGCGGACGACGGGGTCGCCGTGGAGCGGATCTGCTTTTCGCTTCAGGAACACGTGTTCGCGATGCTCGCGGAGGTGTCGGAGCGCGCGCTGTCGCTGACGGGCGCGGACGAGCTGGTGTTGGGCGGCGGCGTCGCGCAGAACGACCGCCTGCGGGAGATGCTGGCCGCGATGTGCGAGGCCCGCGGCGCGGACTTCTTCGCCCCGGAGCCGCGCTTCCTCCGGGACAACGCGGGGATGATCGCCGTGCTTGGCGCGAAGATGGCCGCCGCGGGCGACACCCTCCCGGTCGCCGAGTCTGCGGTCGACCCGAACTTCCGGCCGGATCAGGTGCCGGTGACGTGGCGGGCTGGCGAGTCCGTCGCGCGGGTCCCCAGTAGCGGAGAGTCGACGGGCGCGGGGGCGACGGGCGCAGGGAAGACAAGCGCGGAGGCGGCGGAGGCGGAGACGGTCGACCGCCGCGGCGCGGAGGCGACCGTCACGGTTACTGGAACGGGCGACGGCCGCCGTGTGACCAAGCGGCGGGTGGCGAAGTCGTACCGATACCCGGCGCTGGACCGGACGCTCAGGCGCGACCGGACCGTCGCGGAGGCCCGGCTGACGAGCGAGGCGCGGCGCGCGGGCGTCCCGACGCCGCTCGTGTACGACGTCGACCTCGCGACCACGACGCTGAGCCTCCAGCACGTCGGCGAACGAGACCTCGCGGCCGCCCTCGAAGAGCGCTGGACGGAGCGCGTCGGCCGCCACCTCGCGCGGCTCCACCGCGCGGGGATGGTCCACGGCGACCCGACCACCCGGAACGTCCGGGTGTCGCCGGACGGTCGGGACGGCGCGAGATCGGATGGGACCGCGGAGGGGACGCCGGAGACGTACCTCATCGACTTCGGACTCGGCTACCACACGGGACACGTCGAGGACCACGCGATGGACCTCCACGTGTTCGAGGGGTCGATCCGGGCGACCGCGGCCGACCCTGACCCGCTGATCGCGGCGTTCGAGGCGGGGTACGAGTCCGTCGGCGACCCCGAGGTCCTCGGTCGGCTCCGAGACGTCGCCGACCGCGGGCGGTACCGCTGACGGCGACCGCGCCGCGCGGCGCGACCCGAGACCGGTTGCGCCACGATTTATGGTGCCGGCCGACAGAGTGCGTCGTATGGCAGACAAACAGTCGTCGGGAGAGATTCTCGGCATTCCGTACAACTTCGAGCGGCCGAGCCTCGGACGGCTCCTCTCGTCGTACTGGCAGCCCGACAAGGGGATGCTCGTCGAGAAGCCGTTCGGCATCGGCTACACGCTCAACCTCGCCAACTGGCGGTCGTGGATCGTCCTGGCGGTCGCGGGCGGACTGTACTACCAGCAACAGCAGTCCGGGGGTTCGGGCGGCCTCGACGAGGACGCGCCCGAGGACGACGACGGGCCGGTCGAAGTGATCGTCGACGACGACTGAGCGCGGTCGCGCCGGATCCGCCGGTCGGTCCCCCGTGCCGCGCCGACGCGGTCGCCGGTTCTCGCCGCTGATTCCGTATCGGTTTCTTTTAAATACGAGAAGAACGGAGTGGAGCCAATGAAGGTACAGTTCGAGTGCTCGTGTTCGGAGGAGATCTCCGAGTTTACCCGCGGAGAGACCAGCCGCGGGGTTCACGTGGAGTGCGGCAACTGCGGCGCGGTGTACGCCGTGACGATCACCGAGTTGGAGTAGCGGGCGGGGCCGTCGACTCGAAGCGGAGCCGGACCGTGGTGCCGTCGTCGTCCGCCTCGAACCGGACGGTGCCGCCCTGCGTCTCGCACATCCACTTGACGAGCCACAGCCCGATGCTGCTCGCGTGCGAGAGCGCCGTCTCCTCTTCGGCCTGTAACACGGCGCGTTCGTCCGAGGGGATGCCCGGGCCGTTGTCGGTGACCTCCAGGCACGTCGTCGCCCCGTCGTCGCGGATCGTCGCGTCCACGCGTCGGGTCGACGCGTCGTTGTGCGTGACCGCGTTCTCGAACACCTCGCGGATCGGGAAGGCGACGGAGTCGTCCGCCCGGATCCACGCCTCCGAGGGGCCCTCGACGGTGACCGAGGCGTCGGCGGCGTCGACGGTTCCGACCGCCTCGCGAACCGCGTCGACGAGGTTGACCCGACCGTCGGGTCGCTCGGGCGACGCGTCCTCGATCACCCGGAGCTTCTCGCTGATCGCGACGACGTCGTCGGTCGTCTCCCGGATCGTCGCGACGTACTCCTCGCTGCGGTCGTCGTCGATCCGGTCGCCGAGGAGGTCCGCGTACCCGCGGATCACGTTGAGGTCGTTCCGGACGTTGTGACGGAACACCCGGCTCAACACTTGTAGCTGCTGGTTGGAGGTCTCGAGGTCCCGACGGGCGACCTCCGCCCGGCGGCGGTGGTAGGTGACCGCCCCGTAGAGGACGCCGCCGGAGCCGACGATCAGCAGCCAGTCGCCGACGAGACGCGTCGGCGTCCACGCGGTCGCGGTCCCGGTCGCGGCGGCGACCGCGAGGTCGGCCGCGACCGCGCACAGCGCTCCGACACTGAGGTACGCTGCCGTGAGTGCGGTCGCCGACCGGCCGTAGACGAATTCCGATATACATTTCATTTGTATTTAATTTATATTCAAGTGAATATTCTCGTACGGGACGCATCTACGGCCGACGACTTAAGCTTTAACCGCCCGACGCCGGAACGGCGGGGCGGTCACCACGCGGCGCAGTCCGCACAGACGAACGCCTCGCCGTCGCGCCAGCGGCGCTCGACGCGCTCGCCGCACCGGTCGCAGGCCGCGCCGTCGGCGTGCCACGTCGAGGTGGCGGTCGCGGGAGCGGCGTCCGGGGCGTCGGCGTCCGGGGCGTCGGCGTCCGGGGCGTCGGCGTCCGGGGCGTCGGCGTCCGTGGTCTCGTCGGAGTCGTCGACGGCTCCGTCCGGGGCGAAGTCGTCGAGCGACCGGTCCTCGGACATCTACGCCTCCCGCCGGAGCCGGTCGACGACGTACTCGCGCTCCAGTTCGCCGAGGAACTCGCCGAGCCGGGGCCCCTGCGTGTCGTCGAAGAACAGGCGGTAGCCCGCCGCGAAGAAGTCGCTCACCTCGACGTCGTGCTCGCGGGCGGTCTCGTACATCTCCGCCTGAATCGCCTCGCCGTCGTGGCCGGCCGCGACGAAGTCTGCGAGGTCGTCGAGCGCGGCCGCGACGGCGTCGTCGAACTCGACCGCGGGCAGGTCGGTCTGGAGCCGGTAGTCGTACTCGTTGCCGGTCCGCTCCGCCCAGTTCCGGGCCTGCTCCACGCGGGCGAGCGCGGCGTCGACCGCGTCGGCGTCCGCGTCGTCCGGGATGTGTCCCTCGTCACGGGCGAGGCGCTCGCGGAAGTCGGGGTCGTCGACCATGCCGAGGACCGCCGCGAACGTGTACGGAAGCCGGATCGGCCTCTCCGTCGGCGGGTCGTCGGGGCGACCGACGACGAACGGGTACGCGCGCTCGGCGAAGGCGGTCAGGTCCGGGTCGTCGATCTCGCCGAAGTAGGCGCGCTCGAACCGGTCAAAGCGGTCGACGAGCTGGTCGAGCCGCTCGACGCTCAGGTCGCGGGCCTTCTTCGGGTGGAGCGCGAAGAAGAAGCGCAGCACCTCGGGTTCGAGCAGTTCCAGCAGCTCCTGGACCGTGACGACGTTCCCCTCGGAGGAGGAGAACGCCTCGCCGTTGAGCGTGAACCACTCGTACACCATCGGCACGGGCGGCTCCTCGCCGAACACGTTCCGGGCGACGTCGACGCCGGAGGGCCACGACCCCTCCGCGTGGTCCTTGCCGAACGGCTCGAAGTCGACGCCGAGGACGCCCCACTGGGCGGGCCACTCCAGCCGCCACGGGAGCTTCCCCTCCCGGAACGTCGCGGTGCCCTCGTGGCCGCACCCCTCGATGGTGTTGCCGCCGGCGTCCATGTCGGTACAGACGTAGTCGACGGTCTCACGGTCGAGGTCGATCGCCGTCACCGTCTCCGTGACCTTCCCGCACGCCTCGCAGACGGGATTGAACGGGACGTACTCGTCGTCGACTTTGTCCTGGTACTCGGAGAGCACCTCGCGGACGCGGTCGACGTCGGCGAGGACCGTCCGGACCGCGTCGTCGAAGTCGCCGTCGGCGTACAGTTCGGTGTTCGAGAGCATCTCGACGGGGACGTTCAGGCGGTCGGCGTCGGCCTTCAGCAGGCCGGCGAAGTGGGCGGCGTACGACTCGGACTCGCCGAACGGGTCCGGTATCGACGTGTACGGCTTCCCGAGGTTGCGGCCGAGCGCGCCGGCGTCGACCTCGCCGAGCCCGACGATGTCGCCGTCCGCGTTCGCCAGTTTTCGCGGGACCTTCCGGAGCGGGTCCTTGTCGTCTGAGGTGAACACCTGGCGGACCTCGCGGCCGCGGTCGCGGAGCACCTCGGCGACGAAGTAGCCGCGCATGATCTCGTTGAAGTTCCCGAGGTGGGCGACGCCCGACGGGGAGACCCCGCCCTTGATCACGATCGGCTCGTCGGGCTCGCGCGCCTCGATCTCGTCGGCGACGACATCGGCCCAGAAGGCGCGGAACATCTCGTCCGCCCGGTCGTCGGTCGCCGCTCCCTCGTCCAGCGCGGACTCCTCGGAGAGGATGTGCGGCGAGTCGTCGGGCCGCGAATCGGCGGGCGAGGAGTCGGCCGGGCCGTCGCGGTCGGCGTCGTCCGCGCTCATCGCTCACCCGCCCAGTAGCTCGGTTCGTCGCCGTCGGTCGGCACCACGTCCGTCCCGGTGTGGTCGCCGCGGAGGACGGCGTCGACGACGGCGGTCGGGTCGGTCCCGTCGAGGACGATCGACCGGATCCCCGCCCGGTCGATCAGCTTCGCGGCGAGCAGGTCGACGGGCGCGGAGGCCCCCGCGTTCCGGCTCATCGGGAGGACGATATCGACGAGTTCGGCCGGCGACAGCGACGCGAACTGCGTCGCGTCGGGGTCGGCGTTGGGGTCGGCGTCGTACACGCCGTCGGCGCTGGTGGCGTACACGAGCAGGTCGGCGTCGACCGACTCCGCGAACGCGGCGGCGACCGCGTCGGTCGTCTGGCCGGGCGTGACGCCCCCCATCACCGCGGCCTCGCCGCGGCGGAGCGCCGCGCCGGCCTCCTCGTAGTCGGTCGCGGGCGCGAGGTTCGCGCGGTCGCCGAGCGCCGCGATCAGCAGTCGCGCGTTGAGCCGAGTGGTGCCGATGCCGAGCCGGTCGAGTTCGACCTCGTTGGCCCCGATGTCGCGGGCCGTCTCGATGTACTCGCGGGCGACGCCGCCCCCGCCGACGACGACCCCCACCTCGCAGCCGTCGGTGACCAGCCGTTCGATCGCCTCGGCGTACGCGGCCACGCGCTCGGGGTCGAGGTCCGGCGCGAGGACGCTTCCGCCGACAGAAACGACGACTCTCATTGCCGACGAGTACCCCTGTCGCGGTCTTAAGGATTGTCAAGCCCGGACGCGCGGGTCGCGCCGGGGGAGCCGCCGACCTCCCGGCCGTCGCCCCGAGACGACCGGGAAACGCCTAAGCCGGTCGCGTCCCGCTCTCGGGTATGCGACCGATATCGATCGTCGGGGACGGTGCTCCGAGGCTGGCGCGACGGCTCGCGGCGCGGCTCGGCGGGCGCGTTGCCGTCGTCGAGCGGGACGACGCTGCCGACGGCGACCGACCGGACTCGGGCGACGCGACCGCCGACGGCGGGGTCGTCGACGGCCGGGCCGCCGACCCCGGACAGCGCCCCGAGGCCGACACCGCGCTCGCGTTCGACGGCGACGGGCACTGGACCGGGAGAGGGGAAATCGAGGGGTTCGACGACCTGCTTGACGGACTCGCCCCCGACCACGACTACCTGATCGCGGTCGGCGAGTCGCGGCTGCGGGTGCCCGCGGCCCTCCTCGGCGAGGATCCGGACCCCGAGGGCGTGCCGGGGGCCGTCCTCGCGACCGCGCCCGCCCCGGACGCGGTCGACCTCGACGGGCTGGTCGCCGACCTCGACGCCGCGGAGCCGTGGATCACCCGCGAGACGCTGGTGCGGCGCGTCGAGGCGTCGGTGGACGCGGACCGGTCGGGCGCGATCGCCACCTTCACCGGTCGCGTGCGCGCCCGCGACGACCCGGACGACGACCGGACGACGCACCTCGCCTTCGAGAAGTACGAGGGAGTCGCCGCCGAGCGGATGGACGCCATCGCCGACGAGCTGACCGACCGCGACGGCGTCTTCGACGTGCGGATGCACCACCGCACGGGCGTGATCGGGGCGGGCGAGGACATCGTGTTCGTCGTCGTCCTCGCCGGCCACCGGCGGGAGGCGTTCCGGACCGTCGAGGACGGGATCGACCGCCTGAAGGACGAGGTGCCGATATTCAAAAAGGAGGCGACGGAGTCGGAGACGTTCTGGGTTCACCGGCGCGACTGAGGGAGCCGGAGGCCCGCGCGGACGGTGCGGACGCCGGCGCGGTCGACGCCGCGCGAGGGGCGCGCGGTCGGTCAGAGGGGTCGGAATGGAGTTATTTTTGCCGCAAACCGTCGGTCGAACGGAGCGACGGCGACGGAACCGATGACGGAGTCGTGACCCGATTAAAAGGTCTCAGAACCGTTTATAAAATTTCTAAGCCGGTTTGAAACGTTTTTAAAACGTCCGTCAGACACGTTTTAGCCGCGCGGTCTCGGTGAAACGCCCTGAAACCCTCTGAACGTCACCCAACGGTGTCACCTTTATAACACCCTCCGGCGGCAAGCGTGGGATGTACTATGAGCGCGACTGCAAACCCCTCCACGAACGCGAGCGCGAACGACGACCGCAGCAAGGAAGAGCGGCTGAAGGACTACCTGCTCGACCGCGCACAGGACGGCGAGATGTACTTCAAAGGGAAGTTCATCTCCGAGGACGTCGACCTCTCCCCGAAGGAGATCGGCGCGCTGATGGTGAAGCTCCGCGACTCCGCGACGGAGCTGACCGTCGAGAAGTGGTCGTACACGGGCGCGACGACCTGGCGCGTCGAGCCCGCCTGATCCGGTCTCGCGCCGCGACCAAACCCGACCCGTTCGATCCCCGCCGCGCTCGACCCGCGGCGCGGTCCCCGCCCGCGCTTTTCGGACACGCTCGAATCCGCGAGCGGCCGCTCCGGTCGTCCGATTCCGGTCGTCCGATTCCGGTCCCCCTGCCCGCCGACGCGGGGTTTATACTCGCCGACCGGTTACGACGTGCCGATGCCAGACCACGAGGACGCGGCGACGCCCGACGACGGCGCGCCGCGTCCGGACCCCCTCCGGACGTTCTTCAGGATCGACGAGGTCCGCCGCGAGGACGGCCGCGTGCGATACCACGGCGAGTCGTACGTCCCGGAGCGGACGCTGCTGCGGAAGCTGACCCCGCACTTCCGGGAGGCGGGCTACGAGGTCGACGTCGAGGCCGTCGAGGGCGGCCACGTCGTCGTCGCGACGCCGTTCGACCGCGGGAGCGACGGGATCCCCTGGGTGAACGTCGCCATGTTCGCGGCGACCGTGCTGTCGACGCTGTTCATCGGCGCGTACGGCTGGTACTACGTCCCGCTCTCGGAGATTCAGTCGAACCCGCTGTCCCTGCTTCAGGCGTGGCCGTTCACCGCCGCCGTCCTCGGCGTCCTGATGACCCACGAACTCGGCCACTACGCCGCCGGGCGCTACCACGGCGTCCCCGTCTCGCTGCCGTACGTCATCCCGTTCGTCTTCCCGTTCGGGACGCTGGGCGCGATCATCCGCATCCGCGGCCGCATGCCGTCGCGAAAGGTCCTCTTCGACATCGGCGCGGCCGGCCCCATCGCCGGACTGGTCGCAACGGTTGCGGTGACCGCGATCGGCCTCTCGCTCGATCCGATCCGCGTGCCCGCGGAGCTGGCGACCTCCTCCGGGGCGATGATCCGGTTCAACAACCCGCCGCTTCTGGGGCTCATCGCCGACGCGCTCGGCCGGCCGACGAGCTACGGCGACCCGCGGCTCACCGCCCACCCGGTGGTGATCGGCGGGTGGCTGGGGATGTTCTTCACCCTCCTGAACCTCCTGCCGGTCGGTCAGCTCGACGGGGGCCACATGGTCCGGGCGATGCTCGGCCCGCGACAGGAGACGGTCGCGGCGCTCGTGCCCGGCGTCTTGTTCGGGATCGCCGCGTACCTCTACTTCTGGCGGGGTCTCGGCCTGAACGAGTCCGTCGGCCTGTGGGCGTTCTGGGGCGTGTTCGCGGCGGTGATCGCGTTCAACGGCCCGGCGGACCCGACCGACGAGGGCGGACTGGGACTGCCGCGGCTCGCCGTCGGCGTCGCCACGTTCGCCGTCGGCGCGCTCTGTTTCCTCCTCGTGCCGATCCAGGTCATCGGAGGGTGACGCCGCGATGAGCGGACTCGCCCCGCTGCTGTCCGCGCGGGCCGAACGGCTCGGCTTCCGGACGCTGTACCGCCTCGCGGACCTGACGTACGCGCTCGGCGTCGCGACCCCGAAGCGGACGGTCGCCGGGACCTACTGGAGCTACGAGCCGACGAACCCCCACGGCGACGACCCCGGGCTCGCCGCGCTCGACCGCCTGCCGGACGACGCGGTGATCCTCGACGCCGGCGCGCACGTCGGCGAACACGCGATCCCGCTGGCGCGGGACACCGACCGGCGGGTGGTCGCGTTCGAACCGAACGGCGAGAGCGCGGACCGGCTGGCGCGGAACGCGGAGCGGAACGGGCTCGGCGACCGGATCGACCTCAGGCGGGCGGGCGTCGGGGACGCGGACGCGACGCTGACCTTCTACCGGTCGACGTTCTCGAAGTGCTCCGCGTTCGACCGCGACCTCGCGACGAGGTGGGGCGCGAGCGTCGCGGGCACGGAGTCGGTCCCGGTCCGGCGGCTCGACGACCTCGTCGAGGGGGTCGGCGGTCGCCGACCGGACAAGAGGGTCGGCGAGTCCGACCCGACCGAGGGGGTCCCCGTCCCGCCGCCGGACGCGATCAAGGTCGACGTGGAGGGCCACGAGGCCGCGGTCCTCCGGGGGGCGGCGGCGGCGATCGAAACCCACCGCCCGCTGCTCGTCGTCGAGGTTCACGACGCGGGCTCGGGAGTCGACCCCGAGTCGGGAGTCGACCCCGAGACGGACGACTCCGCGGCCGACGGTTCCGCGACCGGCGGCGACGCCGACCTCCGCGAGTGGCTACAGGCGCGCGGCTACGCGGTCGAGGACACGGAGGACGTGTGGATCTGCCGGCCGGCCGAGAGGCCGTCGGCGCGGGACTGAGTCAGTCGTCGCGCCGGTTCTTCATGCCCTGTCTGGTGAACTGCGGCGTGGCGCGGAGCCCGCGCTTCGTGCGGAACGACCGGTACAAGGCGATCGCGAGCGGCGCGGACAGCGCGAGGATGCCCAAGGCGATCCGCCACTGCTGGGTGAACGAGTAGAGGATCGTCGCCGAGAGGACGCCGACGGCGAGCAGCACGGAGTAGGCGATCCGCATCGCCAGCTTCTCCAAGACGTCGGTGTCGTCCTCCAAGACGACGTTGACCGTCAGGTCGTCGCGGTTGGCGCGGTCGAGGAACTCGTCGGCCTTCGGCGGGACCGTGAACAGCGCCTCGGTGGTCTTTTGCACCTGCCTGCCGGCGTCCTCGGCGAGGTCGCGGGCGGTCTGCTCGTAGTAGCCCTCCTCGCGGAGGTAGTCCGTCGCCGTCGAGATGAAGTCGAACTCGGGGTCGAGCGTGACGCAGACCCCCTCGACGACGGTGGCGACCCGGAGGACCAACGCGAGGTTCGGGGGGAGCCGCAGCGGGAACTCGTAGATGGTCGACTCCACCTGCTCGATGATCTGGTTCACCTGGTACTGTTCGATGTCCTCGCCGCTGGCGTCGGCGATGGCCAGCTCCATCACGTTGCCCATCACCTCTCGGTCGGCCTCCGGCGAGAGCGTGCCCATCGAGATGAGCGTGTCGAGGATGGCGTCGATGTCCTGTCTGGCGACCGCGACGTAGAACTCGACGATCTTCTCCTGGATGAACGGGTCGACCCGGCCCGCCATGCCGAAGTCGTAGAAGATCACGGAGCCGTCGTCCGCGACCGCGAGGTTCCCCGGGTGGGGGTCGGCGTGGAAGACGCCGTCCTCGATGATCATCTGGAGGTACACCTCCTGGAGCGTCTCGGCGATCGCGGTCCGGTCGTGACCCGCCTCGTCGAGCGCGTCGACGTCGCTGATCTTCGTGCCCGGGACGTACTCCATGGTGAGCACGCGCGGGCCGGAGACCGCCTCGTACGTGCGCGGGATCCGGATCCGCTCCTCGTCCGCGAAGTTGTCGCGGATCTCTTCGAGCATCGTCCGCTCGCGGGCGTAGTCCATCTCCTCGTGGATCGTCTTGTCGAACTCGTCAGCGAGGTTCTCCAAGGAGAACGCCCGGCCGGCACCCGTGAACCGCTTGATGAGCGGGATCGACCAGCGGATCGTCCGGAGGTCGGCCTCGACGAGCGACTCGATGCCGGGACGGCGGACCTTCACCGCGACGGAGTCCCCCTCGTACTGGGCCGTGTACACCTGCCCGAGGCTCGCGCCGCTTATCGGCTCGCGGTCGAAGTCGTCGAACGTCTCGTCGACCGGGCCGAACTCGTCTTCGAGGACGGCGCGGGACTCCTCCCACGACGCCGGAGGCACGTCGTCCTGTAACCCCTCCAGCACCTCGATGTACGCCGGCGGGAGGATGTCGGGCCGAGTCGAGAGGATCTGGCCGAGTTTGATGAACGTCGGGCCGAGCGTGAGCAGGATGTCGAGCAGCACCGCGGCGCGCTCGCGCTGGGTCTCGGCGTCGACCTCGCGGCTCCCGCCGAACAGGAAGTACCGCCGCCTGTCACGCCAGTAGGCGACGATGAGCGGCGAGAACTGCCGCAGGACGACGACGAACCGCCAGTAGGCGCGAAGGTTGACCAGCGTGACCACCCGTCAGGCGTCGCCCTCGTCGTCCGCGTCATCGACGGGGATGGTCCGGGAGACGTCGCTTTCGCGCTTGGGGAGCGAGATCTCGAGGACGCCGCGGTCGATCTCGGCGTCCGCGCCCGCGCCGTCGGCGTCGGTCGGGAGCGGGAGCTCCGCGTCGAGGAACAGCGGGCGGTCCTCGCGGACGTACTCGAACCCCTCGGGGACCGCCTTCTCGCGGCGGCCCTCGATCTCGATGCGGCCGTCCTCGACGAGGACCTCGGTGGTCTCGGCGGTCGCGCCCGGGAGGTCGATGACGAGGACGTACCCCTCGTCGGATTCGAGTAAGTCCGCAAACACCGCGTCCGGGAGGTCCCGGAGCGCGTCGCGTAGCGCTGACATGGACGCTGGTAGGGTCGCCGCGGCGAAAAAGCTGTGGAAAGGAGGGTCGGCGAACGGGGGAGGCGTCGTCCCGAATCAGCTTTCGTCGCCGATGTCGAGGTCGAGCGGCCCGATGTCCTCGCCCTCCGACTCGCCGGGGAGGATGTCGCCGAGCCCCGCGCCGAACGCGGCCGCGGCCCAGACGACCGCGATCCGGCCGAGCCGTTCGAGCGTCGTCGGGTCTCCCTCGTGGAGGCGGCCCCAGAACAGCAGCATCACCGTCGACGTGGTGAGCGACACGAGGAGCACGCCGGCGTACCGCCGGGGGATGACCCCGAGGATCGGGTGGCGGATCGCGATCTGCCGGAAGTCGGCGAAGTAGAGGAGTCCGGCGACCGCGACGAACACGAACCCGACGTGAGCGAGGAGGAGGACGGGGACGCCCGCGACGGTGACCGCCGCGAACCACGCCGCGATCTCGAAGACCCCGCCCTCGACGAGCAGCGGGAGCGCGAACAGCACCGCCCCCACGAACGACTCGGCCAGGTCCCGGGAGGTGTACTTCGTGATCCGCTCGGCGAACGCGGCGCTCCCCGGCATGCGTTCGACGAGCGAGATGGTCTGTCGGACCTTCTCGCGCTCGTGGCCCTCGTCGACCGTGTCGCTGAGCGCGTCGAGCTTCGCGAGCAGGTCGTCGATGTCCGGTTCGGCGGGCCCGTGGTCGGGGGCCGCGGCGTCCGTCGGCTCCGGGGGGTCGGACGCGCCCGTGTCCGGGTCCCGCTCGTCGCTGTCGACCATGTGGTCCGCGACGCGCGAGCGCCCCAAAAGCGTTGCCGGCGGCGGGGCGGGACGGCGGACGCGCGCCGCGATCCCTCGCCGAGCTACAGTCGATCGAGGAACTCCGCGAGCGCCTCGTTGAACGCGGCCGGCCGTTCGAGCATCGCGAGGTGGGCGGCGTCGGGGAGTTCGGTCCACTCCCCGTCCGGGATCCGGTCGGCGAGGTACTCGTGGTACGCCGGCGGGGTGAGTTCGTCGTGTTCGCCGACGACCGCGAGCGCCGGGACGTCGACCGCGTCGAGCCGGTCCCGCGCGTCGAACCGGTGGCAGGTCAGGAAGTCCCGTTCGGTCACCTCGCGACCGCACGCCCGCATCGACGCCTCCGAGAGCTCGACGTACTCGGCGGGCGCGTCGTGGAACAGCCGGTCGGGTTCGTGGAGCGTCGACACCGCCCGGTCGAAGTCGCTCGCGAGCGCGTCGCGGAGCGGCTCGGCCACCGCGAGCTTCGCGCCCGTGCCAGCGAGGACGAGCCCGTCGAGCGCGAGGTCGCGCTCCAAGGCGATCCGCAGCGCGACCGCGCCGCCCAGCGAGTTGCCGCAGAGCACGGTCGCGCCCGTCGCCTCGGCGACCGCGACCACGTCGTCGGCGTACGCGTCGAGCGTCTCGGGGCCGGCGGGCGTCGCGACGTCGTCGCTGTCCCCGTGCCCCGAGAGGTCGACGGCGACGCCCGGGAACCGGTCGGCGAGCCGCGCCTGCGACTTCCAGACGTCCAACGTGCCGCCGCTGCCGTGGACGAAACAGACCGTCGGTCCGTCGCCGCCGCGGTCGAAGCGCCGGTACGCCGTCGCGCGGCCGTCGTGGGGGAGCCGTTCCATGGCGGACCGGTTCGACGCGGAGGGCAATAAACGCCGGAGGGAGCGGACGCGGGGTCGGGAACGAGGGCCGGGATCGTCGTCGATCCGACCCGAACCGCTACACTACCGGTACGTCGGCGAAACACTCACGTCATGCGGTTTTCTGCGACAAGTTTATATATCTGTGCGACTAACTCGTAGTTAGGATGGATCACATACAGACCCAATCGACCGGCGACGGCGCGCTGTTGCGCCGGTACGAGTACGACGACGGGTGGATCGTCGCCGCCGACTTGGGCGTCGACGACGAGACCGTCGCGATCGACACCGTCGGCGAGACGGCGATCGTCGTCGTCGAGGGACCGGACGAGCCGGTCGAAACGGAGTTCGAACTGCCCGGAACGGCCGCGTCCGCGGCCGTGAACAACGGCGTTCTCACCGTGGAGGGCGAGCGATGAAGCTCACCGTCAAGCCGCTGAAACAGAAGGACGCCGGCCGTCGCCTCGCAGCGATCGACCGCGTCGCGGCCGACGAGCTGGGGCTCTCCGGCGGTGACATCGTCCGCGTCGAGGGCTCGGACGGGGCGGCGATCGCCCGCGTCTGGCCCGGCTACCCCGAGGACGACGGCACGGGCGTGATCCGCATCGACGGCCGCCTCCGGCAGGAGGCCGACGTGGGGATCGACGACCGCGTGACCGTCGAGGACGTGGACGTCTCGCGGGCGGACGCGGTGACGATCGCCTTCCCCAGCCAGCTGCGGGTGCGGGGGCAGATCGCCCCGTTCATCCGCGACAAGCTCTCCGGCCAGCCGGTGACCGAGGGCCAGACGATCCGCACGTCGCTCGGCTTCGGGCTGATGGGCGGCCAGTCGCAGGCGGTCCCGATGAAGATCGCGGAGACCAGCCCCGGCGGCACGGTGGTCATCACCGACGAGACGGAGATCAGCATCTCCGAGATCTCCGCCGAGGAGATCGCCGACCGCGGCGAGGCGGCGGGCGGGACCGGCGAGGGGCCGGACGTCGCCTACGAGGACATCGGCGGGCTCGACGACGAGCTCGAACAGGTCCGCGAGATGATCGAGCTGCCGATGCGGCATCCGGAGCTGTTCAAACGGCTCGGCATCGACCCGCCGAAGGGCGTCCTGCTCCACGGCCCGCCGGGCACGGGGAAGACGCTGATCGCGAAGGCCGTCGCCAACGAGATCGACGCGAACTTCCACACGATCTCCGGCCCGGAGATCATGTCGAAGTACTACGGCGAGAGCGAGGAACAGCTCCGCGACGTGTTCGAGGAGGCCGCGGAGGACGCGCCCTCGATCATCTTCATGGACGAGCTGGACTCCATCGCGCCGAAACGCGAGGAGGCCGGCGGCGACGTGGAACGCCGCGTCGTGGCCCAGCTCCTCTCGCTGATGGACGGGCTCGAAGAGCGCGGCGAGGTCGTCGTCATCGGGGCGACGAACCGCGTCGACGCAATCGACCAGGCGCTCCGACGGGGCGGCCGCTTCGACCGCGAGATCGAGGTCGGCGTCCCCGACCGCGACGGCCGCAAGGAGATCCTTCAGGTCCACACGCGGAACATGCCGCTGACCGACGGGATCGACTTGGACGAGTACGCCGAGAACACGCACGGCTTCGTCGGGGCGGACCTCGAGTCGCTCGCGAAGGAGTCGGCGATGCACGCGCTGCGGCGCATCCGCCCGGAGATCGACCTCGAAAGCGACGAGATCGACGCCGACGTGCTGAACAGCATCCAGGTGACCGAGGACGACTTCAAGCAGGCGATCAAGGGGATCGAACCCTCCGCGCTGCGGGAGGTGTTCGTGGAGGTCCCCGACGTCACCTGGGATCAGGTCGGCGGTCTCGAAGGCACCAAAGAGCGGCTCCGCGAGACGATCCAGTGGCCGCTGGAGTACCCCGAGGTGTTCGAGGAGCTCGACATGCAGGCCGCGAAGGGCGTCCTGATGTACGGCCCGCCGGGCACGGGGAAGACCCTGCTCGCGAAGGCCGTCGCAAACGAGAGCGAGTCGAACTTCATCTCGATCAAGGGCCCGGAGCTGTTGAACAAGTACGTGGGCGAGTCCGAGAAGGGCGTCCGCGAGGTGTTCAGCAAGGCCCGCGAGAACGCGCCGACGATCGTGTTCTTCGACGAGATCGACTCGATCGCGACCGAGCGCGGGAAGAACTCCGGCGACTCCGGCGTCGGCGAGCGCGTCGTCTCCCAGCTGCTGACGGAGCTCGACGGGCTCGAATCGCTGGAGGACGTGGTCGTCATCGCGACGACGAACCGGCCCGACCTCATCGACTCCGCGCTGCTGCGTCCCGGTCGGCTGGACCGGCACGTCCACGTGCCCGTCCCCGACGAGACGGCGCGCCGCCGGATCTTCGAGGTCCACACGCGCGACAAGCCGCTGGCCGACGACGTCGACCTCGACGCGCTGGCCCGCAAGACCGACGGCTACGTGGGTGCCGACATCGAAGCGGTCGCCCGCGAGGCCTCGATGAACGCCTCCCGGGAGTTCATCGGCAGCGTCTCCCGCGAGGAGGTCGGCGAGTCCGTCGGCAACGTCCGCGTGACGATGGAGCACTTCGAGGACGCGCTGAGCGAGGTGAACCCCAGCGTCACCCCCGAGACGCGCGAGCGCTACGAGGAGATTGAAAAGCAGTTCAAGCGGTCCGACGTCGACCGCACCGAGGCGGAGCCGGGCGCGGCGTTCCAGTAGAACGCTTCGCCGGCCTTCTGACTGCGTTTTTCAGATCAGTCCGACCGTCGACAGCAGGTAGAACGCGGCGACGACGACGATGCCGATCGTGACGAGCCGCCACGCCAGCTTCAGGACGAACTTCCCGACGACGATGACGAGCGCGACGGCGACCAGTGCGACGAGCAACTGCCCGACCTGGCTACCGAGGAGCGCGGCCTGCGCCGGCACGGCGAGGCCGGCGAGCGCGAGGGATGAAGCGGTCATGTCCGGGACCATGGCGAGGCCGGGCATAAGCTTGTGGGACCGGGCCGCGGCAACAGTTATCGGAATCTGATATGTACGCGACAAGAACTGCGGGAAATCCGGACGTACGCACGCCGACTCGGGGATCAAGACGGTGCTACTGGCCATCCTGACTCCGAGAATCGCCGACGGCCAACCCCCCTTCTGTTCCGGTGGGAAGCCGCTTCTGTCCCGCGTTTTCCGCGAGCGACGATCAGTTTCACCGCGGTCTGGCTACGCTTATGTGTCCGGAGTCCGTTCGTTGCCGACGTACCGGAGTTAGCGTCAGACGCGCGGCACAGCCGTTACATATCGAATCGGACACGTAGACGCCGGTCGGGTCCGGACATCCGAACCTACAAGGGCCCGCCTCGCCAGTACACCAACACTACGAATGATCCAGATCCCACGCCAAGCCAGCGGGGTGACCGTCGAATGAGCAGCGACGGTGTCACCGCGGACGACCTCGAACTGCCGATCAAACGCACCACGGGCGACACGATGGAGGAGCGCCTCACGGGCAACGCCTACCACAACATTCTGCCCGCGCGCTACCTCCGGAAGAACGCGGACGGGGAACCGGACGAAGATCAAGAGGAGCTGTTCGACCGCGTCGCGCGCAACGTCGCGCTCGCGGAGGCGGTCTTCGAGGCCGAGCGACAGGGCGTCGACGTCACCGTCACGCCCGACCAGCTGAAGCCCGACCATCCGCGGCGCGACGAGCTCGCCGAGGAGGTCTTCGGCGCGGGCGTCACGGCCGACGACGACATCGAGACGACGCTGACGGAGCACAACGTCAACAAGTTCGCGTACGAGACCGTCGTGCCCGAGCTGCCCGACGGCGTGCGCGGGCACGTCGAGGAGACCGCCGACACGTTCCGCGACGGGATGGAGTCGCTGTCGTTCATGCCGAACTCCCCGACGCTGATGAACGCGGGCGACGAGCTCCAGCAGCTCTCCGCCTGCTTCGTCGACTCCCCCGGCGACGACATCACCGACATCCACCAGACCGCCAAGGAGGCGGCCGAGGTGTTCCAGTCCGGCGGCGGCATGGGGTACGCCTTCTGGCAGCTCCGTCCCTACGGCGACTCCGTCGGCTCGACCGGCGGCATCGCCTCCGGACCGATCACGTTCATGCGGACGTTCGACCAGATGTGCGAGACGATCGCGCAGGGCGGCGCGCGCCGCGGCGCGCAGATGGGCGTCATGCGCATCTCGCACCCGGACGTCATCCAGTTCATCCACGCGAAGAACAAGGACGTCTCGCTGGCCCACTCGCTGCGGCTCAACGACCCCGACGACTTCACGCACAACTCCTTCGCGGACGCCCTAGAGGAGGCCCGCGACCTCATCGACGAGGACGGGAAGGTCCCCGAGCACCTCCGCAACGCCGTCGAGGGACACCTCTCGAACTTCAACATCAGCGTCGGCGTCACCGACGACTTCATGGACGCGCTGCGGAACGACGAGGAGTTCACCTTCACCAACCCCCGCACCGGTGAGGCCCACGTCGCGACGCCGGAGACGAAGGAGCTGTACGACATGTTCGGGCTCGGCGAGCACGTCGAGGTCGGCGAGGAGCTCTCGATCCCGGCCGCCGAGATCTGGGACGACATGATCGAGGGGGCCCACGAGAACGGCGAGCCGGGCGTCGTCTACCTCGAACGGATCAACAAGGAGCACTCCTTCGACGTCGAGGAGAACCCGGACCACCGGATCCTCGCGACGAACCCCTGCGGCGAGCAGCCCCTAGAGGAGTACGAGGCGTGTAACCTCGGGCACATCAACCTCTCGACGCTCGCCGACTTCGACGCGCCCGACTGGCGCGTCTGGTCCGAGGAGCACGGCGACGAGTACGAGACGCGCGCCGACGCGATCGACGCCTTCCTCGACGAGGCGATCGACTTCGAGGAGTTCGACGACCGGATCGCGTACGGCACCCGCTTCCTCGAGAACGTCGTCACGATGTCCGACTTCCCGGTCGACCAGATCGAGCAGAAGGTCCGCGACATGCGGAAGATCGGGCTGGGGATCATGGGGCTCGCGCAGCTGTACATCCAGCTCGGCGTCCGCTACGGCTCCGAGGAGGGCAACGAGATCGCCCGCCAGCTGATGACTCACATCAACCACGAGTCGAAGCTGGCCTCCCACGAGCTCGCCGAGGAGCGCGGGACGTTCAACGACTGGGGCGATTCGAAGTACGCGAACCCGACCGAGTACCGCGACTGGTTCGAACACTACACCGGGCTCGACGCCGACGAGTGGGCGGACGGGTTCCCGATCCGCAACCACAACACGACGACGATCGCGCCCACGGGCACGACGTCGATGATCGGCAACACGACGGGCGGCTGTGAGCCCATCTACAACGTCGCCTACTACAAGAACGTCTCCGACGACGTCCAGGGCGACGAGATGCTCGTCGAGTTCGACGACTACTTCCTCCGCACGCTGGAGGCCAACGACATCGACGTCGAGGCCGTCAAGCAGGAGGCGCAGGCCCAGATGGCCGAAAACGAGTTCGACGGCGTGGACGGCTTAGAGACGGTGCCGGACGCGATCGGCGAGCTGTTCGTCGTCACCGGCGACCTCACGGCGAAGGACCACGCCGGCGTTCAGGTCGCCTGTCAGAAGGGCGTCGACTCGGCCATCTCGAAGACCGTCAACGCGCCGAACGACTCCACGCTCGGCGACGCGAAGGAGGTCTTCGAGTACATCTACGAGAACGGCGGGAAGGGCGTCACCTACTACCGCGACGGCACCCGCTCGAAGCAGGTGCTCACGACGCGCGCGCAGAACACGGAGTTCGCCGACGAGAGCGAGGCCGCGGAGACCATCGTCGAGCAGATCAACGAGGTCTTCGGCGGCGTCGAGGCGTTCCTCGACAACGAGGACGTCCAGACCGCGATCGACGCCGAGGTCGACGGTCTGCTCGAAGCCACCGAACAGCCCCGGATCGACTACAGCGAGCGCAGTCCGCGTCCCGACTCCCTGAACGGCGTCACGCAGCGGGTCGAGACCGGCTACGGCAAGCTGTACGTCACCATCAACGAGGACGACGAGGGGCTGCCCTTCGAGCTGTTCGCGAACATCGGCCATTCCGGCGGCTACACCAACTCCTTCACGGAGGCGCTCGCGAAGGTCATCTCGACGGCGCTCCGCTCGGGCGTCGACCCCGAGGAGATCGTCGACGAGCTACAGGGCACCCGGAGCCCGAAGGTCGCGTGGGACAAGGGCGAGCAGATCCAGTCGATCCCGGACGCGATCGGGACGGCCCTGCGCCGCTACCTCGACGACGACGTCGACAAGGGGATCCCCCAACAGCAGAGCCTCGACGACGTCGAAGAGAGCGCGGCGAGCGAGTCCGCGGGCCGCCCGAGCCAGACCGACGGCGGTGCGGTCGACGCGGCCACGGCGACCGACGCCCCGAGCGGACCCGGACCGGCGGCAGAGGACGACGCGGCGGGCGCGGACGACGCGATGCAGGAGCTCATCGCGGCGGGCGAGTCGCCCGAGTGTCCGGACTGCGGCGGCATGAACCTCTACTACTCCGAGGGCTGTAAGACGTGCGAGTCGTGCGGCTGGTCGGAGTGTTAGACGGGCCGGATCGACGCCGGTAACGAGCGGTCGGCGACGCGGCTGTTCTTTTCAGATCGGTTCGGAAGCGACGGCTGTCGGGGGCGAACGTCGCGGTTCGACGGGAACGGGGTGGTAATCTCCCGTCGATCGGCGGACACGCGGGTTCTGGGGGTCGAAAAGCGGAGAGAGAATCGCCGACGGGTCAGTCAGTCGTCTTCGAGCGCCTGCGCGATGCGCTGGAGCTGGCGGGTCGCGTCGCGGACCTCGTCGCGGAGCTGGCGCACCTCGCGGACCAGTTCCTCGTTGCCGCCGTCGTCGCCGCGGCCGCCGCGCTCGCCCTGCGCGCCGGGGCCGCCGCCCATGCCGGGCGGGCCGCCCGCGCCGCCGGGGCCGCCGCCGCCCATCATGCCGGACATCATCTGCGCGAAGGGGTTGCCGCCGCCGCCACCGCCCATCCCCGGCGGGCCGCCGCCGCCCATCATCTCCTCTGGGTCGGGGCGGTCGCCCTCCTCGCGCTCCTCCTCGCGTCGCTCGCGGATCTCCTCGACGCGCTCGCGGAAGGACTTCTCCTCGCCGTCGTCGCCCTCGGGGGCGTCGCCCTGTTCGTCGGCTCCGCCGTCTGTGGCGTCGTCGTCTGCCATGCGCCACGGTTCGGCGGCGCTGCCGAAAAGGGTTGTCGTGGCGTCCGCGACGGTGCGTTTATAAGCGGCGCGACGCGCCCGAGTCGGGGCTCCGGCGGCTCACTCGTGGCCGGAGACGCGGACGGGCTCGTATGGCGCTTCGAGCCACTCCATGTCCGAGTCGGACAGGTCGATGTCCAGCGCCTCGACCGCGTCCTCGAGGTGCTCGACGCTCGTCGTGCCGACGATGGGCGTGTCGACCCACTCCTTGTGGAACAGCCACGCCAGCGCGACCTGGGCCATCTTCACGCCCTTCTCCGCGGCGAGTTCCTCGACGCGCTCGTTGACCGCGAGCCCGCCGCCCTCGCGGTAGGGGTGCGCGTAGAGGTGCTCTTCGGTCTCGCCGCGGAGCGTCGCGTCCACGTCCTCGTGGGGGCGCGTCAGGTAGCCGCGGGCGAGCGGACTCCACGGCATCACGCCGATCCCTTCCTTCTCGCATAACGGGAGCATCTCCCGCTCCTCCTCGCGGTACGCGAGGTTGTAGTGGTTCTGCATCGTGGCGAACCGCTCGTACCCTTCGCGCTCGCTGGTGCGGAGGGCGTCCGCGAACTGGTGGGCCCACATCGAGGACGCGCCGACGTACCGCACGTCGCCGCGCCGCACGGCGTCGTCGAGCGCGGCGAGCGTCTCCTCGATCGGGGTCTCGTAATCCCAGCGGTGGATCTGATAGAGGTCGATCGCGTCGACGCCGAGGCGGTCGAGACTGTGCTGTAGCTCCTGTTCGATCGCCTTCCGCGAGAGTCCGCCCGAGTTCGGGTTCGACTCGTCCATCTGGAAGTACCCCTTCGTGGCGAGGACGTACTCGTCGCGGTCGTACCCGTCGAGCGCCTCGCCGAGGACGCGCTCGCTCTCGCCGTTCGAGTACATGTTGGCGGTGTCGAAGAAGTTCACCCCGAGGTCGATCGCGCGCTCGATCAGCTCCTTCCCCGCCTCCTCGTCGAGGACCCACTCGCGCCAGTCGGGGTCCCCGAAGCTCATACAGCCCAGACAGATCTTCGAGACGGTGGTGCCGGTGTTCCCGAGCGTCGTGTACTCCATACGCGGATCAGTTCGAGGCGGGACAAAAAGCTACGCGCGGCGGCGATCCGGAGGGTCACGGGGCGTCGCGAGCGGTCCCGTGCGCGGACGCGCCGCCGGAGCTATGACGCCGGCACCCGTACATCGGGCGTGAGCGACCGGACGACCTGCTGGCTGCTCGGCGACCAGCTCAACCCCGACCTCGACGTCCTCGACGACGCCGACGACGTGCTACTGATCGAGGCGCACGGCTTCGCCGACCGGAAGCCGTACCACGCGCACAAGCTAACCTTAGTGTTCTCCGCGATGCGGCACTTCCGCGACGAGTTGCGCGAGCGGGGCCACGACGTGACCTACGTGCGGGCCGCGTCGTTCGGCGAGGGCCTCGACGAGTTCTTCGCGGAGCGTTCGGCGGAGACGGGGGGCGACGGCGACGCGTCCGACCTGCGGCTCATGCGCCCCGCGAGCCACGGGGCCGGCGACCGGCTCCGCGAACTGGTCGCCGAGCGCGGCGGGACCCTCGAACTCGTCGACAACGAGCTGTTCTGGACGACCCCGGCCGACTGGCGGTCGTGGGCCGGCGGCGAGGAGGCCGAGATCGGTCCGGACGGGGCCGCCGACCGGAGCTACCGACAGGAGAACTGGTACCGGCACGTCCGCCGGGAGACGGGCGTGCTGATGGACGACGGCGACCCCGTCGGCGGGGAGTGGAACTACGACGACGCGAACCAGGAGACGCCGCCCGACGGCTGGGAGCCGCCCGCGCGGCCGACGTTCGAGCCGGACGACCTGACCCGCGAGACGCACGCGTGGGTCCGCGAGCGGTTCGACACGTGGGGGAACGACTCGCTCGACGGGTTCGCGTGGCCGGTCACCCGCGAGGACGCGCTGAAGGCGCTCGACCGGTTCGTCCGCGAGGGGCTGCCCGCGTTCGGCCGGTATCAGGACGCGATGGTCGGCGGGGAGCCGTTCTGCTCGCACTCGCTGTGCTCGCCGGCGATCAACCTCGGGCTGCTCGATCCGCACGAGCCGGTGCGGGCGGTCGAGCGCGCCTACGAGGAGCGCGGCGTCGAGCCGGGCGGGTACGACCCGACGGAGCGCGGCGGCGCGGACGCCGGAGCGACCTCGCTCGACGAGTTCGGCGACGGCGCGACGGACGGTCGCGGCTCGGAGGACGGGGGAGCCGACGCGTCGGCCGACGACCCCGCCCCGGTCCCGCTCAACGCCGCGGAGGGGTTCATCAGGCAGGTGATCGGCTGGCGGGAGTTCGTGCGCCACGTCTACCGGGAGGCGATGCCGGAACTGGCCGACGCGAACCGGCTGGAACAGGAGCGAGCGCTCCCGCCGGCCTACTGGGACGGCGAGACCGACATGGCGTGTCTCTCCGAGGCGGTCGGTCACGTCCGCGAGTACGGCTACGCGCACCACATCGAGCGGCTGATGGTGCTGTCGAACTTCGCGCTGATCTACGGCGCGGACCCCGCCGACCTGAACGAGTGGTTCCACCTCGGCTTCGTCGACGCCTACCACTGGGTGACGACGCCGAACGTCGTCGCGATGGGGTCGTTCGGCACGGACGTGCTCTCGTCGAAGCCGTACGCCTCCTCGGGGAGCTACGTCAACCGGATGAGCGACCACTGCGCCGACTGCCCGTACGCCGTCTCGCGGACGACGGGCGAGGGCGCGTGTCCGTTCAACGCGCTCTACTGGGACTTCCTGAAGGAGAACGAGGAGACGCTCCGCGGCACCGGGCGGATGGGGCTGATGTACTCGCACGTCGACGGGAAAGACGACGCTGAGTGGGCGGAGATCCGCGAGCGCGCGGCCCGAGTGCGCGAACTCGCGGCGGAGGGCGAGTTATAGCTGGGAGAGAGAGACGTTCTATCGGAACGGTCGGACCGCCTATTCGCCGCTCGCGAGCCGCCGCAGCCGCGGAATCGCCTGCTCGTAGCCGAGCCCGACGAGGCCGACGTACAGCGCGATCAGGCCCATCCCGACGGCCCACGCGCCGAGCACGAGGTCGCCGCCCGAGACGGCGGAGAGTCCGAACTGTTCGAGCACGACGCCGAGCACGGACGCGACGCCGGCACCCAGCGTGACGACGAGGAGTTCGGCGAGTTCGACCGCGACGGCGGGTACTTCGACCATACCCGACGAGGGACGGTCGATCAGTATGACTCTTTCGAGAGAACGGTGAACGCCGCGCCCGACTCACTTCAGTCCGAACGACCGCATGACCGTGTCGGCCAGCCCCTTGGCGATCAGCGCGAGGCCGGCCAGAACCACCATCAGCGCGCCGGCGACGACCGGGTCGTGGAGGGTCAGGATGCCGATTCCGGCGAAGACGACGAGGACGCCGACGATGCCTTCGAGTCCGAGCGTGTCGCGCATGTGCTCGGGTCCGCGGTCCGGTGAAGTAAAAGGGCCGTTTCGGTCCCGACGGAGAGCGGCCCTTTTATTTCGGCGAGTGCGTATGGCCGCGTACGCATGAGCAACGGAGACGGCAGCGGTCGGAACGACCTCCGGATGCCCGACGACGACGAGGTGTTCGCGGAGGTCGTCGAGATGCTCGGCGCGAACCGCGTCAAAGTGCGCTGTGCGGACGGGACCGAGCGGACCGCGCGCATCCCCGGCCGGATGCAAAAGCGCGTGTGGATCCGCGAAGACGACATCGTCCTCGTCGAGCCGTGGGACTGGCAGGACGAGAAGGCCGACATCTCGTGGCGCTACGAGAAGAGCGAGGCCGAACAGCTCCGCGAGGAAGGCCACCTACAATAAGTCGGCCACAGAGTAGCGGTCGAGTTTTTCGCCGCGAGCGCCTCCGCAGCCGACACCGCCGAAGCCCCGACCGCTCGATACGAAACAGTCGTTTCCGGCGACACGCCCACCGAAGCCCCAGCCGCGAGGCTGTACGTCCTCGTTTATAAATTGCCGATCGACACGAATACCTCCGAAGCCCCAGCCGCGAGAATCGAAGATTCTCTGGCAGCCGGCG
>NZ_AOJD01000066.1 GCF_000337415.1 Halorubrum tebenquichense DSM 14210 | reverse complement strand
CCCCCCCCCCCCCCCCCGCCCCCCCCCCCCCCCCCCCCCCCCCCCCCCCCGACTCCCTCGCGCGTGCGGCTCGCGCCCCGACGGGCGCTCGCCGGCACGCGCCACCGCCGTAATCCGCTCTCACTCGCGCGGTTTTTAAGTCCGAACGGCCCTCAGCGGGCGTATGATCCGGCTCGCAATGACCACCGACGCGGAGACGTTCGAGCGCGTCCGCGAGCCGCTCGCGGCCCGCGGGATCGAGGTCGGCCACGTCCGAGCGAAGGAGCGGTCGCTCCGGGTTTCGGGCGAGGGCGACGAGAGCGCGGACGTTGGGAGCGCGGACGTCGCGGGCGAGTTCGACGGCTTCGACGTCGGACTCGTCTACCCGACGCGGCTCATGGAGGGCGCGGTTGTCGACGAGCGCCTCGGGGCCCCGTGGGTGAACGGGCGCGACGCGGTCGTGACCTCGCGGAACAAGGCGGGCGTGCTGGCGACGCTCGACGCCGCCGGACTCCCCACGCCCCGGACGACGCTCGTCTCGAACCCCGTCTCCGAGTCGGTCGTCGTCGACGCGGTCGAGGCGTTCTCCTACCCCGTCGTCGTCAAGCCGAACTCCGCGACCCGCGGGGTAGGCGTCGCGACCGCGAGCGACCCCGACTCGCTTCTGGGCGTCGTCGACTACCTGAACCTGATCCACGACTACCGGGCGACCGGGGACAAGTCGTTCCTGATCCAGGAGTTCCTCCCGGACGCGCGCGACTACCGCGCGATGGTCGTCGACGGCGAGTGTGCGGGGGCGGTGCGGCGCGAACTCGACGACGACGCGCTCGCGGCCGGCCGCTGGAAGCACAACGTCCACCGGGGCGCGACGGCCCGCGGCGTCGACCTCGACCCCGAGGCCCGCGACCTCGCCGAGCGCGCGGCCGAGGCGCTCGGGATCGACTACCTCGGCGTCGATCTGCTGGCGACCGAGGACCGACTCGTCGTCAACGAGACGAACGCCCGGCCGACCGTCGACGCCGCGACGAAGTACGAGGACGACTTCTACGACCGGTTCGCGGCGCTGATCCGTCGGACGGCGGAGCGAGAGTAAGGGCGGAAGCCGGAACCGGGCCGCGAGCTCAGACTAAGTCGATCGAAGCGCTGTCGTCGGCGCGGTCGAACGAGACCTCTAAGACGCCGTTGTTGAACGTCGCGTCCGCGGAGTGCTCGTCGACGGGGGCGGGGAGGTCGACGGTCTCGTCGTACTCGCGCCGGTCCGAGACCGCGGAGATGGTGAGCGCGTCGCCGTCACAGCGCAGCGAGAGGTCCTCCTTCGAGACGGCGGGGAGGTCGGCGACGAGACGCACCGACTCCTCGGTGGTGTAGGCGTCGACGTGGGTGTCGTCGCCGAACCCGGCGTCGTCGGCCGACGGCCCGTTCGCGTTGGCCATCTCGTTCATCATCCGCTCGATCTCCTCGAAGAAGTCTCCGAACGGATCGTCGCGGTCGTCTCTGTCCATACCTCCCGTGAGGTCGGTGACCCCGATAAGCCTTCTGTCGGTCGCCGTATCGGCCGCTACCCGCCCCGCGCGATCGGGGTGACGGCCGCCGGCGAGCGCCGGGATCGCCGCTCGCGTTCGATCGGTGTTCGTAACAAATTCGAACGATTATGACGATCTCGGGGCGACTGAGCCGGATTTAAGTAGTTGCGTCTCGCCTTTTTCGAACATGAGTAAATCGCATCTGGCGGCCGGCGACGACGTGAGCGACGACGAGGTCGTTCGAGTGGGGCTCAACGGCTTCGGTCGCATCGGGCGCAACGTGTTCCGGGCGGTCTTAGAGAGCCCGCGGATCGAGCTCGTCGGGATCAACGACGTGATGGACGTCGACGACATGGGCTACCTCGCGAAGTACGACACCGTCATGGGTCGGCTCGACGGCGTCGAGCGCGACGGCGAGGAGCTGACGGTCGGCGACACCTCGGTCCCGCTGTTCAACGTTCAGGACCCCGCGGACCTCCCGTGGGACGAGCTCGACGTCGACGTCGCCTTGGAGTGTACGGGAATCTTCCGCACCCGCGACGACGCGAGCGCGCACCTCGACGGCGGCGCGGACACCGTGATCATCTCCGCCCCGCCGAAGGGCGAGAAGCCGGTCAAACAGCTCGTCTACGGCGTCAACCACGACGAGTACGAGGGCGACGACGTGATCTCGAACGCCTCCTGTACGACGAACTCCATCACGCCGGTCGCAAAGGTGCTCGACGCCGAGTTCGGCATCGACGCCGGGACCCTCACCACCGTTCACGCCTACACCGGCTCGCAGAGCCTCATCGACGGCCCGATGGCGAAGCGCCGCCGCGGCCGCGCGGCCGCCGAGAACATCGTCCCGACCTCGACCGGTGCCGCCGGCGCGGCCCAGGAGGTCCTCCCGCAGCTTGAGGGCAAAATCGACGGCATGGCGATGCGCGTCCCGGTGCCGACCGGCTCCATCACCGAGTTCGTCGTCAGCCTCGACGAGCAGGTCACCGAGGAGGAGGTCAACGCCGCCTTCCGCGACGCGGCCGACTCCGGTCCGCTCGCGGGCGTCCTCGGCTACACCGACGACGAGGTCGTCTCCTCGGACATCGTCGGGCTGCCCTTCTCCAGCTACGTCGACCTCCAGTCGACGAACGTCATCGCCGGCGGGAAGCTCCTGAAGATCCTCACCTGGTACGACAACGAGTACGGCTTCTCGAACCGGATGCTCGACATGGCCGCGTACGTCCACGACGAGGAGTAAGGACCGATTCGCGACCGCCGCGCGGACGGCCCGACGCTCCGGCGGCAACGTTCCTCCGGAGAGCTACCGCTTAAATATCTCATCGACGACCGTTCACCCATGCCCGCCTTCGACACCATCGACGACCTCCCGACAGACAAACGCGTCCTCGTCCGACTCGACCTCAACTCCCCGGTCGAGGACGGCGAACCGCAGGACAACCGCCGGTTCGAGCGTCACGCGCGGACCGTCCGCGAACTGGCCGAGGCCGGCCACCGCGTCGTGCTCATGGCCCATCAGGGCCGCCCCGGCCGCGACGACTTCACCACGCTCGCGGGCCACGCCGCGATCCTCGGCGACCACGTCGGCCGCGACGTGAAGTTCGTCGCGGACACCTACGGCGACGAGGCGCTGGCGGCCATCGACGCGCTCGGCGCGGGAGAGGTCCTCCTCTTGGAGAACACCCGGATGTGCGACGACGAGCTGCCGGAGGAGTCGCCCGAGGAGAAGGCCGCGACCGAGTTCGTCGAGACGCTCGCGCCGCGCTTCGACGCGTACGTCAACGACGCCTACTCGGCGGCCCACCGCAAGCACGCCTCGCTGGTCGGGTTCCCGCTCGCCCTCCCGTCGTACGCGGGCCGCGTGATGGAGACCGAGTACGAGGCGAACACCGCCATCGCGACCCGCGAGTTCGACGGCCCGGTGACGATGGTCGTCGGCGGGACGAAGGCGACGGACGTGATCGGCGTGATGGACGCCTTAGACGAGAAGGTGGACCGGTTCCTGCTCGGCGGCGTCGCGGGCGAGCTGTTCCTGCGCGCCGCGGGCCAGCCGGTCGGCCACGACGTGGGGGGGATGGACCTGTTCGACGAGCAGTGGGAACGGAACCGCGAGCTGATCGAGTCGGTGCTCGACGAGCGCGGCGACGCGATCCGGCTGGCGAGCGACCTCGCGTACGAGGGCCCCGACGGCGACCGCGCGGAGGTCCCCGTCGACGAGATCGACGAGAAGACCGAGGGGTACCTC
>NZ_AOJD01000065.1 GCF_000337415.1 Halorubrum tebenquichense DSM 14210 | reverse complement strand
GTACATCCGCGCGCTGACGGGCGAGCCGCTCCCGGCGGTGGAGGTGCTGGAGGCGGCGGCGAAGCGGGAGTAACGGGCTAGACCGTCGGCCGAGTCACTCCTCGTCGACGTCGAGGTCGAACTGCGCGTTCTCGGTGACCGCGTTCAGGACGACGCTCGTGTTCGACTCGCGGATGTCCGCGTCCGTGAGGATCGACTTGATCTGGTCGTTCATCCCGTCCGTGTCGGTGAACTTCCCGATCGCGATCACGTCGTAGTCGCCGGTGACCTCGTAGACGCTCACCATCTGTTTCTCCTGGCGCAGCTTCTCGGTGACGTCCGGCAGCGCGCTCCCCTCGACCTTGAGCTGGAGGACGGCGGTGACGTCGTAGCCGAGCTTGTCGTAGTCGACGACGGGCGTGTATCCCCGAATGACCCCTTCCTCTTCGAGGTCGCGGAGGTGGTTCGACACCGTCGTCACCGAGACGTCCAGTTCGTCCCCGAGGCTCCGAAGGCTCGCGCGGCCGTTACTGAGCAGGGAGTTGATGAGCTTCGCGTCGAGGTTTTCGTACGTCATCACAACCGATCACGCTTCCGGGGGTTTAGAATTTTACGAACGTCCAGCATATTTCCCCACCCGGCGGTTCATGCGCCAAGCGATAAGGCCTTTATACTGGCAGATAACGAATCAAACGTCCAGAACATGACGGACGAACACGCGAAACCGGACGGCGGCCTCACGGCCGAGGAACAGGCGGTACTCGACGAGATCGAAGAGCAGAACGTCGATTTCCTGCGGCTCCAGTTCACCGATATCCTCGGCGTCGTGAAGAACGTCTCCGTCCCCGCCCACCAGGCGGAGAAGGCGTTCACCGAGGGCATCTACTTCGACGGCTCCTCGATCGAGGGGTTCGTGCGCATTCAGGAGTCGGACATGCGGCTCGTCCCCGACCCCGACACGTTCGCGGTGCTCCCGTGGCGCAGCGACGGGAACGGCGACAGCGGGGCCGCGCGGCTCATCTGTGACATCGTCGACACCGACGGCGAGCCGTTCGCCGGCGGGCCGCGCCAGGTGCTGAAGAGCGTCCTCGAAGAGGCCGAGGAGATGGGCTACTCCGTCTCCATCGGTCCCGAGCCGGAGTTCTTCCTGTTCGAGAAGGACGACGACGGCAACGCGACGACGATCCCCCACGACAACGGCGGCTACTTCGATCTCGCCCCGAAGGACCTCGCGTCTGACGTCCGCAAGGAGATCATCTTCACGCTGGAGAAGATGGGCTTCGAGATCGAGGCCTCCCACCACGAGGTCGCCGAGGGCCAACACGAGATCAACTTCAAGTACGACGACGCGCTCACGACCGCGGACAACATCGCGACGTTCCGCGCCGTCGTCCGCGCGGTCGCCGAGCAGCACGACCTCCACGCGACGTTCATGCCCAAGCCCATCGCCGACATCAACGGCTCGGGCATGCACAGCCACATCTCGCTGTTCGACGAGGACGGCAACGCGTTCTCCGACGACGACGACGAGTTCAACCTGAGCGAGACGGCCTACCAGTTCATGGGTGGCATCTTAGAGCACGCGCCCGCGTTCACGGCCGTCACCAACCCGACCGTGAACTCCTACAAGCGGCTGGTGCCCGGCTACGAGGCACCGATCTACGTCGCGTGGTCTGACACGAACCGCTCGGCGCTCGTCCGCGTCCCGGACGCCGCGGGCGTCTCCGCGCGCTTCGAGGTCCGCAGCCCCGACCCGTCCTGTAACCCCTACCTCGGCATGGCGTCGCTCATCGCCGCCGGGCTCGACGGGATCAAGACCGGTGCCGATCCCGGCGATCCGGTCCGCGAGGACATCTACGAGTTCGACGACGCGAAGCGCGAGGAGTACGGCATCGAGACGCTGCCCCCGAACCTCGGTGCCGCCGTCGAGGAGCTGGAGGCCGACGAGGTGCTTCAGGAGGCGCTCGGTCCGCACACCTCCGAGAAGTTCGCCGAGGCGAAGTCCCAGGAGTTCAGCGAGTACCTCACCCAGGTGTCGCAGTGGGAGGAGAACCGCTACCTAGAGACGTTCTGAGGCGGCGAGGAACAGTCGACCGGGGGCGATCCCCGTACGGTTTCCACTTTTTCGACGCCGTCAGCCGAATATCCGCAGGAGTCCGAGGACCCACCGGACCAGTTCCGAGAGCGCGAGCAGCGCCCCCTCGATCCGGGAGAGCCGTCGTCCGGACCAGAGCGCGACGGCGGCCGGGAGTCACATCAGATCGGCCGACCGCGCCGACAGCGCGGGCAGCGCGACGACGGCGACCACGGCGGCGGTCGTCGCGGTCAGCGTGACGGGCAGCGAGTCCGCGAGCGCGTACGCGCCGACCCACAGCGCGCCGGTGACCGCCAGCGCGGGGACCGCGACCCGGACCGACAGCGGCGGCTCGTCGCCGTCGACGAGCCGCCACCCGATCGCGCCGCCGAACCCGGTGGCGATGCCGATGCCCGCCTCGACGACCTCGCCGGTGTGGCCGCCCTCGAGGGCGACGCCGGCGGCGACGAGCGAGAGGCCGGCGGCCGTCAGGAACGCGGGCGCGGGGTCTAAGTCGGCGGTCGGACCGTCCGGCGAGGTCGCGGCCACCGACCGGCGGACCCGCGGGTCGCCGGCAAGCCACAGGGCCCCGAGGACGACGCCGCTCCCGACGGCCAGTCCCGCGAGCACGTCGACGAGGTAGTGGACCTCGATGACGACGCGCGAGGCCGCGACCGCGACGGCGACCCCCGCGGCCGCGACGTACCGGGCCCTCGGCGTCCAGAGCCGGTCGTACAGCAGCGCGATCGCGAGGTACGCCGCCGCGCCGCCGGTGGCGTGGCCGCTCGGGAAGCCGAACCCGTCGGAGAGCACCTGCGCCTCGTACCAGCCCGAGAGGAGCGCGGGGAGCCACGTCGGCACGTCGGCCGGTCCCATCGCGGCCGGGGGGCGGGGGACCGCGAACCACGCCTTGCCGAGCGCCGTCGCGGCGTACGCGCAGGTGACGGCCGCGACGGCGGTGGCACCGGCGCGGCGCGGCGACCCCGCGGTCCGGTCGCTCGCGAACCAGTAGCCGACCGCGAGCAGCGCGAAGAGGAACCACGGGTCCGCGAGGTGCGTGACGGCCGCGAAGGCCACGACGACGACTTCCGGGAGGGCGTCGACGATCGCGGTCTCGCCGAGGCCGCGCTCCGCGGCGACGAGTCCGGTCACCGGGGAGCCACTCCAGTCTCGTCGCGCCGGGCGTTGCGAGGCTCAGTCATCGCCGCGGCCGCGGGCGTAATCGAGCGCCTTGCCCGGCGTTTCGAGCAGGTTCAACCCGATCCCGACGACGACGAATATCGTGTACAGGCCGAGCGTCGACAGCCCGAGGACGACGATAGCGCCGACCGCGTAGATCCCCTGTAGCGACGTCAGCGCCGCGAGCGTCAGCACCGTGCCGTACAGCAGGACGAGGTACGGACCCCAGCCGCGGGCGTGTCCGCGGCGCATTCGGGACCGGACGTACCGCTTCAGCTCCGACTCGACCTCGGGTTTGTCGACCGTGCGTCGTTCCACGTCGTCCTCGAACTCGTCGAGCTGCGACCGCAGCTCCCGGACCTCCGCTTCGAGGGCGGCGACGTCCGGCGCGCCGCGCGGCCGTTCGTCGTCGTCCCCGGAGGCGTCCGACTCGCCGTTCATACCCGTGGGTCGGCCGCGGTCCTGTTGTAACTGCCGGTCCGCGGCGTCGTCGGAGGCACCGACGGCATCGGCGGGGCCGTCGTTCCGGGGAGCGTCGCCGCCGGTGCCCCGTCCCGCGAGCACCACGTTGACCACGCCGCCGAGCACCACCACGATGGCCGCGAGATACAGCCACGTGACTAACAGCAGGATGCCGCCGATGACGCCGTACACCTGGTACTGCGCGGCGCTCGCGGCGTACACCTGGAATCCGGCCTGAAGCAGCGTCCAGCAGACCGCCGCGAACGCCGCGCCCGGCAGCGCCTCGCGGACGGAGAGGGTCGGCTGCGGGAGCAGGTAGTACATCGGGAGGAAGACGACGGCGAGGAAGACGGGCAGCGCGAGGACGCTCGCCGCCTCGACCAGCGGGACCGCGTCGGCGGCGGCGACGAACGCCCCGACGCCGACCATCACGCCGATGCCGACGCCGACCCCCACGACGACCGAGGCGGCGTCGACGATCTGTCGGAGGAACCCCGGCGTCGCGTCGCCGCCGTACAGGGAGACGAACGCCGTGTCGAGCCCGCGGAACACCTTCAGCGTCGACCAGAGCAGGACACCGAGCCCGAGCAGGCTCGCGCCGGTTCGCCCGCCCGCCGAGGAGACGGCTCCGACGACCGCCTCCTCGCCGGCCGGCGTGAGGAACTCGCCCGTCGACGCGGCCAGTTCCGCGGCGATGGTCTCGCCGAAGACGGCGGTGGCGACGACGACCAGCAACAGGAGCGCGGGGACGAGCGAGACGAACGCGTAGTAGGCGATCGCGGCCGCGAGAAACGTCACCTGTCGGTCGATCGCGAGGTCGGCGACGCGCCGAACCGTGCCGAACGTGGTGCGCGGGTGTCTGGACACGCCCCGCCCTTCGACCGACCGCGACAAAAACGAGAGGGTGTCGAGCGTCGAGAGCGACCCCGTAGGCCGGGAGCGACCCCGTACGCCGACGGCGACGGCGTCAGTCCGCGTCCGTTCCGAGGACCGCCTCGCGCATCTCCGGGATCGACGCGGCACTCTTGACCGCCGTCCCGCGATAGTGCGCGCGGCTCGCCTCGTGACCGGCCGCGCGCAGGCGCTCGACGAACTCGTCCATGCCGATGGCCGGCTCGCCCCACTGCTTGTACAGGCGGTGCTGGTCGTAGTGGGTCGGCGTGTCGATCTCGCGCGCGACGGTGCCGAGCAGCTTCCGCGCCCGCTTCGCCTCGCCCATGTCGTCGGTCACCTCGCGCCGGACGGCGCGCGCGAAGTCGGGGTCCGCGACGGGACCGAGCCAGATCGGCCCGGCCGTGAGCACGCGGTCGCTCCCGCACTCCGGACAGGCGTCGACCGGGTCGGCGATCCGACCGCGGGTCGCCGACCGCCACAGGCAGTCCTCGCAGTGATCGACGTGACCCAGGGCTTCGAGACAGTCGTCGGCCGCGCGGGCACCCGACTCCAGTTCGAGGTAGGTCCGCGCGTAGTGGCGGGAGACGTGCGAGAGGACCGGTCGGGCCGCCTTGTCGTAGCGTGCGGCGGTCCGGACGAGCGCAGAGATAAGCGTCCGAAGCCCCATCTCCGGGTGGTAGTCGGTGTTCCGCGGGACCGCGCCGTACTTCCGGATCCCGCTCGCGAGGTGGGCACCGCAAAGGGGTGCGGTGTCCGTGGCGGTGACACAGATCAGGTTGCGGCCGTTCGCGAACGCCGCGTCCGCGAAGGGAATCGGCGTACCGTACGGGTCCAGGTCGACGACGTCGAACGGCCCCTCGTCGTACAGCAGGGCGTTGACGTCGCGGTGAACCGCCTCGCCGTCGAGTCCGTTGGCGTCGAGGTTCGCGGCGGCGAGGTCGACCGCGTCGGCGTCGACGTCGGCGCAGGTGACGTCGTACCCCTCGGCGGCGGCGCGGACGCCGCGGACCCCCGAGGCCGCCATCGCGTCGAGGTACGAGGCCGCCCGCGGCTCGCGCTCGCGGTAGGCGCGCAGCGTCGCGACCGTCACGTCGCGGTTCAGCTCCTGCGTCGGGTTGAAGAAGACGCCGCCGCCGGTGCCCTCGCTGGCACCGTCGCGGGCCTCCGGGACGGAGACGGTGAT
>NZ_AOJD01000064.1 GCF_000337415.1 Halorubrum tebenquichense DSM 14210 | reverse complement strand
CGCGACGGCGACGCGACGCGCTCGACGGCGAGACGGAGGGGCGAGGATGGTGAGTCCGGCCCGAGTGGACGCGATAACCGACATCGCGTACGGCGCGCTGATCGCCCTGTCGATCGTGCTCATCGCGACGACCCAGATGAACGCCGTGGCGATGGCGTTCGGGATCGGGGTGTTCGCCTCGTACGTGGTCCACGTCGTCTGGAAGATGGCGCGGTTCGACCCCGACTGGATGACCCGGGAGGTCGCGGACCAGGTCGGCAAGCAGGTCGAGGAGAGCGTCGGCGAGACCGTCGACAAGGAGGTCGAGAAGACCGTGGGCGAGACCGTCAACAAAGAGGTGGAGAAGACCGTGGGCGAGACGGTGAGCAAGGAGGTCGAGAAGACCGTCGAGGAGACCGTCGGCGAGAAGGTCGAGGAGACGGTGAGCAAGGAGGTCGAGAAAAGCGTGGGCGAAACCGTCAACAAGGAGGTCAGCGGCGTCGCCGACGACGTCAGCGACACCGTCAGCGAGGAGGTCACCGGGAAGGTCGAGGAGACCGTCGGCGAGACGGTCGAGAAAACCGTCGAGGAGAAGGTCGGAGAGACCGTCGAAGAGAAGGTCGGAGAGACCGTCGAAGAGAAGGTCGGCGAGACGGTCGAGAAAACCGTCGAGGAGACCGTCGAGGAGACCGTCGAGAAAACCGTCGAGGAGAAGGTCGGCGAAACCGTCGAGAAAACCGTCGAGGAGACCGTCGAAGAGACCGTGGGCGAAACCGTCGAGGAGACGGTCGAGAAGACGGTGGAGGAGACCGTCGGGGAGAAGGTCGAAGAGACGGTGGAGAAAACCGTCGGAGAGGCGGCCGAGGACGCCGACGAGACGGACGAGGAGGAGGACGGCGAGGCCGCCGACCGGCGCGGCGACTCGTAATCGGCACGGTAACGGTTCTGCTCCCGGAGCCGCGACGGTCCCCGCGGTCGATGGCGAGCGGTGACCGAAGAGGTCGACGCGTCGAGCGGGGTTCGGAAGCCCCTCGTCCCCGACGGGCGACTCCCGGATCCGCGGCTACAGTTCGGGCGTCCGCGACGGGTCGACGGACTGCGACGGCCGACCGCCGGTTCCGGGACCGCCGTCGCGCAGTTGGCGGTACGCGGACGCGATGATCCCGTAGTAGGGCAGGAAGAATGCGGCCGAGAGGACGACCGTCAGGACGTCGGCGGCGACCGGGGCACCGGCGAGAATGAGAAGCGGTGCGAGTACGCCGAGGACGCCGCCGAACGCGGCGGAGAGGGCGACGAGGAGGCCGAGCTTGAGCCGGGAGCCGCGAGACAGTTCCCAGCTCCGCTTGAGACTCCCGACGACGCCGCGGTCCTCGACCGCCACGGCGAAGACGAAGAACAGGAACGAGGCCGCGAGGAACAGCCCCGGAACGATCAGGAACGCGAAGCCGACGGTGACGGCGACCGTGACGATGAGTCCGCCGACCAGCGCGGTGAACGTGGCGCGGCCGAGCCGGTCGGTGACTCCCGCCGGAAACGTCGACATCTCGGCGAGCGGCTGTGCGAGCGTCCGGGAGACGACGACGAAGTACGCCGAACTCAGCACGGTGAACGCGGCGAAGAGGGCGAGGCCGACGCCGCCGGACACCGGGAGCGTGAGCCCGGCGTCCGAGCTGAACTCCGCCGCCGCTTCGGCCGGGAGGTAGCCGAGGAGGGCGCTGTTGATGCTCGTTTGAATCCCGAACTGGAGGACGAGGAGCGCGAAGAACAGAACCGCGCCGGTTCGGGAGAGTGTACGTCTGATGCCGTCGCTGACCGCACGGCTGAGCTGGAGGGCCATATCGATTCGACGTGTCTGCGAATTCCAATAAATCGAACGGAACGAACGGCCGGGCCGTCACTCACCGGCGCGTTAGTCGGTGAAAATGGTGTTTCGGCCGGCGAATACACGCCGTCCCCCGCGGAGGGAATCGAACCCGGAGCAGTCGCTCGGAGCGGTGAAAAATTGGAGAAGGCGTGGGCGTTCGCTACTCGTTGCCGAACATCTGGCGCATCTTCTGCGGGGGGTTCCAAATATCTGGGTGTCTTCGGGGTGTGTATGGCCGACGTCAACGACACGAACTCCACCCGCGCGAAGTTCGAGCGCGAGCAGAATCTCCTCGCAGACGCCGCCATCGACGACGCTGACCGCCGGGCGATCCGCGAATTCATCACCCACCGCCGGCAGATGGAGGACAAGTCGCTCAATACACTGATAAGCGATATCGGAAACCTCCGCCGCGCCGCCGAACGCGCCGAGACCCCGCTCTTGGAGATGGACATCGGCGACGCACGCGCCTTCGTCGGACGCCTGGCCGCACCGAAGTCCAGCGGCGGCTACGGGCTCGACCCCGACGGCTCCGGGATGTTCAGCTACAAGCGCGTCCTCCGCGTCTTCTTTCAGTGGCTCGACGCCGAGCCACACTACGACGACTACGGCTTCGGTGAGCGGATCAGCCTTCCCGACCGGAGCACCAAAGACGAGACTATCTCGAAGGACGACCTCCTCAGCGAAGACGAGATCGAGCGCCTGAAGCGGGGCTGTCGGAACAACCGCGACCCCGTCCTCATTGACTTCCTCGCGGACGTCGGTGCGCGTATCTCGCTGGCCACCTCGCTCCGCGTCGGCGACATCGATGGGCTGGACACACCGCGACCCACCTTCTCGCCGAACACCGACGCGCTCAGCCTGAAGGGCGTCCGCGACGTCTCCTACCCAATCCTCTACTCCCGGGCCGAGCTCCGTGAGTGGGTCAACCGCAACCACCCCGACCAGTCCGGACCGAACGGGCGCGCCCACGACGAGGCTCCGCTGTTCCCCGTCGTCGAACACTACGACCCCGACGATCGCGACATGATGGCGGCCCACACCTCGACGATTCGGAAGTCGCTGAAGCGGGCGGCCGACAACGCCGGACTCGACGTCGAGCGTGTCCACCCGCACCACTTCCGGCACGTCTTCATGACGCGGATTAGCGACTCCGAGCTGAATGATCGCGACATCGAACACATGTCGATGCTCGTCGACGATCGGATGCGGATGCGCGACCGCTATGACCACACCGGCGACGCCGAGCGGAACAACTCCATCTTCCAGAGTCACGGGTTCGTCGACCCCGAGGACGATGACGGGGAGAACAAGGGCTCGCCCGAGATCGTCGCGTGCTCGAACTGTCGCGCCGAGGTGAAGTCCACCGCCTATCACTGCCCGCGCTGTGGCTTCCCCCTCCGTGAGGAGATCCAGAACGCGATCGACGCGGCCCGTGCCGAAATGCGTGAGACGACCGTCGAAGCCGACGACCGAGCCGAGCGTGAGGCGGCGGCCGACGCGGCGACCGTCATCGAGAACGACGAGCGCGTCGCCGAGGAGTTCGCGGTCGAGGACGGCCACCTCGACGGCTGACTCACTCGGCATCGTCGTCACCTCCAACGGCGAGGATGGCCCGCGCGAGACGACCGCGCGGCGTGTTCTCGTCGGCCCACTGCTCGTACACCCCACCGTGCCGGTCGATCGCTTCCTCCGCTCGTGTGGCGTCTTTCGGCGTCTTTCCGTCGTTTGATGTAGCACTCATCAGTTTATCTCCTCCAGATTCGCCGGGTCGATTCCGGACCGGTAGTGGGTCCCGAACTGTGCGTCGACGGCGGCCGCGACGGCGACGCCGTGGATGTTGGTGATGTGCTCGGGGTCGAGTCCGTAGCACGTTTTCAGCGTCTGCTCGCGACGGAACACGACGACGGCAGACTGCGCGTCGTACCGGGCCTCATCGTGTCGCGGGACGGGTGCGGCCTCGGGGATCGCCACGCGGAGCCCACGCTTCCAGGACCCGAGGACGCTCGCCGTCGGGCCTGTCCCGCGGATCCGAAGCATCCGCTCCGCGTGTTCGGTCGACCCTCTCGCGTACTTCGAGCTCACAGCATCACCTCAAGCGTGATCACGACGAGCAGCGCGACGGCGAGCGCGACCATCATCCAGTGGATGGTCCAGATGTGCGGCTCGCGCATCAGACGCTCACCTCGCTCGGATCGTGGCCCGCGACGAGGACGTCGTGGAGCGCTTGAAGCGTCTCCCGGTTCCAGCTCGTGTCGGCACCGGGGTCGTCGATCCCGGCCGCCCGCCGGAGGACTTGCGTCGTTCCGGCCTGCGTCAGGTCGTCGACCCAGTCGCGCCGGTCGCGCTCGGGATCGTCTGCGACCTCGCTCGGCACGTAGTCGGTCCGCTCACAGATGGCCTCGATAATGTCCTGCATCCACGCAAGCGTGACCGAGGCCTTCTCCCAGCTCCCTCTGTCGCGAGTCGCCGTCCGGTAGCGTGCGCCTTCAGCGCCGGTCGCCGCGCTGAGCTCGCGGACGAGCTGTGGCTTCTGGAGGTGTTGCGACCGGCGGCGGTCGACCTCGCCGGCGACGCGCACGAACCTCCACTTCTTCGGCGACGTGTCACGCCACATCGAGACCTCAACCTCGTCGAACCAGTCGCCGGGCGTGTCGCCCTTGAGGTACGCGCCGAGCGTCTTCCCGATCTCCTGCGGACGGACGTCGACGTCGACCGCGTTCGCGATCGAGCGTGGGCTGATGATCCGCTCCTGGTCGACGAACTCGTTGATGAGCTCGTCAATGGCCTTCTTGGCGGTCTTGGAACCGGTGTAGCCGGTTCCGCGGTAGCCATCTGTCTGGCCGACACCGTTGTCCTCGAGGATCTCCTTGCCGGTCGTTCCGCTCTCAGCCGACTCAGACATCGTAACCACGCTCCTGAACTGGGAGACCACAGCGTGGGCAGAGATCCGGAGCACCACCGATCCCCGCGTCCCAGCAGCGGTGTCCGCACTCGTAGCGAACGGCTTCGTGCTGGTTCTCCCCGTCAACTTTAGACATCGATACCACCCCACTTGTCGGCGGTCGACTCGATGTCGCCGGCGATCTCCCGGAGGTCCTCAGCGTCGAGTTCCGCAGCGTGCCGCTGGATAACCGTCCGTATCTCGTCGCGAGCATCGGTGTCGCTCACGCTGTCTCACCTCGCTTCTGGTACTGCCGCCACGTATCGTCACCTTCGGGCTTCGCATCGCCCTGTTCGTCGTCCGTCTGGAGCTGGACGAGCGATGTCGTCGAGACGCGACCGACGGCTCCGACAGACTCCACGCGCCAGCTCCGCGCGTCGGGTTGGTGGCTCGGACGATTGACCGGCGGGTCTTCGATCCGAATCTCGTCGTCGATGAGGACGAGATCGAACTCGCGGGCGGCCTCCTTCCCGCTCGGTGACTCCGAGAGCCGAAGCCGACGCGTCTGCCACGTCTCGCCGGTCGCGGACTCCCACTCGGTCGGCTCGGCCGTCTCGATGACGTTCCACGGCCGCGCCCACGCGTCGCGGTCGGCGAGCGTTATCTGAAGCTTCTCGCCGAGCGTCGCCTCGAGGACGACCTCGCACGGGTCGACCAGCGGGTCGGTCTCGTCTTCGGCCGATGCGTTGCGCGCTCGTGCGTCCGGGTCGGCACAGTACTGGCACTCCTTGAGGTCGCGCTTCTCTGCCCACGACCGGTCCCGTTCGACGAGGTCGTTCGTCTCGACGTGTTGGCACGCCTGCGTGTGGAAGACATCGGTACTACCGTACGCTGACGACTTCGTCAACACGGCGTCGCCACGGCGCACCGACAGCGGGATCGCGGCCTCGCTCACAACGCTCTCAGTCGCCTCGACGTCAACGTCGCGCGGCTCGGGCGCTCCCATGAGGCCGTCGACGACGTCGAGGATGTCAGCGGCGCGCTGCTCGCCGACGTACGGCACGTCTTCGAGGTCCGCCTGGTCGGCGATGAGCAGGTCCGCGATCGTCTCGAACCCGTTGTCGGCGAGTCGGTCGGCGATCGCCTCCGAGACCTCGTCCTCGTCGACGAGGGCGTGGACGTCATCGGTCGCAGTGACCTTAGACATCGGCCTCGCCCTCCGTCTCGTCGCGGACGTCACCGAGCGCGCCTTGGTACTCCTCGGGCAGACTCGCGAACGGCAAGATTTCAGAGTTGATGAACGCCGCGTACTCGCCGGGGTTGTCGCCACCGTCGTACAGCGCGACGTATCCGCTCTCGGCTACGACACCGCGGGTGTACGAGTCGTTCCAGAAGTACTCGAAGCCGAGCATCGTCGTCTCGCCGGAACCGCCCGTGTCCGCGAGGTGGGCGGCGTCGTGGTACTCGATGGTCGACTCCTCGGCGTCGCCGTCGGCGTCGAGGGTACGCGTCTGCGTGACGTTCCACGCGTCCGCGTTCGGGTAGTCCGACAGGTACTCGGCGAACCCGTCGACATCGATCGTCGCCCGGTGGATCAGCGTCCCCTTTGTCGCGCCGAGCGTGTCGAACAGCCAGTCGCCGTCCGACCGGTTGACGCCCACCCACCCCTCAGTGAGGTCCGCGATCCACTCGCAGTAGACGTCCTCGCGCACCTGGACGGTCTCGGTGTGGATCGCCTCGTCAGTGACGTGGATCTCCTCCTGTTCGGTGTCGATCTTCGCCGCTGCGCTGCCGGCGTAGACCGCGGTGCCGTCGAGGCGCTCGAACGCGGTCGCGTCGATCGCCGGGTACGTGGCGGTCTCGACGTGGCCCTCGATGTGCGGGTCGGCGATCTCGTCGCGGGCGAGTCCGAGGATGGTCGCGCGCATCAGGCCACCTCCTGGATCTGCTGTTCGAGTGTACCGTCGCCATCGTCATCCCGGACGGAGCCGATCAGGTGCTCCACCGCTCGCTCGGGCGTGCTTCCGTAGCAGCCGACGTCCAGCTCCTCGACCTCTGCCCACCAGCGTTCCACCGCCCCGACGGGGCCTGGAAGCGCACTATCGCGCTTCGTAACGGTAACCGAAGCTGATAGGGAGTCTGCTTCGGACATCACCGCACCTCCGTCGCATCCACGGGGTACTTCGCGGACACCCACGCGTTGCCGCCCGCGTCGATCTGAAACGCGTTGAAGAGCTCGTACGCTCGCGGTGGCTCGCCGCCGACGTGCGGAGCCGGCGCTGGGATATGGTCGTCAGTTACAGCTTCGCTATCGAGTAGTTCCGCGTCTGTGCCGTCTCGGTCGTTGGCGTCGGGTTTATTGACGCCGCGAGTTCTATCGTTCATCGGGTCTCTCATCAATCCCCTCGTGAAGAGGGGTTCGCAGGGTGACCCAGCCGTCGGCGTTGCAGCGCCGGCGGGTTTTACTCCCGCGTGGCCAGGTCAACTGGTACTTACCGTGCGCCCTACTTAGTCTTTTCCCGCTACTAACTGGATACTTCCAGTTGTTAGCCGAATTATTAAGGGCGACTGGGTAGAACTAGTAGGTACATCGGTGTTACTATGAGTACAACCGCCGCACGGGAGACCAAGATGCGAAGGGACGCGGACTGGATGCGACAACCGACTGATGATCGCATCCTGGAGGTCCTCCGAGAGGAGGGGAACATGACTCCGCGGGCAGTCTCCCGTGAAGGTGAGTATCCTCGGGTTGACGCCACCAGGGACTACGCTGGTGGACGCCTCAGGGAGCTGTGCCGATATGGCCTCGTCGAGCGCGTCGATCGCGGCCTCTACCGCCTCACCGACGACGGTCGAGCCTACCTCGACGAGGAACTCGATGCCTCTGAGCTTGACCCTGTTTCTACCGACAATTCGTAAATCGGTCTCTTCCGCGCCATTATTCACTGTTGAAGTCACTGGTTGAGCATCGGGCTCATCCGGAGACCGACCAATACCACTGAGCACGCAGTTAATCGGAAGAGCCTCCACCCCCTTGTAGTTTTCCCAATCTAAAACGCCGAAAAATAATATTGGAATTAATGGAAAAGTTTTAATTACATTAGTCTGGTTTCGGTGGTCATATTTGAATAGGCTCACGCGACACGCACCTCCGACGCCGACAGGTCAGTCCCTGTTTTGCGGTCGTGGATCGTCTCGTAGTGGACACCACCCGGTGCCTGCCAGCCGGGACAGGATCGACAGTAGATCTCCCCGTCGCGAAGGGACCAGTCGGTGTGGCCTCGCGGACAGGTCCACCGCCACTGGTCCGTCCCCGACCGGTCGATTGTCTCCATCATGCCACCCGCAGCTGCGGCGCGGCCTTCTTGATCGCCGGCCCGAGCCAGCGCGGCGCGGCGCGTGCCGGCTTGTCCGTCAGCTCACCGTACTCGTCGAACGTGAGCGTCCACTCCTGACCGTGACACTCGGCGGTGACGACCGTCCCGCTGTCGGCGGTCGTTTCAGTCCGGATCTCGATAGCGCCGCTCTCGTCAAAGCCGAGTTCGGTGACGTCGATCGTGTGGGTAGCCTGCGAGGGCATACCTCGACCGACGACCGCCCTTAAAATAGGTATGGGGTCAATTTCGGAGGGGGGTCGACACGTCGACAGTCGACTCGATGCGCTCGTCGACCACACTGTAGGTCCGCGAGTTATCGTCGTGGTCCTCCCACTCGACGAGGTCGTACTCCGCGAGCTTCCGCAGCTTCAGCGTTCGCGAGCGCTTCCCGATCGGCTCCATCAGGCGGTCGCCGTACGCGTCCGGCGCAACGGTTTCATATCGGTCGTGAAGCTCGTGACTCGTGATCGGGCCGTCGGACCACACCACGCCGTAGAGGACTTGGTGGTGGTAGGGCAGCGACTCCAGCGCCGCCGCCCGGATCGCGCGCTGCGCCTCGACGTGGCCGTCGCCGATCTCCGACATAGTAATCCGGTCGCGACCGCGCTCGCCGGCGAGCCGCGCCGCCCACTTCAGCGTCTGGATGGCATCCCGGGCCCGCCCGGCGACCTCGTCGGCGACGGCCTCCAAGACAGGTCGGTCCCACCCGGCAGGGTCGAGCCCCTGCTCGGCGCGAGGTTCGAGGATGTCCGCGAGCTCGCCTGGCGCGTAGCGGTCCAGACGGACGTGATGCTCACCGGAGAACTGCCCGCGGTAGCGCTGGTCGATCCGGGCGAGCCACTCGTCGGCGTCGTGCGCGATCGCGATGACGGTGACGCCGGGGACGCTCATCAGCTCGTCAAGCGCCTCGGTCTCGGGCAGGTCGTCCGCCTCGTCGAGGACCAACACGTAGGGGTCGTCGACGGCGTCACGCAGGATGCCCGCGAGGCGGTCGGTCGCGACGCCGCGATGAACGGAGGCGTCGCTCGGGTGCGCGTCGATGGCGTCGCGGAGGACCGAACCCGTGGTCTCGCCGAGGACGCGCAGGAGGGTGCTGTCGAGGTCGGTCGGTGACCGCGGGTTGTCGAGGAGGAACCGCGCGAGCGTCGTCTTGCCGACGCCGCTCGGTCCCGAGATCAGGAGGTCCTCGGGACGCTCACCGCGGAGGGCTGGCTTGAGGGCACGGGAGACCTGGGCGACCTCGCTCTCGCGATGGACGAGATCGCGAGGCAGCCGCCGTTCGCGAAAGACATCCTGATCGAGGAGCATCTCACTGCCGACTGACGCGGACGGGTGTGATAAAGGAGGGGTGCGGTTCGGAGGGGCCAGCTGAAGATAACTGAGTGTATTATCCCACGGAGTGGGTTATTTGCCCACATATATTTGTGGCGTCAATTCATACAGGGATGTATGACGAAAGACGCCGCATCACTTATCGACGATTCGCTATCACGCGATGTCGATATCGATGAGGCGCTTTCGGACCTTGATCAGTTGGAGGAGCGGGCAGAGTGGGATGTTGGGGATTTTGCCGAGTGGAGAGAAACACGAGATCTAGACCTCGACTCTGAGTTTTCTGGTGGTTTTCGGACTCCAAAAGAGCTCGTTGAGTAGTTGTGCCCGGGCTGAAGATATTCGATTCGAACATTTGGTTACATGGGTGTCTCTTTCGCGATTCGGATCCGGCGGAGATGGTTGATTCGGCCGCGGAAGGTGAATTAGAGGTTCGGGTATCGCCGTACGTATTCAACGAAGTATATCACCGGCTCAGAAATCCGAAGGGAAGATATCACTCTGAAGACATCCAAGAGGCAACGGAACGGTTCACAGATGTGGTTGTTCACTCAAAATCAGTACACGCACCGTCGCAACAGGAGGTGGAGGACCTCGATGTCGGTGAACAGATGCGTAAGCCAGCAAGTCGCCTCGTGTCCGCTTTATTAGATATCCAGTCAAAAGATGCGCCGGTTCTCATCGACGCATGGGGGTGTGATAGACGGGCTGACATCTATACCTGTGATAGGGAGTTCGCAACGTGTGACCTCTCAGAATTTGGGATCGGTCATCTCCAGATTCACCACGTGAACCCCCCATAAAAAGTTGTTAGCAGTTACCGCACGTACTGCGACTCCCACCACTCCGAGACGACGTCGCGCTGCGAGCAGCTGCGGTCGTGCGGGAGGTCGTCGATCGTCGTCTGGGTCTCGTCGGGCCCGTCGATCCGGACCTGCGCGCCACACTCCGAACACCGCAGGTATTTCGGCTCCGAGATCGCGAGCCCGTCGACGCTCGGCGGGCTCCCCGACGGGACGATCTCGAAGTGCGTCTGCGGGTCAGCGAACGAGCGGAGGCTCATGGGCCCTCCGTGACGGTCACCGCGGCGCGATGTTCGCCCTCGATGACAAGCTCGGACAGCGGCTCGCCGCCACAGGGCTCCCACCCGCCGTCGCCGTCTGGGCGGTCGACGTGGCGCTCAACCTTCCAGGGCCGCCCGTCGACGCGCTCGTAGCGGACGCGCCGGCGCTCACCCGAGTCAGTCTCGTAGGCGATCGTCGGCAGCCCTTCGACATCAGAATGCTCTTGAATCGGCGACGGATCCGCATAGAATGCTGTATCAAGGCACGCGATTTCAGCTCCGCGCTCAATCTGCTCTCCGGGCTGGTAGTCTCGGAGGTCAGGCACCCACCCGAGTTCTTGACACCACTGGGCAACTGCCCAGTGCGCCACCGCAGTTTCATCGCCATCCCAGTAGCCATCGTAGCGCTTGCCTTCCAGGAGCAGCATCACGAGGTAGTCGATCGGGTTGTCCGCGGCCAGCTTCTCGCCGTCGACGAGGAGCCGAATCGAGCTGTACTCCGGCCGCGAGTCCGGGATCGTCCCGTTCTCCTCGGCGAGCCGCACCTGCTCGTTGGCCGCGTTCGCGTGGGCGTTCTCGTCGTCACACATCGGGCTCGAACACCTCCGTCCGGCCGTCAGCCGTCGCGATGCGTGGACTCGCTGCGAGGTGCTGGCCGAGTTGCGGGTCGATCGCCTCGCGCTCGACCCAGCCCGGGATCGGAACGGCACCCCTCGCGAACGAGACGCGGCGGAGATGTCGACACCCGCCGTCTGGCCGTCGGTGAAGCATGTCTGGGCACGTACATGTCCCCGCTCGACAGTCCACGATATACTGTGAGCCCGAATCAGAGATCACCGCGAATCGCTCTGAATCGTCCGCGACCTCGGGCAGGTCTTCGAGGACGGTCATATACGAGGTGAGCGCGTCGGCGGCGCGGTCCTTGAACGTGCCCACCCCGCCCGAGGCGGCCTCAGACATCTCCGACCTCCGGCTCGCCCCACGCCTGCTCGGCAGGCAGATGCATCAGCCGCGCCTCCGGGAAGTCGTACGTCTTCCCGGGCTTGTGAGCGTTCTGCGGGTTGCCGTCGAGGTAGACACACTCGAACACCGAGTTGTCGACGTCGATCCCCGGCAGGTACGGGTGCATCTTGTACGTGGCCAGGTCGTACCCTTCGGCCTCGTAGTGGGCTTCGAGGTCGGCGTACTTCTCCCGGCGGACGAACACGGCCTGCCGCGTCACTAGGTCGATCGCAACGCCGCCGGCCAGCGGCTCGGTCTGTGCGCCGGCGAGAGCGTCCTCGACGCGCTCCTCGTAGGATGGCTCGGCGTCCTCAAAGTCCGAATCGATCGCACCCTGCTCGGAGTCAGGCATCAGGCGCTCACCTCCTCAAACAGCGCATCCGGGTCAGGGAGTTCGTCACCGTACGCGACGCCGGCGCGCTCGGCCGGGTTGGTGTTGTGTCTGAGCCACTCAACGGCCTCGCGAACGGCGGCCTCGATCTTCTCTTTGGAGTGGACGTCGGTCCACTCAGTGGCGTCCAGCGCGACGGTCTCGCACTTCTCGGCTATGACCTCCCGTGTACGACGTTCGAGAACCCACGTAACCTTCTGACTCGCCTCGTCGAGTTCGGACCACTCCTCGTCGACACCGTTCTGTTCGTCGCGGGCGTCGATGGCGTGGTCGGTCTCGGTCACGATCGTCGCGAGCCGCCGCAGTTGTGGGTCGTCCGCGAACGTGTCGTGGATGACGTCGGCGAGCATCGAGTCGAAGCCGTCGACGTACGGTTCCATCTTCTCGTCCAGCAGCTTCCGTTCGGAGCGGTTGAGGTTCGGCATCAGACCCCACCTCCGAAGACGTCGCGGTCGGTGTACTGCGTGCGCTCGCTCCAGCCGATCTCGTCGCCGATGTAGTCGTGGACGTACACGTCAACGGCGTTGCCCAGCTCGACGTGCTCGCGCTCGGCGACCCACTCGGCGAGGTCCGAGCGGCGTTCGCGACGGCCGGTGGTCGGGTCGATACGGTGGACGATCTCGGCCGCGCGGTCGAGGTGGTGGATGAAGCCCTCGGCGTCGACGCCGAGTGTGGTGTGCTGTGCGATCAATCGCGTGTCGGTGCGGTTTTCACCGCGTGGGTTCGTAGTTGACATCGCTGTCGTTAGTGGACAGCACGGTCGGGCGTGGTCCAAACACGCCCCGGCCAGATTTTGACCGGAGTCCCGTGCTTCCTACTCTATAGTCTATCCCGCAGTGACTTATACCTTACTCTATAGAGTATATACTTTGTAAAGTACATACGCTTTAGAGTAATCTATTTACGTCATGCGGTATGATTACGACATGAGGTAATATATGGGAGCCGCTGAAAAAGACGAACTAATGAGCGATGAGGGTCGCGCCCTGGTGACTGACCGCGAGCGGGAGATCATCAGCGGCGACGCCAACGTATCAGACAACTACGAATACAAAGTGAAGAGTGTCGTGCGAACGCGAATCCGAAATCGACTCGGCGACGACGTCGAGTTCCTTGAGGAGCACTTCCCGGAGGCGTACGATCTCGTGGTCGACGAGGTGTGTGACGATGGCGGGTGACGCCGAAACTATCCGCGAGGCGGCCGACAGCGTGGCGGACGCCCGCTCGACGCTCCAGGATGTCGACAGCGAGGATGTCGACGAGGTCCTCGCGAAGACGGATGATGTCCTCGCGAATATGACCGAGACGCTCCGCGAGCTCGCGGTCAACGTCGAGGTCGATGAGGAGGTGACCGATGAGCACGACTGAGCAGCGCGCGCCCGAACTCCAGTGGCCGGAGAACTACCCCCGTACGCCCGCCGAGGAGCGCGAGCCCTACCCTGGCGACCTCGCGCCCACACGCAAGGAGTCGTTCCAGAGCGTCGTCGACGAGCTGGAGCGCTGGGGCGCGACTGACGTCCGGATCTCCACCGCGTCGACGCACTACAAAGACCGCCCGAACATCCCGCACCAGCACGACAAGCCCGACGACGTCGGCGTCGTGGCGCGCTTCCGTCGCGAGGACGAGCCCGCGGACGCCGGCTACGCGATCGCGTGTGACCGCTGGGAGACGCAGCGGGAGAACGCCCGGGCGATCGCGCTGTACGCCAAGCGGAAGCGCCTCGCCGAGAAGTGCGGCGTCACCACGGCGGACTCGGAGTTCGACACGGCACGCCTGCCGCCCGGCGACGAAGATGATGCGGTGGTCGTCGCCGGCGGCCGGGTCGAGACGCCACCGCCGCATGAGGTGCTGGGCGTCGCGCCGGACGCCCCCGATCCCGTCGTGAAGGGAGCGTTCCGCGAGCTGGTGAAGGAAGCCCACGGCGATCAGGGCGGCAGCGACGAGTACGAGGTGTCGGAGTTAAAACGAGCGAGAGACGCGCTTCTCGACGCGTAGCGCGGTCGGTCTTTTCGAGGAGGAGTCTGGACCACGTTCGCGAGCGACGCCGACAGCGGTCGCTCAGTGGTCGAGTCGAGGTCCGATAAAGAGAACCGCGTGTGGGGTCGGCCCGCGAGGGCCGATGGTTCGAAGCTACGAGTCGCGACCGTTAGGCAACGATGTTAGTCGTTGCGGCGGGTCGCGAGCAGCGCAGCAGCGATGAGGGCGACGAGTGCGACGAGCGCACCGAAGCCGGGCGTTCCGTCGTCGGTGGAGTCGTCGCCGCTGGAGTCGTCACCACTGGAGTCGTCACCAGAGGAGTCGTCTCCGCTGGAGTCGTCACCAGAGGAGTCGTCGCCGCTGGAGTCGTCACCAGAGGAGTCGTCGCCGGAGCCGTCCGCTGCCTCGATGGTCAGCGTACCGGTTGCCTCATCGTCGTCGGTCGCGACGCCGTGCGTGTAATCGCCGGCTTCGAGACCGGACGTGTCGGCAGTGAACTCGACGGTGGTACTGTTACCGCCCGCGAGCGTCACTTCCTGACTGTCGAGCTCGTCGCCGTCAAGCGTGAGCGCGACAGACTGCGTGCCTTCCTGACCGCCGGTGTTCTCGATCGTCGCCGAGACGTCGACCGAGTCACCAGCCGTCGCGGTGGCTTCCTGCGGGTTCAGGTCCGAGACCTCGAAGGCCGCGGGCTCCTGGGTCTGCTCGACAACCGTGCCGTCGACCTCAACCTCGTCGTTGTCGCTGTTGAGGCCGAGCTGGTTGACGCTCAGCGTGTACTCGTCGCCGACGTTCGTGTCGCTGAAGTCGAGGTCAGCGGTGAACGTGCCGTCGGCGTTGACAGTCACTTCGTCGTCAGTGACGACGAAGGCGGGCTGGGTGCCCGACGCGGAGCGGGCGCGAACGGTGAACTCCGTACCGGGAGCCACGTTCGAGGTGCCGCTCACTTCTTCGGAGTCGGTGTTCGAGACGTTGTACGTGTCTTCCTGNGCCGTGCGCTCGTTCACGCTGAACGGCGTTTCCACGGTCACGTACGAGTCTTCGAACTCGTCCTGGTCAACGTCGTCTTCGGGGTCGAGCAGGCGCTGGTCCTGAACGGTGAACTCGACCGTGAAGTCGACATCCTCGTCGTTGTCGAGCGAGGCGTCGTCATCCTCGAACGCGACGTCGCTCGTGTCGAGGAGGATGTAGTAGTCGTCGTTCGTCTCGTCCTCAACGACATCGAAGTCAGTGTCCGCGAGGTCGACGGTGCGGCGGTCCGCGTTCGGACCGGCACTGTCGCGCGTCTCCTCGATCGTGAGGTCAACGATGGTGTCATCGTTGAGCTCGTTCTGCTCAGTCGTCGCGAGGTATTCGAGCTGGCCAGCGACGTCATCGTCGTCGAGGCTGTCTTCCGCAGCAGCGTAGTCGAGCAGGCCTTCGAGGCCGCTCGCGCTAAGCTGGTGGATGCTGACGTCGTTGTAGGCGACCGTCTCAGTCTGCGTGATCAGGTCGTCTTCGACGGCGCTCGTGATTTCGCCGAGCTGCTCGTCGTCGTCAGCGTCGGTCACGTCGCTCGCCGTGTCGTCGGAGGCCGTCCACAGCTGGANGACGGCGCTCGTGATTTCGCCGAGCTGCTCGTCGTCGTCAGCGTCGGTCACGTCGCTCGCCGTGTCGTCGGAGGCCGTCCACAGCTGGATGCTCTCCGTGGTGCGCTCTTCGATGAAGAGCGTCGCAACGTCGTCCGAGTTGTCGAGCGTCTGGTCGAAGTCGCTCGAAGCGCTCGACGAGATGTCGTAGTCACCGCTCGACAGGATGTTCTCAAGATCCGACTCGTATTCAACGTCGATCTCGTCGTCGTCGTCGTCGGTGTCGACGAGCGAGACCGCGTCCTCACTGCCGAAGCCGCCAGCAGTGTAGGTGTTGAATTCGAGCGTGACCTGGTCATCGTCACCGAAGTCGTTGATGGTGACGTTGGTCTGGTAGCCGAAGTCGTCCTCGTCACCGACGACGACCGTACCGGAGCTGGCCGTGCCGTCAGCGGTCACGTTGAACTCGATGGTGTCACCCTGCTCTTGGGTGAGGCTACCTTCCTCGATGTTGACTTCGCCGTCGCCGCTCTCCTCGACGGTGATGGAGTCAGCGTCCTCGGCCGTCGTGTCGACGACGCTCACGTTGAACTCGTAGTCACCGGCGTCGATGTCGGTGAAGTTCAGCTCGTGAGTCGCTTCAGCGCCGAAGACAGTAATGTAGCCGTCTTCGGAATTGAGCGCGAACTCACCGTCGGAAGCACCGCGTGCGTAGGCGGCTGCGTCTGCGTCGCCGTAGTCGTCACCGAGGTCGACCTCGTCGTTCTCAACGTCCAGCGCGTTGCTGAAGATCTGTTCGAAGTCGTCCTCGTCGAGGCTGTCGGCCTCGATGTTAACTGCGTAGTTGTTGCGGATGCTGGACTCAATCTCGTAGTCAACCAGCGCGTCGTCGCCCTGGTCACCGACGGTGTCGTCGTCGAACTCCGCCGTGAGGCCCTGGACAGCGACCTCGAAGGTGTACAGACTCTCAGAGTCCACGCCCGTACCGGTCGACCGATCCGTCAGGACGTACCGGTCGGCGTCGAGGTCATCCGTGTCGATGATGAAGAACTCATTACCAGACGTGTCTTCGAGGACGGTGGGGCGGCTCTCAAGCCCGGCAACCTCACTGTCATCGTCGACACGGCGAAGTTCGACGTCATCAACTGTTTCTGCGTTGGGGAGATCGCTCGCAGCGATGAGGAGGCGCTGACCCTGGTAGGTCGTGTCTCCGTCATCGATCTCAACATCGTAGTCGGTGTCGACGAAGTCGCCGACCTCGTTGACCGTCACGGTCGCAGAGTCGGAGTTCGTCGTCCCGTCGACAGTAGTCTCCGCGTTGAGCGTGTAGTCCTGCGGCAGGTCCGACTCCGACGGGCTCACGTCCACGGAAACGGTCTCCGAGAACGTGTCGCCAACGTCAAGCTGGACATCGCTGAAGGTACCCGAGTCAACGTCACCGGCACTCGAGGACGCGCCCTCGTCAACGGTGTACGAGACATCCGAGGTGGCGGAATCGGTTCCGGTATTTTCAACAGTAATGTCGTACTCAACCGGATCACCCTCATCAACGTTCGCGTTGACCGCGTCAACGGTCACAGCGAAGTTCGCGCCTTCGTCCTGGACGTCTACCTGTTCACTAGCAGTATAGTCAGCGTCACCTTCGCTAGTCGTGGTAACTTCAAGCGGAACGTCCGTACCTGTGCTGGTCGGTGTGTATTCGAACGTCAGCGTACGCGTCTGACCGGAGACGAAGCTGTTCGTCGAGATGTCCTGTTCGTTAGTGTCGAAGTAGAGGACAGTATCAATGTCACTCTGACTCCCCGAGCCGACGTTGGTGACTTCCGCCGTCACTTCGGCCGTCTGGTCAACGATGGTAGACGACGCAAAGTCGGTGATAGTCACATCGAACACGTTAGCCGTGAGGGCCCCCGACACACTATCGTCAGCGCTGCTGACGGAGTGCGCGTAGTCGCCTTCTAGGCTAGACGTGTCAACATCGGCGAACTCAACAGTCGTACTCGCGCCGGGCGCGAGTGTTTCCTCAGACGAGCCGACTTGGCCGACTCCATTGTCAACGTCAGCCGTCACCGTCTGGGTAGCTTCCTTGTCTCCAGTGTTCTCGACATCAGCCGAGATCGTAATCAGGTCGCCCTGATCAACCGTGGCGTCCGCCGGAGCAAGGTTGGAGACAGCGAAGTTGGCTGCCTCTACTGTAACGATGTCCTGTTTGTCATCGGCCCAGGCAGTGGTGCTGATGTCACCGGAATCAGAAGGCTCGTCGACAGTAGCTGCCTGCTGGACAGCAACATCATAGCTGCCGGTGTCGAGACCACTGATGTCCACATCCTCAAATGTGGTTTCAGTACCACTCGCGGTGGCCTTGAGGAAGATGTCCGTACCCGAATCGTACTGATCCGAGGTACCAGCATCAACAATTATTGCTACTTCTCCATCCGTTACATCATCGTGCGTGACCGTAATATCGACCGAGCCCGGACTATCGTCCGAAACAGCAACGTCTGTTGCTGCCGCAGCAGCAGGTGCTGCCGCAAAGCCGGCCGCGAACATGGAGACGACCATGATCGCCGCGAAGAAGACCGCGTTGGCCTTCCCGCGATAGTTTGTGTCGTTTGTCATTGTTGTTGTGTTGTGTTCTGCGTCGCGACACCCTGCTTTGCCCCGTTCTCGGGTCGCCCGTTCGTCATCGACCGACATCGCATCGAGGGCGCGACCGGACTCGACCGGGATTACTCACGTCGGCGTCGCATTATCCGCGTTGGATAGGGGTCTGCGGACGATGATTGAGGCGGTTGTTATATATGCTTTGTGGGGTGTGTGATGGTGTGGTAACGCGCCACAATACACGCAGCGGCCGTCTCGCAGCCGTTTTCAAAATTGATGTGTACTGGTGGCACGGTTGCTCAGTATAAAAAGAGCCACACCGTCTGCCCTGCGTAAGAGGTGTCTGGCGGACCGAAACACCTACACCCAGTGCGTAAACACCTATATATGGACGCCTAGGGTCCTTCAGGCGACGCGGACCTGTTCTTTGATAGGGGCTGTGCCGCGTCGTCTGCGAGTTCGGCCGCATCGGGATGCGGCCACGTTTTCACTGGGTTAGTCGTTGGTCTCTCCTGCCCCGTCCTCGTCGAACGCCGCGTCGAGCGCGTCGTCCCACGACGCAAACCGGTTGTAATATGTCTGAGACGAGTACGTACCGTGCTCTCGGACGACCGTCATCGTTGGCCTGCCGCCATACTCGTCGTGAAGCCGGCGCAACTCGGCGAGTAGCGCCTCGGTCGTCACGCGCTGTGATGGGTCAAAGCCCGCTGCCGCAAGCGCGTCTCCCCACGATCCGAACCGGTCGATGTACGTCTCGACCGCGTGAGTGCCGCGTTCTTGCATGTCTCTTGCCGTCGGACGCTCTCCGTCGTCGGCGAGCTGCTGGAGGTCAGCGATGAGCTCGTCATCCGAGATGTGTTTCCACTCCCGATCAGGGACTTCTCCGAAGACCTCCTCAAGCGCGTCCGCCCACGAGCCGAACCGCTCGTAGTACGTGATGTACGCGTACGCGCCGTGTTCGTCCATCTGGTCAGCGGTGGGGATCTGGTCGAGTTCGTCACGGAGCCGGCGGAGTTCGGCAACGAGATCGGCACGCGGGATCTTGTCAGTCTCGGTGTTGGGGTCAAGGCCCGCCTGTTCGATCGCGGCGTTCCACGAGTCAAAGCGGCGTTCGACGGTCGAGGAGGACAGGTCGGCGTGCTCGTCGAACACCCGCTTGCTCGGCCGTCCGCTGGCGGCCGGGAGGTTCGCGACGCGACGGATCTCGTCAAGAATCTCCTCGTCGCTGTACGAGGGCATGTCTGAGAGAGGGCCAGCCGGGAATATGAGTGTTCGGACAGAATAGTGCCCGGCGGTGGCCCGTCAGGCCGACGTGAGCTCGTCGCGATCAACGAGGTCGACGGCCCGGTTGCTCGGCTCGAACCGGTCGTCGCTCGCGAACGCAGAGGCCATATGTCGCACCCCACGCGCCGCCGACCACGTCTCGCCGCGGTAGTGCGCCACCGGCCGTCGCCACGGAGAGAACTCCTCGTGACTCCAAAACGCCGTCTTCTCGCCACCCTCGCGCGGCGTGAGCCGGATGTGGACCTGCCGCGGGTCGAGCAACCCTCCCGACCGGAACGCGTACGAGCCGACCTCGTAGACGCGCTCGCCGTCTCGTATCTCGTACTGGATGCTGGCGAGCCAGCAGGGCCACCAGCGCTCCATCGAACGGAACTCCGCGCGCACCTGCGCGGGCGGCGCGTCGATCGTGCCGACGAACGTCTGCGTGCTGAGCGGCAGCCCGGTCTTTTCAGGGAGCTCTGCGACGAGGGCGTCGACGTCGACACCGACGTGCTCGTCGACGACGTCCACCTGGTCGTCGTAGTCGCCGTCGGCGAGACGGTCGACGACCGGGAGGACCACGCGCCGGCTTCGCCACAGGTCAGGCCACCCACCCCACAGGCAGTGGGAAACGAGCAGCGCGAGGAGTGCGAGCGCCGGGGCGATGAGCCACGGGTAACTGAGAGCGATGCGACTGGCCGTGTCGATCAGGTGTTCGAGCATGAAGAGGCGGGCGCGACGTCGGTCCTCACGCCCGGCGCGCCCGGCGGGCGGTCATCGGTCTCCAAGTCCGCGGATAGCTACAGCCGCTTTGCGACCGCCTTCACCCGCCGCCGGATGTCGTCGATCGCCTCGCCACCTGAGAGCCGCGACCCGGTCCGCACCTCCTGCTTGCGCTCGTCGGCTTCGATCCCGCGGACGATCTCCGCATCGACCGGCGCGTCGACGTCAAGCGCCCCGACCAGTCCGATGTCAGCCGTCCGGTCGAGGGTGATCGTCGCCGAGCGCTGCGGCTCGGACAGCTCTTTCACTAGCGTCTGGGCCGCCTGGTTGGCGAGGTTCTGGGTCGTCGCCGACCCGATCGTCTCCCGGATCGTGTCGCCCGACCCGTCCGCACTCGGCAGCTCGTAGTAACCGACGAGTCGCGTCTCGTAGTCCATCACCACCGTCTCGCCGTCGTCGATCGCGCCGCCCTCGGTTGCCGTGATCGTCCCGTCAACCGACCGGATCTCGTAGTCCTCGCCCGCCACGTAGACAGTATCGTCCGACGTACTCGCGACGCGCTCCGTCCCAGGCTGGAGGTACCCGTCGCCGACGCCGACGTACGCACCGACGTCAAGCGTCACCTCTTGGTCGCGCACGCGTCGCGAGCGGCCGTACACGTAGGCCGCCTCGACGATGGTCTCGCTGTCGACTTCGGTCTGGTAGTCGAGGACGGCCGCCGACGTCGACGCCTCCCGCTGGCCGGGTTGCGTCCACTCGATCGAGATCCCGCCGTCGCCGCCGTTCGCGTCGGGGTCCCACCGCAGCTCGAAGATCGAGTAGTGCGTGTCGGCGAGCGTCTGAAGCACTTCGAGGACGGTCCCCGTGTGCGAGGCGTTCTGCTCGAACGGCGTGTCGTCGAGCGTGGCGTACAGATCGAGACTCGACAGCTCTTGAGACGCGCCGCCCGTCCGCGGGTGTGTAGACTGGTCGCCATCGCGACGCGAGAGCGTCACCCGGCCACGGATGCGGGTTGAGTCGCCGTCCGCGAACGCGCCGCTCACCGAGTCGGTGTTGGACGCGCTCACCCACGTCGTGCCGCCGTCATTCGAGACCGCGAGTGCCTGCGCCCCGCCGGTCGCGTTCATCTCGACATCGAGCCGCCCGGCGACCACCTGCTCGATGGCAGAGCGCTCGACTGTTTCGAGCGCGAGGCTCTCGGGGTAGATCTGCGGCCCCTCGATGATCCCGTCGTCGTTGATCGCGTCCTCGCCGTTGCCGAGCTGGTAGTTGAGGTCGGCGTCGTACCGCTCGTCGCTGACGACAAATCCGTCGATGAGCCACCGGGCGTCCGAGTCCGCTGATTCTTCTGCCACCTCAACTCTGAAGTCAGTCGAGCCGCCCTGCCCGACGTCCTCGTCGGGGTTCGAGGCGTCAAAGCTACTGAAACTTCTCCACCCGGCCTCAGCATCCGGCCCCGTGCCGGGTATGTCCACGGGGTACGTGTTCACCTCGTCACCGTTGAGTTTGAACGAGAGACCGGGGTTCGATCCCTCTGTGGGGACCGATCGGCTCCGGACGCGAATATCGAGGTCCGCAATAGTCACCGAGTAGTCCGGGTCGAACGACCACTCAATGTAGTCGCCGACCGACTGGAGACTGTACGTCTCGTTATCCATGTATTTCCCGACGCTGTCCTCTGGTGCTTCGCCGAGAAACGCGTTCTTATCAGTCGCGTTCTTCGCAGACTCCATCCACGCTACTTGCGCGAGACGCGTGTGCCCGTCAGTGTCGACAACCACCGGGAGGTTGTTGCCGAACTGCTCGTCGATGTCAGTGAACGCGTCAAGGAACCCGATTATATTGTTCCCGGTGAGGAAGCGGGCGTCGTCCCGGAGGTTGTTGTTCGGGTCGTCGACGGTCTTCGCGTACTCGGGCACCTCGTCGTCGAGGATCTCCCGGACGAGAGTATCGACATCGATCACTGGGCCAACGTCGCGCACCATGTCGCGATCGAGCTTGATCCCGCCGCGCCCGTGGAGGACGATCCGGTCGGGCTTGCGAACGGGTTTCTCGAAGCGTTCGATCGGGAGGCGGTCACCGTCTTTCCAGACGCGCATCGGCGCGCGTTGGAGGTCATCGTCGAGCCAGCGGTCGGCCTCGGGCACGGCCACCTCGACGCGTGGGACGTCGTTGAGCGACCGCTTCGGTGTCGAGCCTTCGAGGACGGTCGGGCGGAGTGTGTCGCCATCAGGCGTGTCGATCTCGACGTGCCAGCCCGACGCCGGGACGCGTGTTCGGGAGAAGCCAATAGCAGGCGTCCTAACTGTTCTGGTGTCGGAGTCTGCCTCTGCGTACTCTGTGTAGGCCCGGATGCGGTAACGGTACTGAGTGTCCGGCTGAGCCGTGTCGTCGGTGTAAGTTTCGACGTTCGGCCCGAGATTACCGATCACCCGCTCGCTGTCCCAATCGCCCCGAGCGGTGTTGTACTGCTCTCGGACGACGAGCTGGCCGTCCTCGTTGTCGGCGTTTTCGTTCCACGTGAGACCCACCGACGTATCAGTGACCGAATCGACGTTCAGATCCGCTGCCCCGGGGAACCTAGTGACGATCAACGAGCGCGTCCACGCCCCGGTGGCGTCCGCCGTCTCGCCACGAAGCCGGACCTCGTACTCCTCGCCGTCCAGCAGCCCGCTAAAGATCGCATCGCCGCCGCCGTCGTGGGGAACCACCGTCTCGTCGAAGCCGGCGGCACCATTGTCCCACGAGGACTCGCCGCTGCGACGTATTTGCGCTCGACGGTCGCCGTTGTTCAGGCTGCCGGGGAAGTTGACGCGAACCTCGTCGAGGACACCGTTGTCGAGGCCCGGAGCGAGCGTTGGAACCGTCGTCGTAACGGAGATGATGCCGCTCGCCGACTCTGCGTGGTCGGTCACCGCCACCACGCGGACGCCGTACGGCTGGCCGTTCAGCAGACCGGTCGCGGCACCCGTCTCTGCGTCGGACGGGGCGCTCCCCGCTTGAGAGAACGAACCCGAGTTATCTTTTCGCGCCTCGATCTGGTACTCGGTCTCGTTGTTCGAGTTATCGTTCCATAGGAGATCGACGCCGGTGTCACCGATTGCGTCCACGGTCACGCCGTCCGGGGTAGGGAGCGCCGTGACGGGTGTTGTCTGCGTGGACTTTGACCCCGCGTCGGGGGTCGACCGTGTCACGGTGAACGTGTATTCTTCGCCGTCCAACAGCCCTGTCGCCGTGTGTGAGACCGATCCGTCGCTGTTCGATGAATCGACCTGCGATCCTTCGAAGTCTAGTTCGACCGACCCCCCGGGGTTGTCGTCGTCCGGGGACGCGGTGACCGCTATTTCTCGGGGCGTGACCGTGTCTACAGTATCAAACGACGGCGCTGGGAGGTCCGTGGTGGCGGACGCTTCGTTCGACACCCCGTCGCTCTCAGTTCCCTGTGTGACCGACGCGACGGCGTAGTAATACGTCTTCCCGTCGAGCGTGCCGTAGTCGTTGAAGCCCGTCGACGAGGGCGTCCCGACCCTCGTTGACGACTTCGAGACGCCGGGGGTGTCGTCGCGGTACACGTAGTATTCGTTCTCCGCGCCGGCCACCGACCAGTCCAACGATACGTATCCGTTTTGGCCGGACGCCGATAGATCGCTCGGGGCTGGAGCGGCTTCGGGCGTTGCGTCCGTTATTTCTGCCGTCGGTTCCGACCTCGACGACGTACCGTAACTGGCGTTTTCTGTCGCGCGACTGCTCGGCGTCGCAACTCCGCCATCGGTTCCATCCGTTCCGTCCCCGGCGGAAACTGTCTTAGCAACGCCGTCTGCGTCTGCGTCGCCTCCATCCCCACCGTCTCCGCCCGGGGCGACGCCGCTAAAACTACCACTATCGCCGTTTTCGCCTTCGTCGCCCGTGCCGGATGTCTCGCCGTTAATCCCTCTACTCCCGGATGCTGCTCCTCCGCCGCCTCCACCGCCAGCGGACGCCCTCCAAGTGATGTCTTCATTGGCTGCTGCGCCGCCTCCACCTCCACCGCCACCTCCGCCTGCGCCCAAAAGGCCAGTCCCGTTGCCGTCTTCAATGTAAATGACATTTCCCCCGTCGCCGCCGTCGCCGCCATATACACCAATGTCGTTATCTGTTCCTCCGTCCCCGCCGTCACCGTGGGAGAATTGATAGGCGTTAACCTCAATCTGGGTTAGGCCGTCGACATCAAGAGTCGCGTCTAAGACCGCCCCATCCCCGCCGTCACCGCCATATCCCGTCTCTTCAAGGTCAGTATTTCCAGTGCTACCGTTCCCGCCGTCTTCACCCGCTTGGGCAGTCAGTAGGACGTTTACCTCGACGTAATCCGATACGTCGATGGTGTCGCCATCGCCGTATGTACCTTCGACCATTATTCACGCACCTCCTCACGCGCCACAAGACCCTGCTCAACGCCACTATCCGCAACACTCGTTGAGGCGATCGGCTCTAACAGACTGACAAGGTCCACCGGGATCGCGTCCGATACATCGGTCCGCCACACCTCCACCACCTCCCCCCCACGCTCCAGCTCGATGTCGACGACGTACACCTCGCCCTCGTCGACGCCGGCGACGGCCTCGAACTGCACCTGCGCGGCGACCTGCGCCGGCCCGATGTGCGTGAGGTCGACGTCGGCCGGCTGCCAGTCCGTGTCCAGGTCGGCGTCGTACTCCGGGAGCGCGATCGTGGTCCACGCGCCGTCGCCGCCGGCCGCGCTCGGGTCGTACGTCTCGGCTTTGAGGGCGGCCGTCTCGTCGGCGTTGGTCGGCTCGTCGATCGTCAGGCGGAGCAGCCCGTTCTCGATGACGAGCTCGCCCTCGCCGAACTCGTGAGCCGTGTCGAACACGCGCGCCCAGCTGACGACGTCGTCCGCGTCGAGGATCGAGTCGTGCCCGTAGGTGTCCCAGACGCCGACGTCGACGTCGCCCTGGAGGTCGTACTCCAGATCGTAGAGGTAGACCGGATCGTCGACGGTCTCGCTCGACGCGTCGAACAGATCGATAGCGCCGTGTTCGGCCTCGACCGTCGCGATGGGCGTCGGGCGCTCGCGAACAGTTGGTTCGGACGTTGAGTCGACGAGCCGGACCCGTCGGGCCGCGGCAGGGAGGCCGACGATCGCGTCGGTGTCGTTGCCGAACTCGTGACCCGGCTCGGGTTGGGAGACGGAGGTCTCGACACCCACGACGTGCGTCTTTCGCGAGCCGGCACGCTCCAGCCCGAACCGTACCCCCTCGGTCACATCGCTCGCGGCCGGGTCATCGAGGCGCGGCTCGGCGAGTGCCGGATTCCGACGCGTCGATCCGGCCACGTAGTAGCCGTCGATACCGACGTGTGTACTCCCGCTCACGGGCAGCACACCGAACACGGGATTGTTTCCGAGCTCTTCGAGGGCTGCCGCTCGGCGTGTCGCCCGGCGATCGCCATCGAGCCGAACGTCGATGTCGAACGAGAGCGTCCCGACGCCGGTTGATTCGACGAGCGTCGGGCCATTCAGTACAGCTGCGCTCGTTGTTTCGTGCCCGCCCGTCCGCGGGCTGATCTCAACAGTCTGGTCTGGAAGGTGTTGTCCGTAGATATCCATGGTCACGGCCGCCCGCCGCCGGCGTCGGCGATCTGGGCGTCGGCGATGTCTTCGATGAACTGTTCGAGGCCGCGCTGGTCAGTTTCGAGTCGCGTCTCCAGCCGAAGTCCGTCGAGGACATCCCGGAGTGCGGTCTTCAGCTCGTCAGGCGTCATGCCCCCGGATCCAGCTACTCCAGTAGGACCGTCACCGCTGGAGAGCAGGTCCACCGACGGCGTCGAGCTGCTCGCTCCCGAGCCGCTTTCGTACCGGCGCATGAGCAGCTGGAACTCCGATTCTGAGACACCGAGGTTCTCGGCGGACCCTCCGTGGTCCTCTACGACAGCGTTGTAGAGATCCTCGTTGATCTCGGTCGGTGCGTCCTCGATCTCGTCCGGGTCGGAGACGTATCCGTCGACGCCGTCTTCGAGCGCCTGCCGGATCTCGGGCGTCATCTCGCCTTTGATCGCCTCACTCGTGTCGGCGCCGACACCCGCAAGCATCATGGCCGCGGAGTCTGGTTGGGCACTCGCCTCGAAGGAGTCAGAATACGTTTCACCGGCTGCTGCACCTTCCTCTTCAACCGCAGTCTCGTCCACGTCGACGTCATCGTCGCCGAAGTTGATCCCTGGGAGCGACTGGATCCGGTCGATAAGCCACCCGATCTTCGATCCAATGAAGTCGAAGACGTTGTCGACGATGTCTCTCACTCCGAACAGATTCTCACGGTAGGCGAGATAGAGCTGGCCGACCGGTCCGAGAAGAGCGAGCATCCACGCCGGCGCCGACGTGAACCAGTTTTTGACGCGCTGGAACGCTGCCTCTGTGGTGTCGCGGATTCCGTGTATATTATTGTTCCACGCGTATCGGAGGCCTGCCCCGATAGCGATGAGGCCGGCGATAGCTGCAATGACCACACCAACAGGACCGAGCAGTGCTGTCCACATCGTACCGAACGCCCCTGCGGCACCTGTTGCGGCCCCGCTTAAAGTCGCAATTCCGCCCGATACAGCAGGCGCGACCACACCGATCGTTCCAAGCCCAGCGATTACCGGGCCGATCGCGGCTGCGATCCCAAGTAAACTCACAACAATTCGCTTTTGTGAGTCGTCGAGTCCACGGAACCGATCCGTGGCTTTGCTAACCACTCCGGTCGCAGTTGTAACAGCCGGGAGTAACACCGATCCAAATTCGATCCCGAGGTCGGCGACGTTATCTCGGAGGATCCCGAGTTGGGCGTTGAGCCCGCCGCGTTGTTCCTCTGCGAGGTCGCCGGAGGCGCCCTCCATCTCTTTGATCTTGCCTGTATTTTTGTCGAGGGCGGCCCCTCCTTCTGAGAGGAGCGCAGCCATCGCCGGCCCAGCCTCTTGTCCGAATAACTTCGTCGCCTCGCTAGCTTCCACACCTGCTTCTTCCATATTCGTAAGAATCTGCGAGAACGAGAGTAGGTCCCCCTCGCCGTCGCGGACGGCGACTCCCATCGATTCGAGATCTTGAGAGGCTGTACTTGACGAATCTGACAGTTGCGACAGTACGTTTCGGAGCGCCGTGCCACTCTTTTCCGCGCTGATCCCCTGATCGCCCAACATCCCGATCGCCGTCGCCGTCTCTTCGATCGACAGTCCGAGGCTGGATGCTACTGGTGCGACCTGACTCATCGCCGACGACATGTCAGAAACAGTCTGATTGTGGTTCTTTGTGACGCCTGCCAGCGTGTCTGTGACCTCGGAGAGTTCGCTCGCCTCGTACCCGAAGGCGCTCGCTGCGTTGGTGGCGATGTCTGCCGCATCAGCCATGGAAAGGGCGTCACCAGCCGCCTCTGAGAACTCCGCAACTGTCGGCATCGCTTCCATCGACTCGGCAGCATCCATCCCTGATGAAGAGAGATAATACAGCGCGTCTGCGGCCTGTGTCGCGCTCACCTGCGTCTCGCGGGCGACTTCGCGGGCGGTGTCGCGGAGGTCTTCTTCCATGGACTGGGAGACGGAATCCATTACTGACATCGATCGATCCATCGATTTTTCGAACGAACCGGCTTGCCGAAGTGCCATCCCACCGAGCGCGGCTAATGGCGCGGTGATACCGGCAGTCATCGCTGCTCCTGCTCTTTGCATCGATTTCCCGGTTGACTGAGCCCGGCCAGCGAGAGTGTCTAGCTCCTGATCAGCGGTACTGACGGCCTCTTCAACACCGCTCGCGTCAGCCGTGATTATGCCTCTGAGTGTGTCTGCTATTGCCATTGTGTTGTCACTAAGTTTATTTCACTGCTGATCGACTATCCTGTATGAGCGACTTCGATCCGGAAGAGATGGGGGCCGTGATGACTACAATAGTCGGGCTGATTGCTGGCTTTGCATTCTTGTTCTTCGGCTTCCTCGCGAGCCTCGTCTTCTGGCCGGCCGGGGCGCTCGTGATGGCTCTCGGAGGGTTGTTCCTATTGGCCGCGCCTCTCGTTGGAATCGGTGTTTGGTACGATCAGCGCGGCGAGTAGACACGCCCACGCCGTGCGGTTCCCAATTTGCTGGTGGGTTTCACTTCCACCGCACCCCCGAGATGCTTATGGGTCAGTATCCGGTAGCGTTTGTCAGCGGTGAATAAAAACCGCACTCAAGCCATGGTTAGCTTGCTTGAAGTACCAGCTCCGACTGCGGGTGTAATAGCCTCTTTCGGTGCTCTGGTCTATGGGCTTCCACTCTGGGCACTGGCATACGCCACCCTAGCTCTGGGAGCATATGCCTACGTTAACGCGTAGGGACGTAGTGGCTAATAGGCACTACGAGTCTACCGCCCTCTGTGGCAATTTCTTGTTGTCCGCAGAAAGCGAGAGCCCATGGTTAGCTTGTTCCCAGCCCCATGTATCCGCTTTTCAGCGCAGTATTGTAGCCAATACCGCGCAACCGGATACACGACTTAGGTGGTCTATGGTGACTCCCGCTTGGTGGCGTTGTGGGTGTAGGGTCCGATGGGTGGGGTGGACTCCTACACCTGTAGTACAGGTGGCGTGATAAATAAATCCGGCGGTTATAGTAAACACCGGATAGAGGCCCTAAGAACCGTTATTATTGGGAGCTTCATTTTCACTTAGGCTATTATGATTACGTCATCGCCCTCCCCCTCGGCCACCCAGACCCCTTTACCCGCGGCCGGCTACGTCGTCGGTGTGAGCATCAGACACCCTGCCCATTTTCCTCGCCACAGCGGGTCATCGGCGTCGTCGTCAGTCGGCCGTCGATCGGGTGTCAGGGCGGAGTGGGATCCCCTCCCACTTCCCGAGATGGCAGGATCGGCAGAGAGTGACGAGATTCTCAAGCCGGTTCGCTTTTTGATAAGAATCGAACGCCCCGAATCGCGTGATATGGTGGACATGGAGATCCTCACCCCATTCATCGTGATGTTCGCCGTTCGACATCCGACAAGACTGGCACTCATAACCGTCACGTTCTCTCACCTTCCGGCGTTGCTCGTCCCAGTTGGGTCCGTAGTATCGGTCATGACCCCCTTGCCAGTTCGCGCTGTTCTCACCTGTCTTGTTCTCCGATAACCACTCTCCGTGGCAGTGAATATCGCAGAAGTGCCGCCGGCCGTCGAGTCGGGATAGTGGTTTGAACACACTCGCCCCACACCATTCGCAGTCAACGGCGACAGTGTTGTAGCGGGGCGAGTCCGGGCCAGAGCGGTTTTTGGATCGCCACGCTCCGAAACAGCTAGGATCGCAAAAGGCTCGCGCAGACCGTTCTGCCTGCCATGGAGGACGGCCGAGACTCGCACCACAGTGCGCACAAGTGGTGTGAACACGCCCAGCCCAATTGGGGTGATCCTCGCCAGTTCTAGATTCGAGCCACTCGGCGCGACACTCTTGAGAACAGAACCGTCGGTCACTATCGCGCCCGCGATTCCGCCGATCCACGAACGTCTCACCACAAGAGTGGCACACCTCCTCGCTTGCGACAAGGCTCTCTCCATGTGCTTTGGCGTGGTGGATATTCAGCCCCTTCTCGCTGCCGAAACTGCGGTCGCAGGATGGGCACCCGTGGGTGCTATCGCCTTCAGTCGCCGCCATCGCACACCACCTCGCGGAGTTCGTCGATCAGATCGCCGTGAGCTTCGAGCGCGTCGAGATCGTCGTCAAGCTGATCGAAGCGCTTTCGGACACGACTGATGGTCTGGTATCGGTAGCTGTCGGAGACATCGGCGTCGCCGGCGACGATCTCGCGTTCCCGTTCGGTCAAGAGTGCACGGCGGTCGGCCATGCTCTCAGTTGAGGTTGCGGCCATACAATATCTTGTGTACTCCACTTGCTAAAGTGTTGCGTTTATACTATATACGTTCGCACTATAGTAGCAACCTATAAGTGGTTGCGTCTATAATGTATAGTTGAGAACGCCGCGGCTCGCCGATGTAGGATCGGCCGGTGCTAGTACACCGACCTTGGGGTTCTCGGGGTAACGAGATTCCCATGTCGACTCAGACACCCGCCCGACTTGAAGACTCGGGCAACGACGGCAGTAGTATCGACGGCGACACGACGGCGACCGAGCCGAACCCGCTCGGCGACGCGATCGCCGAGGCCGCCCCGTACGCGAACAACCGCTTTCACAACGGCCGATGAGTAGCGTCGGCCCACAACTCCGCGAGTGCATGGTGTGTGGTGCGGTTGGCCTCCCAGAGCGGATCGACGCCCACGACTGCGAGGCGTTCCGCGAGCAGCGAGGTGGCGCATGACGACGTTCAAGGCGACGCCCGAGCAGATCCTCAACGGCGAGTCGCTCACCTACGGCGGCTCGTGTACGCTCACCTGCTCGGCGACCGGTGAGACGCTGCGGGAAGGTTATGAGGTCGTGGTTCATGTCGATCGGCACCAAAGCATCGATGCGTGGGGTATCGTCGGCGTCTATGGCGTCGACGCCCGTAACGTCGAACTCCACGGAAAGCGCGATCATGATGAGATCCTTGCCCGTGGCCGGCTCGCGGTCGCCTCCGACTGTGCGACCCAAGAGGCCGCGCTCATCTTCCGAGTCATCGACATCCTGAACACTCGGCACGTCGGCGACTCGCGCGACAAGTAACCGCTCTGCGACCATTTTTCGGGTGGGGCCTACAGCCCAGCTGAGGTGTGTCTCCGCTCGTCGATCGTCTGGCCGGGGTTCTCACGACGGTCCTGGAGGCGGGCGAGCCAGAACTCCTGCTCCCAGCTGGGCATCGCGTAGAACTCCCGCGGGCCGATGTCCCAGAGGACTTTCAGCTCGTCGAGTCGCCGGCCCCAACCATGTTCTGCAACACGTCGCGCCTCGCTTCCAGCTTTTCCCGATCCCCTTCGCTGAAAAAATCCTCGAACAGCTCACGGACGGTGTCCTCGCTCTGGAAGATCGTCTTCCAGATGTCGGGGTCGCGGAACGAGTCGTCGACGGCGAAACACGAGAGCGCCTTCCGGATCGTCTCGGTTCCCTCCATGGCGTCGCCGTGGAGCTGTTCGAGGTCCTCGGCGGAGACGCCCTCGTCGCCGGCGCTGCCGATGACCTGAAGCGCCTGTCGCTGCGCCTCCTCGAACGCCGTGATGTGTTCGCTCCCGCGCTTGAGGCGGTCGGCGAGCTCAGGTCGATTCTCTGCGATCGCCGAGAGGTCCGCATCCGTGGCGTCGACGGGTCGGTAGAACTCGATCTCCGTCCCGTGGCGCTCGATCGCGACCGTGTCGAGGACGCGCTGCTCGAACAGCTCGGCGGCGGCACCGTACACCTCGACCGCCTCTTTGCGCTGCTCGCGTTTCGTCTCCTCGCGCTTGTCGACGAACTCTTTCGCCTCCTCGGCGTTGTCGAAGCGATCGAAGTGGTCCGTCGAGCCGCGGGGTTTTGCTCCGGACATGGTCACTGCGTCGTGAACTCGTGTTTGATCTTGCCCATCACGCGCATCGTGATGGTGGCGTTCGCGGGATCACCGCTCGCGAACGATTCCTCGGTCTCTTCGATCCGGGTGCGGGCAGCTTCACGCTGGATGACCTCTTCGCCGTCAGCGTCTTCGCGCTCCTTGAACACGTAGATGCGGACAGCGTCGTGGACTTCGTTGAAGATCCGCTCTTTCGTGTCGGCGTCGACGACACCGGCCTCTTCGAGGTCGCTCTCGGCGTCGTGATCGAGCGGCACCTCGATCGTGTAGTCGACGTGTTCAGTGCCGGACTCTCGGTGGCGGGAGGCGTTCGGCTCGGACTCCCACTGGTTGGTGTTCGGCGAGATGGAGATCTCGCCAGCCGTTCGCGTGAGGAACGTCTCGGTTTCTTCTGCGGTTCCGGGATCCTGAACGACAGAGATGTCGGTCCAGGCCCCGGAGAGCGTTTCAGTTGCGTCGTAGTTGTCTGGTGCGGCCATGATTGGTTGTAAATCGCGTATAGTTAGCGGGCTATGCTCGCGGGCCGTCGTCGCCGACAACGCGGCGGGTGACTCTCCACCGCGCCGGAAGCGACCACTGGCCACCGTCGTCGGCTTCGATCATCTCGGAGCCGCCGACGCTGCCGTTCGGTTCCAAGTACGGGACGCCGAACGCGATATTCGCGCGGGCACCGACACGGCTCAACAGGTTGTCCATGTAGGACTCCGACAGGCCGAGCTCGGGTGTCCGATCGACAGCCTGTCGCCACCCGAGCCGGGCAACGACGGTCGCCTGAACGAGGAACGTCGCACTCGTCGACGAGGACGTCGACGAGCCGTCACCGGCGCGCATCAACCCGATGGCGACACCCACCGGAAAGTCGGTGTCTTGGATCGTCTGCTGGCTGTAGACCTGCGCCGACGGGTCATCCGGACCGTCGACACCGTCGAGGTTCGCGGTGTCGAGCGCGTCGAGCAGCGGTTGGTAGCTCCGGAGATCCGCGAGGATCGCGTTCCGGAGTTGTCCGCTCCCGACGTTTCGTGTCATGTGACCTCCTTGACCGCGTTGTTCCACGCCTCCGTTCCCTGCTTTTCGAGGGCGTCGCGATGCTCCTCGATAGCGGGCGCGACGTGTGGCTTCCCGGTTTCAAGGAATTCTTGGAAGGGGGCGTACTCGACATCCGACTCGACGATCCCCTCGATGACAAGTCCGAACGCGGACTCCATCGCCTCACGGACCTCAGTCTCGTAGGACTCGCGGAGCTGGCCAGTGTCGACGTTGACGAGGCGCTGAACCGTCTGGAGGACGTCCTCCATCAGGCGGTCGATCGCATCTTCGAGCTCGTTAGCGAGCGCGTCGAGGAACTCGCCCAGCGTCTCCTGCATCACGGGCGGGTCGGAGCCGCGCTTCCACTCGAAGTCGGCGTCCATCAGCTGTCCTCCGGGTCAATCTTCTCAACCTCGATGACGACGTGACTCGGTCGCTCCGGTCCCTCGTAGTGGACGTCGACGTCGGTCACGGCGAACGTTCCGGCGATCCCGGCGATCGTGAGTCGCCAGTCGTCGCCCTCGTCGACGGCGACCTCGTACTCGTGATCGGCGGGCTCGTCGTCGGCCGAGGTGTCGACCATCTCGCCGGCGGAGCGTGCCGGAAGGAACACTCGCGGCGTCGAGTAGACGCGGCCGCCCTGGTCCTCGCGGACGTACCCCTGTCCAGCCGGCTCAAACCGACCGGGGACGCCGTCGACGACGGCGACCCATTCTTTGACCGGGATCGTGCCACCAGCTCCGTCGTCGATGGTCTCGCCGGTCTCCTCGTAGTGCTCGACCGTGACGAGGTGCGTGAGCGTGCCGCGCATGGGTCAGTCCTCGGCCTCGCTGTCGTCTGTGTCGATGGCGTACGCGTCGACGATCGCCTGGGCCTCGCTGTTCCCGTTGACCTCGTCGACGTCGCCGGCAGCGGCCAGCTGCTGGAGCGCCTGGTACTGCATCGTCCCGAGCTCGTCACGAGGGAGGCGGCCGTCCTCGTCGAGGCGCTTCAGGTGGCGACCGAGGCCGTCGACAGCGCCGGCCGGCGGGTCGATCCAGAGCTCGCCCGCATCGCGAAGCTCGCCGCCACCGTAGCGACACGTCCGGGTCACGCGGTAGATGGCTGGTCGGTCCGCCATGGTCAGTGCCCTCCGGACGTGTCCGGCACGGCGATCGACGCCGTCGGCTTCGCAGCGTTCGCGAGCGTTCCGGACTCATCCATCGAGATCGCCTTCTGGCCGAGCGTCGTCGACCGGAGTGCCTCACCGAAGTCACCAGCGTAGGTTTTCGACTCGCGGTCCGTGCTCTCTCGTGTGGTCTGCCGGAGGTCGTCGATCCCCGATGAGAGGATGTTGTGACCAGCGAGATAGCGCTCGATAAGCGCCAGCCGGTCGTCGGACTGGCCCGTATCAGCGAGGTCCTCGGTGACGACCAGGGCAGCCGGGTCGAGGCCGACCGTCTCGATCTGGCCGTCCGACAGTTGGGCGGTCGGGAAGTCCGTCCGCTCCAGCTCGGCCCGGACGTCGTCGACGCTGCTCCGGTAGTCGGTCATGGCCTACCCCTCCAGCTCCGCGATACGGTCTTCGAGGGCGTCCGTGGCCGTCTCCCGGTTCTTGCCCGCTTCCTCGGCGTCCTTGATCGCGCCGAGAAGCTCGACGTCGTCGACATCGGCGATCCGGTCTCCAAGCTCGTCGACGGTCAGTTCCGACGGGTCCGGGTCGACCACGACCTCGTCGCCGGCGTCGTCAGCGTTGCTCTGGTCGTCGCTCGACTCGTCGGGATCCTCAACGCGAGTGAGCGAGTTCGGGTGCTGCTCCAGCACCTTGGGCGCGACGTCGAGTTCGTCGCCGCGCGTGTAGTGCTCGCGCTCGTGGCGGTAGTCGCCTCGGTCGACGCGAACACGGATGGTGTCGTCGCTCATGGCGTTCAGGCGTCGATCCCCGTCATTCTGGCAATTCCCGAGATGCCGTCCGGCTGCTGGCGGACGAACGGCGTCCGGCTGGAGAGGAGCCGCGCGTTGAGCGCGGCCCCGCCGTCGGACTCCCAAGTGGTGTTCGTGACGCCCTGCGCGTTGACGATCTGGAAGTACCGCGGGTCGTTCAGCAGCAGGATCAGCGAGTCGCTGTCCAGCCGCGGCGCGGGGACGACGTTCAGGTAGTCGTACTTCCGGTCGATCCGCTCGGCGACCGGTTCGTCGGTCGCGGACGTCTCGTAGTCCTCGCGGTCGTACTCGCCCCACATCGCACGCGGGACGAGCACCCAGCCACCGATCTCCGAGACCAGCGGGACGTCGTCCTCGTCGACGACGTCGGTCTGGTCCTCCACCGTGTCGTGGAGCTCCTTGAAGTCCTCCAGAATGTTGTTCGGGTCGGCGATCCACCCGCCAGAGCCGGACGCCTGAAGGATGGGCTCGGCGTCGCTGTCGAGCCCGGTCACGGAGACGAGCCCGCGCTGCGTCTCGATGTCGCCGCCCCAGCCGTCCCAGAGCATGTTCGCTTCCGAGCGGTTGAGCGCGCGGCGTGCTTCGGTCCCGACGGAGTCATCGAAGTCCTCGCCGAACGCCTGCGCGTTCTGGTACTCCCGAGCGTCGATCTGGTACTCGACCTGATGGAGCGGGAGCGGGACGCCGTCGAGCCCGAAGCCGGGCATCTGCTGTTCGGACTGGGTCCGTATGTTCATCCCCGTCTCGGCTTCGAGCCGGGTGTTGCTCATCGGGTTGAAGTAGGCGTACCGCGACAGCGACGAGGAGACGCCGAACCCGGCCGCGATGAGCTGGTCGACGATCGTGGACTCGACGAACTGGCTGTCGAGCACCATGTCGGTGATCTGCTCCCACGAGTCGACGACGAGCGTCGAGTCCGCGGTCAGCTCCTGAAGCGTGCTGGTGTCGTCGGTCGACGCGACGCCGGTCGCCTCGTCGAGCTGTCCCCACATCTCCGGGTCGAACGCAGACTTCGCGCGCAGCTGCGCGAGCGCCTGCTCCCGGACGTCGGGTCGCGGGTTGAAGAGGGCAGCCTGGGCGGTCAGCGGGATGTTCGACTCGAACTCCTTGGGCCCTGAAACAGAGGGGCCCGAAACGTTGTGCGTACTCATGTTCAGTAGAACTCCACGACCAGAAGGTCGTCTGCGTCAGTCCGCTCGATCAGCTCGATGCCACGGCCGACCGGACTCGTCGGGTCCGTGCCGGCACCGTCGATGTCGTCAGTGATCAGGCCGTTCGCGTCCCAGCCGACCTCGGCATCGGTCGGATCCGCGGTCGCGTTCGGCGAGACACGGAGTCGGGCGCGGTCGTAGCGGTGGAATCCGACCGTCTCAGCGTTGTCGCCAGCGTTGTAGGACTGGTCGAGTGCGCTCTCGCCCGTGTCCGTCACGGTCATCCCGCCGCGGGGCGTGTTCCGCTGTTCGCGAACGACGCGCTTGGTGTCCTCGTCGGCGGTGGCCTGTCGGATCTGCCAGTTTCCGTCGGCGTCCTTGTAGGCGACCGCACCCGTCCCGGGGTCGAGCCCCGAGTCAGCCGCGCCTTCGAGGTAGCTGTTCTCGTTGTGCGTCTGCGCCAGCACGCTCTGGTGTTCGTCGATCATCGGTTAGTCCTCCTTCACCCCAGTCCCGTACTCGTCGACGGGGCTGTCTCCACCCGCGGTCAGCGTCCCGGCCGCGCCGGCGTTGCCCGGTAGGTTCGCCGCCGCCTCGCCGCGAACGCGCTTGAACTCCTTGTCGATGAGCGTGTCTGCCGACGCCATGAGGTCCTCGCGGTCCTCCTCGTCGTAGTCATCGCTCTTCGCGACGATCTGGTCGACCTTCTGCTCTTTCTCGGCCTGAGCGCCGGCCTCGTTGACCAGCTGGTCGGCGTCGTCCTCGGTGACGAAGCCCTGCTCTCGCAGCGCGTCGCCGAGCTCGTCGGCCGCCTCGTCGGGCGTCATCTCGCCCAGCGTCTTGTTGTCGTCCCCGTCGACGTCGCCGCCGTCAGGGTCGCTCGGTCCGTCGTTCGTGCCGCCGTCGGTGTCTCCCATTTGAGTGTCAGTGTCCGCGCCGCTGCCGGATTCCGCCGGCTCGTCACCGTCCGCTGCGCCTGCCGTCGCCTGCCCACCGTCGACGTCCATCACGCCCTCGGGCGCGGCTGCGACGAACGCGGAGTCGAGGTAGTAGCCGCCGTCGCTCCGAGGGATGGGCTCGGAAACCTCGCCGTCCGCGTGGTACCGCAAGAGTGCGAACAGCGTCTGGTCCTCCTCGACCGGCTCGTCGAGGCTGATCCGCGGCTCGGACGGGTACTCGCCGGGATCATATGGCTCGCTCATCCCGAGCTCGGGCCCGAGGCCGTCGCCGACGTCGGCGTACTCCTCACCCGGCGCGTGAATGCTGATCAGCCACGGCGCGTCGTCGAAGCTCGCGTCCGCGATCCCGACCGACTCGCCATCGCTCGTCTGGTCGGGGAAGAAGACGCCACCGCGCCGGTCCTGCGAGTCGGCGATGCCAACACGCTCAGCCAGCCGGCGGATGAGCGACCGGGTGTCGTCATCCTCGTCGACGTCGGCGGCGGTCAGTTCCGAGCTGATGTCCGCCGTCTCCGTCCAGGCCGCGAGCGCCTGATTGGGCCCCCACTGAGCGGTGTTGCTCGGCGAGTCACCCTTCGAGACGACCGAGAGGTCGCCGAACGTGATGTCGACGGCCTTCAGGTCGGCCTCCGGGCCATCGTACGGCTCAGTGTCGAAGAACGGATGGACGGACACCTCGTAACTCCCTGCCTGAACGCCAGAGGCGACCGTCTCGTCGTGCGTGCTGGCCTCGTAGCCGACACCCTCGCGTTCGTCGACCCAGCCGGCCTTCGATACCTTCCCGATCGACTCGTCGACGTCCGGCGGGTACTTCGGCCGCCCGTGGTCGTCCTCAGGGTGGTCCTTCGTGAGCGGTTCGCCAGCCTGCGACTCGGCGGCGGCCTTCAGCTCCTCCGCGGTGAAGAGGACGCGCTCGCCCTGCCGGTTGTGGAGGATGTCGCCGGCGGCGACGGCGATCCCGCCGAAGCGCCACGGCGGGCCGTCCTCGTCGCCGTCTGCGGCTGCGGTGAGGCGGCACGATCGCGCCGACACCCGCAGGTCTTGGTTGTGGTTGTTCATGTCATGTTGAAGAAGTCAGTCGCCCAGATCCTCGCCCCTCACGCACTCGCGTGGATTCGAACGGGGGTCATCGGCCGGATTGACAGAAAGCCTATGTCAGACGGTTATTGAGTTGAGGGTATGGCAGAAATCGAATGTCCGAACTGCGGGGGGCTCGAATGGAGTTCAGTGGAAGACGCCGGAGATCGATTCCTAGCGACGTGTTGGGGTTGTGGACTGACCCACAAGTTTTGGAAGCACCTTTAATTGACATCAGGACACCTCCTGGACGTCGGTCACCACGAACTGGCACCGGCAGTGTCCGTGGACCGGGATCGGGTCCTCCTGCTGGGCCCGCTCCAGTGTCCAGGACTGGCCGGAGAGCGCGAGGCAGCGCTCGCAGACGCGGTCGTCGCCGGCGTCCTCGTAGGAGACGTCGACGTCGAGTTCGACATCGCCCCGAACGCGGTCGTAGGCAGTGAGCTTCGTCGTCGAGTACTGGTTGACGACCCGGCCGCTCGCCGTCGACGTGACCTGCGACTTGTACACCTGCGCCCGCTCGGAGATATCAGCCATCAGCCGCGACTTCGAGACCTCGCCGCCGACGCCGGCCGTCACGAGCGACCGCGTGTCGGTCGCGTAGTCGTCCATCCACGACTCGACGCGCTGCCGGGTGTCCTCCTGCTGGAGGTCGATCTGCTCTTGGACAGCGTCCTGCTGGATGACGTCGTCGACGGGGTCGGGGTCGGCGTCGAACGACCGGAGCTCGCCGTTGGCGGTGCGGATGGCCTGCCGACTCGCCCGCTCGAACCAGTCGCGGACCTTCCGCGCCTCGATCGGGTCGAGGACCTCCGTCTGGATCGCCTGCTGGATCCAGTCGTCGAACCGCCGGGCCGTCTCCGCAGCCGAGAGGTCCGCCCACCGGCCGCCGACACCGTCGCCGAGACCGAGCGCATCCTCCTCGACGAGCAGCTGGCGGACGTCCGCGTTGAGCGTCCCGACACGTCCCCGGAGGTACCGAGCGAGCGAGCGCTGGATCGACGTCGTACTCGTGGGGTCGACCCGGCCCGGCTCGTCGAGCGCGTACTCCGCGGCCGTCAGCTGGTGAGCGTGGTCGTGGGTGCTACTCATCGTCCACCTCCTCACCGCCGTCGGCGACGGCTTGGTCGCCTGCGTCGTACTCCGCGGTCATCTCCTCGACGTCGCGAGCGCCGTCGGCCGCGGCGGACGCCTCTTCAAGGGCGGCAGCATCGTCGGGGACCTCGTCGAACTCGCTCGGAAGGACGCCGTCCTCGATGTAGTCGCCCTGTTGCTGGCGGGTGAGCATCGCCTCGGGCATCCCGCCGGTCCACTCGTTGAGTGCCTGCGCCCGGGTGTGCTGGATGTCGGCCTGATCCTTCTGGCTCAGCTCGTGGAGCGGCGTCCACTCCACCGAGTACGAGTCTGGTCCGTTCGACGGTGCCGAGAGGATGTCGTACTCGATGAGCCGGCCGAGCAGCGCCCGGACGATCGTCGGCGTCACGAACTCCCGGCGGCGCTCGCCAATCTTCCCGTACCACTCCTTGAGGTCCTGCGTGGTCGAGCGCTCGCCCGTCTCGTTGCCCTTCAGGACGCTTTGGGGGATCCCCGTCTGCGCAGAGATCGCCTCGACGTTCGGGTCGATCACCGGGCCGGGGTCGATATCCTCGCCGCCGAGGCTCTGGACGTCGTCGGCACCGTGTGTCCGGAGGACGTTCTCAAGGCCAGACTGCCACCGGGCGAGGTGCTCCCGCATCTGCTCGCCGTTGTCCTCGATGTCGAAATCCGGGGAGATGTTGATGTTGATCCCCCACGCTGACGCCCGATACGCCAGCGTGCCAGCACTCCCCAGCGTCTTCTCGATGTCGACGAGGTTGTTGTACACCGGCTGCTGGCGCGGGATGCCGCGGATCTCGTCGTCGAGCAGCTGGTCCGAGTGGATGTGGATGACCCGCGAGTGATGGATCCACATCGTGTCCGGACCCTCCTGCTCGATCCCGAACTCCTCATCGTTCTCGTCGCCGAGGTCGATCTGGTACTTGACCGGCTGGCCCCAGCGGCCGGACCCCGGACCCCCGAGCTTGACGTCCTCGACAGACTCACGCGAGTAGGGGCGGAGTCCCTGAAGCTGCTGCGGGTTGTCGACCTCGGTATCGAAGCCCTTGCCTTCCTCGCCGTCGCCGACCGCCCCCTGGTCGACGTCGTCGAACTCCAGCACGAGGATCCCGAACGTCCCGATGCCGGCGAGCATGTCCGCCCGGGCGGCGTAGCTCCACAGGTCGTGTTCGCGGACGAGATCCTCGACGTCCTCTTCGAAGGAGGTCTGGGCGTCGTCGCTCTCGGTGTCGTCGACGACCCGTGGTGGGTCGCGCCACGACGTCATCGGCGGGAGGAACGTCACCGCGAACGCGTACGGGTTCCGCAGCGCCATCGCGTAGAAGTCGGTCGCCGTCGGGTTCGGGTCCCAGTCGAAGACGTCGTAGTAGTCGTTGATCCCCTCGGCGTCGATGTTCTCGCCCAGCTGGTTCTGGAGGACCTGCCGCATCGCCATGTCGACCTGCGCCGCGGCGAAAAGCTCGTCCTCTCTGGCCTGCGCCTCTGTGTGGGCGTCGCCCGTCGCCTCAGTGGCGCGATCGCCCTCGACGCCGGCGTCGGTACTCTCGATGTCGTCTGTGTCACTCATGTGGATCACCAGGTCCCCGAACCGCTGTTGCCGTCGTCCTCCTCGACGTACCGGTCGCCCATGATGGCGTACCGGAGCGCGTCGAGCCCGTGGTCTGTCGCCCGGCTCGTTCCGACGTCCTCCTCCTTGTAGCTCTGGAACTCCTTGATCAGCTCCGTACAATCTTCGAGGACGAGGAGTCCCGGACGGCCGTCGACGTCGGTGTCGAGGACGCTCCGAACCTCGTCGATACCTTCATCGAGGTCCTTTGTCGCAGCATGGGCGTCGTAGCCGGCGTCACGGAACTTGTGGATGTGCTCGGGCTCGTGATCGGAGTAGAGCTCGCCTGCCGGCTTCTCCTCCCGGAGCATCCACCCAGAGCCGTCACTCGGGTCGATGAGGTTCTCGACGGGCTGCTGGCTCTCGTAGTATAAGTCGAGGACGACGTACTGGCCCGCCGGCGTCTTGCCGATCTCAAGCAGGACACGGGGGTCTTTGAACCCGTAGTCGTACCCGTAGAGCCGCCAGTTGCTTCGGAGGTCGACATCCTCTCGCTCTCGAACGTGCGTCGGACGAGAAAACCCCGAGTAGACGAGTCCCTCGGCAGCCGCGAAGCCTCCGGCGAGCCCCTGATCCTCTTTGGCTGTCCCCTCGAACTGGCGGACCAGCTTCTCCTTCTCCGGGAGAAACGGGTTGTTCCGCGAGTCAGCGACGACGTTGATCAGGCGAGTCGGGAGGTCGTCACCGTCCGGCGTCTCCTGGAGCTCGACGAACTCGTGGTACTGGTTGTAGCCGTTCCCGGTCGACGTCCAGAGGGTGACGTTCGGCCCGTCGCGAGTGCGCTGCCGCGAGAGCAGCATCCGGTTGAGGTCGAAGATGTTGGTGTGTTCGTAGTGGGCGACCTCGTCGCACCAGATGGCGTTGAACTCCCCGCCGGCGTACCGATTCCAGACGTCGGCACTCCCGAGTCGGACTACGGAGCCGTTGAACCACGTGATCCGACGTTCGTTGCGGTTGTACTCGGCGACGAACGGCGAGTTCTCGGGGTCGCCACCCTCATCAGGGACGGTGTTGTCGCCCGGGAGCTCTTCGAAGAAGACCTTGTACGTCGTCGGACCGCCCTTCTTGGAGTCGGGGGCGATGATCAGGTTGTCGGAGCCGGCGACTTCCGTCGCCTTCTCCATGATCCACCGCGAGCCGAGGATCGTCTTCCCGGAGCCGTACCCGCCGCGGAAGTTGACGACGTCGTACTCGCCCGACTCCAGCGCCGCGATCGCGTCCAGCTGGGCGTCCCAGAACCCCCAGTCGAGATCGAGGGTGCCGCCCGTCGTGTCGACCGCGACGCCCTCACTCGTTATCGACATCGGTGTCCTCCTCTGTAACGCGGTGGTGAGTGATCGAGACGTCGAACTCACCGCTGTGTTCGAGGTCGCCCTCCAGCTCGATCTTCTCGGAGTACACGCCGAGGACGTCGCCCTTCGCCTGAAGGTGCTGCGACTGCTCTTGGCGCGCCATCGCCTGCTGTTTGAGGTCGTCGACGTCACGTTCGAGGCCGACCATCTCCGTCGTGTACGTCGGCGACCCGTCGATCGCTCGGATTGGGTAGCGCTCCCCGGGCCGCACCTGCGTTCGCTGCTCGTCGTCAAACCGGATCACGACGTCGCGCTCCTCGGCCCACTCGGGGCGGTCAGGGTCGCCGGGCTCGACGATCTCCCACGCCGGCCACGACAGCGGGCTCTCCCGGTCTGCAGGGACGGTGTCGGTCTTCGGCACCGTGCGGTGGATGGGCTCGTCGTCGGTCGCCTTGGCCTCGCTCTCGCGAGCTCGCTTGAACATCCGCTCTTCCCGCTCAGCGATCTGGAGGCGGACGTCGGCGTGTTCCGCCTCGATCTGCTCGATGACCGCCTCCTTCGGCTCCTCGTTGAGGTACTTCCGGACCGTCGACGCCGCGTACGAGCCGATGCCCTCCTCCTCGAAGCGCTCCCGTATCTGGTCGACATCGAGGTTGTCGAGATAGTGCCACTTCAGAGCGAGCGTGACACGTCGGTCGCGGGTGGACATGAGTGTGAGAGCGTTCTACAGCGTTCGAGGCGGGTTTATACTTTAAGTGGGGGCGAGCGCAGACGGCGTCGACGGCGAGAGTGACATCGAGCGTGTGTCACAGCATCGGACAGATCAGGGTCACCCCGTCGAACTCTCCTCGCCCTGGGCGACGATCACCTCGACGGCTTCGACGCCGACGACGACCGCGGCGATGACGAGCAGCGCGACACCGGGATCAGCGCCGAGCCACATCGCGTAGCCGGCGAGCATGACGGCGACAAGGTCGGTCGTTGCTCGGAGGACTTTCCAGAGCTTCACGGAGATCCCCCAGCGGTGCTGTAGTCGGGCGTCGAGGGCGGCGTTGTACCGGCGGACGTCCTGCCGGAGCCCGCTGTACCCTCGACTCGGGTAGCTACGATCATCGGTTGCCATAATCAGACAGTTCGAAGGCGACGCCGGGGAATCGAACCCGGCACGGGAGAGGCCCGTCTCAGGCTTTGGTTTCGCCTGAGCCCATAGGGCCGTCCGTGACCACACCAGTGGCGTCGCAAGGTGGCCGGACTTGTCAGTTTGCTCGTGACAGTCGAAGACGAGAATGGAACGCACGATCGTCGGTCCTCACAGGAGGTGCCGGCCACTCGTGGTTCGGTACGCTCCCCTCAGGCGCTGACCTGACCACGTCGAAAAGCCGACAGTGATCACGCCCTCGGGGAAGGCCACCCGCGGGAGTCGAACCCGCGTCCGGGGCCTACCCCAGTGACTCGGCGTCTGATTCCGCGACCCGGTAGCGCCCACCGTCGACGTCGACGACCAGCAGTCCGTCGGGCCCGGAGATGTCGCCATCAGCGAGGTACTCCGCCACGTCGCCCTCGAGCTCGCGGCCGGCGAAGTCGAACGCCACGCGGCCGTACTGCGAGGCGCTCATCGCTGCGCCCTCCCGACGGCGATCTTCGTGGCGCGTTCGTAGATCTCCCGGTCGAGACCCACCAGTTCGGGCTTGGACTTGAGCGTCCGAACCGCCCGGCGGAGTGCTGGCCGGTCGACGGCAATGTCCTGCTCTTCGAGGCGATCGCCGATACACGACGCCCGACGCGTCGCCTGAAGCTTTGAGTCAGGGTCGGGGTCAGCACGCCCCCGACCGCCACACTCCTCGCAGAACGTTCGCGGGAGGTACACGCCGCCGCCGTTGACGTTGTCGTACCCCTGGATGCCCGACCCCGAGCGGTTGAGCTCGGAGACGGTGTTGCCCCAGTCGTCGACGGTGAGCTCGTGTTCAGTCCGGACCCGGGCAAAACACTCCGAGCAGACCTCGGGGTTGGTCCAGAGGTAGCGCTCGAACACACGACCAGGAACGACCTCGCGACGGCTGACGAACTCGTCGAGTGACTGTTGCGTAGTGGACATCGGAGAACGGGGAGAAGCGCACGGCTGTTGGACTGACCCTGTCATCGCCCTCGCGGGCTCGGGATCATGTGGCGATGCGTCGTCACCAGACCATTGCTTGGCCGAGGGCTTAAGTGGTCCATCGACCGCCATTTTGTCGGTCACCCGTCGACGTTCCACTCGGACGACGGTGGATCGGTGTGACGCGGCGAGCACGAGACGAGGTCCTCGTCGTGGAGCTGCCGAAGCGCGCGGAGGATCGACCGCTCGGGCCGGGCCGTTCGGTGGGTGAGCTGGCGCAGGGTTCGCGGGCCGTCGGCGGCGTAGAGCTCGAGGTAGACAAGTGAGGCCGTCGGCGGGAGGTCGGCCAGCTGCTCGCGGGTGCGACGGCCGAGGTCGCCGAGCGCGGCGTCAGTCATCGGCGTACTCCTCCAGTGTGGTCGGTACCCCTGTCTCGCCGTCGTAATCCTCGGGTGTGTCTCCATCTCGAAGCAGGGCGACGACCTCGTCGTAGTCGTCGGGCTGGCGGCCGACGATCGATTCGAATTCGTTCCGGTGCTTCCGCCCGTGCGAGGAGATCCCGGCCGGGCTTGTGGACGAGAAGTCACAGATCTGGCAGCCGTACGTCGTCATCGGCTCGCCTCCACGGTCGCACCGCGCTGTCGGCTCCACGGGACGGGCTCGCCATCCGCGTCCAGGAGGACCGCAACGGACTCGACGTCGCGCTCGGCGGCGGCCGACCGGCGCTCCGCGGGCGTCATCCCGGCCTGCGCGAGACCGTCACCGTGCTCTTCGAGGTGCGCCTTCCGCTCACGGATCGCTCGTTCGACGCGATCGCGAGGCTCCCGGCCTTCCTTGTTGGCGAGCGCCCGCTCGACGGCGAGCCAGAACCCGCACAGCTCGATCGTCTCCAGCCCGCGGATCCGTGCGAGCAGCAGCTCGCCCGTCGTGCCGTCGCCGTCGTCGACGGTGAGTTCCTCGATGAGGAACCGCGCTGGGTTCTCGCCGTACTCCTGGGCGGGCTCGGGGAACGGGTTCGGCGTCGCGACCGCCTGCTCGTTGTGTTGACCTGTGGCCGGCATGGTCACGCCCTCCCGAGCCACTTGAGCGTCCCATCAGTCGGCTCGTACAGCGACCCGATCTCCTCTTTGATCTTCCGAATCGTCTTCTCCGCGCGGCTCCGGTCGACGCCTTCGGCCTCCGCCTCGTCGAGGACGTCCTCGACGTCTGTCCCGTTGGTGTCGCCGTCGGCGCACTGCTCTTCGACGATGTCCTCGATGACGGTGATGCGGTCGCGTTGCGTCTTCGAGGTCCCAGACTCCCGCACGTCGGCGTCGAACTCGCCGTCCTCGTTCATCCCGAAGTCCCGCATCGACCGCATCGTCAGCGAGAGCGCCGTCTTGAAATGCCGCTCCTCGATGGTCTCGGAGAACTCTAGCTTCGCGGCCGCCTCGGCGAGCCGGAGTTGCGCCTCCAGGTCGCGCCACGTTGCCGGGACGGGCGCGTCCTCGTCCATGTGCTTCGTCTTGAAGTCCGAGAACTCGTCGGCGATTCGCTGTTCGAGCTCTTCGCTCGCGATGACGGGTGACGGCTGGTCGCTGGCGAGCGCGAGCCACTTCCGGAGGAGTTCACTGCGAACGGGCGGGTCGTACTTGTCCGTCTCCCCGGGTTCGATCGTCTCGGGAGCGACGTCGAGCCGCTTCTTGTGTTCGCGACGGCCGACGATGTCCCGAGCGACCTGTTTGACGGTGTCGACCTCATCCGTCTCGGTGACCGTGAAGCCGAGGTCGAACCGTGAGATGAGCGTCGAGCCGAGTTCGACCTGCTCGACCACCGGCTCGTACGGGTCGAAACGGCCGTACTTCGGGTTGGCTGCGGCGACGACGCCGACGCGCGTTTGGAGCGTCGCGTTGATTCCGGCCTTCGAGACGTTGATCTTCCCGTTCGCCATCGGCTCCAACATCGCCGACCGGACGTCCGGCGGCATGTCGTCGAGCTCGTCGATGCGGACGATTCCACCGTTCGCCTTCACGAACGCCCCTGCCTTGAGCGTCCACTCGCCGTCGGAGAAGTCATCGCGAACGGCCGAAGCGGTGATGCCGGCCTCGCGAGCGCCCTTCCCCGAGACGCCGACCGACCGCGGGGCGTTGGACTCGGCCTGATTGATCAGCGCGGACTTCCCCGTCGACGGGTCGCCCACGAGGAGCAGGCTGATCGAGCCGCGCTCGACGCTCCCGTCTTTCCCCTCGACCCAGTCGCCGCCGACCACGGACAACACGATCGCCCGCTTCATGTGGTCGTACTGTTCGCCGAACACGCCCGGCGCGATGGACTCGGCGGCGACCTCAAGCGGATCGCCCCGCTCGCCGTCGACGATCGCGTCAATCTCCTCACGCTCGTCGTGCGAGACCTCGACCGACGTCTGGTCCGACTCCTGAACTTCGATCGCGTGGCCGTTCAGGTACGGCTCGAACGTCGACTGCTTCTCGTTGCCGCTCGTCCGCTGTTCGAGGTGAAGCTTCCCAGTGATGGTGACGCGGTCGCCCGTCGTCACCTCGCCGGCGAGGTCGTCCTCGACGAAGATGTCGATCGTCTGTCCCTCGCCGCCGGCGACTTCTGGTGGCTCCGAGAGACGGATCTTCTGGGCGTCGATGAACTCCGACTGCTCGAAGTTGACCTGGAACGGCCCTTGCCGCTCACAGCCCTGACACTCGTGGGGCTCTTGGTAGCCGCGGTCCGTCTGCGGGATGTAGGTCATCGTCCCGCAGCGATTACACTCGAACGCGGTCTCCGTCACCTTGGGGTGGACGTCACTCGCCGCGACGATCTCGCCCTCGACGCCGATGTACGGCTGGTCGCGATGGACCTTGGTTGGGCTGAAGTGCCCCGGGTAGTGCGTGTGCTCGGTCGGTAGGCTCGACACGCGCACATGAGCGCGAGCGAGCGAAACGTCGGCCGGGAGGTCGTACTGCCGAAGCGCCTCCTCGAAGTACTCCCGCATCTGGTCCGGCTTCGCGAGGACGTCCTCGGCGAGGTCGTGGTCGAACTCGAACAGCTCGTCGTAGTCGATGACGAGTGACCGCTGGTCGTTCGGATAGCGCTGGGCGAGCATCCCGACCTCGTCGCGGTACCGCTCCCGGAGGAAGCGGATCAGCGTCTCGGTCAGCGTCTCGTTCTCCTTGCGTCGGTCGTGGGGGGTTGACATCGAGGTCGTGTTTTCCGCCGGAAAAAACGCCAGCGAGGCGTTCTCCGAGACCGCCGACGTCGGCCAAACGTCGGCCAAGACGACGGCCTTCCGGCTAACGGATAGTTGCGTACACTACTGCGGTTGCTGTGATCTACGCGGAGGACAACGGAGGTGGAATCCCGCGATCGAACTGCGCCATGTTCAGCGCACCTCCTCGGTCATTCCGATTTTTCCGCCGGAAAACGCCCGGCCTCGTTTTGCCTCCTGCGCGTCGATCGCGAGGTGGTAGTTGTCTCCGGCCGGGTTGCGAGCGACGAAGCCGTCAACCTTGCTCCCCGTCTTCTCGTCGGCGAGGCCGGCCGCCTTCCGGATGAGACGGTAGCACGTCGAGTCGCCGATGTCGCCGTCGAAGATCTCCCACTTGATGTCGTCGTAGTCGAGCTTCGCGCGGCCGTGGCTCTCCGTCGCCTTCCGGAAGCCGTGCTCTCGGACCATGCCGACCTTCTCGTCGGCGGAGAGGTCGTTCGCGTCGCGGTCTTCGTCGAGTTCGGAGACGCGAAGTTCGAGCGCGGTCAGGTCGTCTTGGAGCTGGTCGACAGTCGCGTTCGTCTCCTCGAGCTCACCGCGCAGTTCGTCTTCGACTTCCTGGAGGCGTGTGAGCGACTGCTGTGCGATCGCGAGGGCGTCACGGGCGGAGACATCGTCCTCAGACATCGTCTCCCCCCTCCTCGTCCGCGAGAGCTTCTTGCTTCGAGAGGCGGCGTTCGACCTCGTCGAGTCGTGAACGCAACTCAGCAGTCTCGTCCTTGAGGTCGGAGATGTCTTCCTCGATCCCGACAGTCTTCGCGAGAGCGCGCTGCGCAACGGCCAGCGCCTCCTCGACACTCACCTCCTCCTCAGGCATCGCCGATCACCTCGCCGTCGTTGGCGTCGTCAGGACAGACGGGGCGCTCGCGACCGTCTTCGAGGCGGATAACGACCTCGGCGTCGTCGGTACAGCCGAGGGCGGTACAGACCGCCATCTACGCGGTCACCTCCGTAGCAGCCGCTGAAGGTGTCTGAGCAGGATGTCCGGCAGTCGCCCGCCGGGTTTCTAAGAAAGATGGAACAGGCCTTAGAGGGCCTAAGGACCGCAGATATCCGCTATTCTGAGCCGAACATCTGGCGCATCATCGGATGCATCTCCATCAGCTGCTCTTCGGCGATCTCCTCGTACAGCTTGTACGTGATGGAGACCGCCAGCAGCAGCCCGGTTCCGGAGACCTGACCGATGGTGCCGAGCAGGTTCGCCATCACGGCGAGCAGCCCGACGAGGGCACCGCCGATGACGGTCACCTGCGGGATGTACCGCTCCATGACCTTCTCGACGACCTGCGGGTTCCGGCGGAACCCGGGGATCTGCATCCCGGAGTTCTGGATCTGTTTCGCGGTCGCCTCCGGGCCCATCCCGGTCGTCTCGACCCAGAAGATCGCGAAGATGGCACCGCCGACGATCATGAACGTCAGGTCGACGGCGAGCCGGATGCCGATCATCCACGGCTCGATTGACGCCGCCTCGAGTTCGCCGAGGAACCACATCCACTGGGTCCGCGCCTGAATGGGGTTCAGGTAGTAGAACAGCCCGGAGATGGGCTGTCCCGCGTCGGTGTACGTGCCGAGCCACGCCGGCATCCCCGCCCACTGCGAGGAGAGGAACTGGCCGAGGAACTGGATGTTCGCCTGTAGCGCGCGAACGAGGATCATCGGCAGGACGGACGCGTAGATGAGCTTCACCGGGAAGCGTCCGCGAGCCCCCTTCACGCGGGCGTGTGACAGCGGGATCTCGACGCGGACCGACTCCGCGTACACGACGATACCGAAGATGAACACCGTGGTGAAAAGCGCCAGAATGTTCCCCGGATCGAAGAGGAGGTTCTGGAGCCCTTCGGCCGTGAACGGCGACATCGACACCGGCACGTCGCCGAATATCACGCCGTACCAGTTCGCGAAGAAGCCGGACGCGCCGAGCGCGGAGAAGCTGAAGAAGCCGCCGACGATCTGCTGGCTCACGGACGCGATGATGAACAGTCCGACGCCGGAGCCGACGCCCCACTTGCTCACGATCTCGTCCATGAACAGGATGAGGATGCCGCCGACGAAGATCTGCGCGAAGATCAGCACCTGAACGCCGAACACGCCGATCCCGAGCGTGCTGGCGACGGCCTCGTCAGCCGGCAGGAACGAGCCCGTGAACACCATCGGAGCCGCCGTCAAGGCGGAGACGATGATCACGAGCAGCTTCTGGAGGCCCTGATAGAGGACCTGGTCCCGCGGGTCGTTCTCCGTGTCGAGTCCGAGGAGGTTCGCACCGCCCAACAGCTGGAGGACGATGGACGCCGTGACGATCGGTCCGATACCGACCTGTAGCAGCGACCCGGACGACCCGGCGAGCACCGACCGGAACTGCCCGAAGAAGTCCGACCCCTGCCCGACCGCCAACCCGAACGGGTTGATGTTGGTCAGGAAGAAGTAGACGATCAGGATTCCGGCCGTCCACGTGAGCTTCCGTCTGAACGGGACGTGTCCCGCGGGCCGCTCCACGACGGGCATCCGCGAGAGCACCGGTTCGGCGGCCTCCTTCCAGCTCATGTTACGCCTCGTCGTTCTCGTCGTCGGAAGTGTTTTCCGGTTCGTCAGCGGCGTCTTCGGCGCGCTCCGAGAGCGTCGCCTCGCCGCCGGCCTCCTCGATGAGCTCGACCGCGCCGGCGGTGAACGCGTCCGCCGTGACGCGGAGCTCGCGGCGGACCTGCCCGCCGCCGAGCACCTTCACGACGTCCGCCTCGTGGCCGTCCTCGACGACGTCGCGCGCGTCGAAGACGTACGCGTCGCCGTCCTCCTCGGCGAGGCCGTCCGCGGCGTACAGCGCCGCGTCCTCGTCGAGCTTCTGGACCTTCACTTCGAGGACCTCCGTCTTGGCGTCCTCGGGACGCTTGAACCCGTGCTTGCCGAGCGGGCCGTAGTTGTGGTACTCGTGTTTCGCGCGGCCGGCCGCGCCGCGGCCGCCGCGGTGACCGGCTCCGCGCCGGTTCTTGTGCGTGCCGCCGCCGTGCGTGCGCGAGCCGCGCTGTCGCTTTTTCTTGCTCGTCATCGCATCGCCTCCAGGAGACTGTCGATCTCCTCGGTAGTGTGTTTCCCGAGTTCGCCGCCCTCGATCACGGGGTGTTTGATCCCCTCGTGACCGCCGCGGGGCGCGTGGAGCCGCAGCGTCGGCGAGAGGCCCTGCTCGCGCAGGGTCGTCTCCTCGTCGACGAGCGCCTCGGCCAGCGCCTCGAGGTCGGCGTAGTCGGTGTTGTCGTCGATCCACTCGTCGTCGATGTCGGCGGAGCCCTCGAGGGGGTCGCCGCGTCGCGCGATCGTACGCGCGACGCTCTCGACGCTCGGTTCCCCGAACGCGACGACGTCGTTGACCTTCGTGATCATGCCGTTGTACGAGTCCGTCTCGGGGACGAACGTCGCGTGGTTGACGCGCCCGATGTTCAACATGTCGAGCGTGTCCTCGACGCCGTAGTCGAGGTTGACGTCACCGCGGAGCTGGACGATCGCCTGCATCACTCGCTCACCTCGTCGTAGTGGACTTCACGCGCGTGCTGCGGAGTGCGGGACTGCGCCGCGTTCTCCAGGGCGTTGAACGTCGCCTTCGCGAGGTTCACCGTCGTGCGCGTGTTGCCGTCGGAGTTCGTCCAGGCGTCCTCGACGCCGGCGAGCTCCAAGATGTTGCGGACCGTCTCCGCGGCCGCGAGACCCAGCCCCTGCGGGGCGGGCTTGACCTCGACCGTGACGGATCCGGCCTTCCCCTTCGCCGTCCGGGTGAGGGAGTTGGTGCCGCCGGGCTGGTCCTCCCAGGACCCGGAGCCGCGGTCGACGGAGATGATGTTCAGCTTCGCGACGTCGATCGCCTTCTGGATGGCACCGCCGACCTGGTCGTCCCGGGCCTGCGCGTAGCCGAGGTAGCCGTCGCGGTTGCCCACGGCGACCACGCAGCGGAACTTCACGCGGCGGCCCGAGTCGGTCATGCGCTGGACCATGTTGATGTCCAGCACCTCGTCTTCCAGCCCCGGGAGGAGCTGGTCGACGATCTCGGCCTCCTTCAGCGGGAGCCCGGATTCGAGCGCCTGTTCCATCGACGTGATGTCGCCGTCCTGTACCTTGCGGCCGAGTCGCGTCCGCGGTTCCCAGCCGTCGTTGTGTCTACTCATGGTCCTCCTGGATTGTCGCGAGCACGTCGTCGAAGTGCTCGGGTAGCTCGCTGGCGTCGAACTCGCCGCTGTACAGCGGCTCGTCGAGCTGCTCGGCATAGTCGGCGATGTGCTCGCCGCGCGTGCGCGACCAGTCGGCCAGCACGTCGTCGTTGTGCGGGATCTCGAGGCCCGCGTCGATCGCTCCTTCCTGTGCCGCGAACGTCTTGTTGCCGGGGGTCGCCGTGTTGAGCCCGATGTCGAGGACGGCCTCTTCGAGGCCGGCGTCGACGGCGCGAGCGCCCGCGAGGTAGCCCGTGAGGTACGCGCTGGGGAGGTTGCCCGTGGGGGCGTCCCAGCCGTACTCGTCGAGCTCCTCGCTGGAGGCGGCCGCGTGGGTCTCGTCGCCGTCCGGTCCGGGGGTCACCAGCTGCGCCCTGACGTGAGCGTTGCTCACCCGGGCGACCAGGCGAGGCTTGCCCGATTTCAGCAGGCGCAACCTCTGATGGTAATCCGTCCGGACTTCGCGGCGGCGGCGCATCGGCACCTTGTATCGTGGTCCTGTCGCCATTAGTCCGTCACCTCGTAGCCGTACTGCGTCCGAATGTACGCCTCGAGACGGGCGACGTCCTCGAAGTCTCCGCCGCTCGCCTTATTGTAAAGCGTGCGGTACTCGGGGGCGTCGAGCACGTCTTCCTCGTCGCGAAGCTCCTTCAGGCGCGCCCGCTGTGCGCGGATCCGCACCTTCCAGTCGTCTTTCGTGTCCTGCCGCGCGCCGGATTTGCCCTTCCGGGTACCGGCACCCGACTGGTGCCCGTAGGAGCGCTTCTCGGCGCGCTCGCGGGCGCGACCGCGCGAGTTCGTCTTCGCGTCCTTCGCGCGGATCGTTCCCTGTTCGATGAGTTCGCGGACATCCTCGCGGGTGATCGCGTCCGCGATCTCCTCCTGTGCCTCGGGGTCGAGCCAGACGCGGCCCTTGCCGACGTCTAACTCGTCCGCCGCAAGCCGTTTCTGGGCCTTCAGATCACTCATCGTCGACCTCCACTTCGACGTAGGTCGGGTTCAGCACGCGGATCTCGCGCTCCTCCGCCTCGTCTTCGATCAGTTCGCGCTTGCGACCGCCGACCTTCGAGGCGATCCGCACCGCCTGCGTGTCGCCGTCGACGCCCTCGAGGTCGTCCGTGTTGTGAACGCGGACCTCCTCGAAGCCGCTCGGGTGTAGGTCGCGGGACGCTGTCGGCGAACGGAAGCCGGCCTCGACGACCGGCCCCTTCGATTTCATCCGACGGCGCTGCTTGGAGAGCCCGCCGCGCGGCTTTCGCCACGACGTCGGGATCCGCTTTTTCTTGTGGTAGTCCTGCCGGTTGAACTGCGGTTTCCCCTCGCGGTGCTTCTGTGCGAGCGCGCGAGCGGTCTCGTCGTCCAGGTTCGGCGTCTTGTCGGCGTGGCCGCGGGGGCGAAGCTCCGTCTCGACGTCCTCGGACTCGTCGGTCTCCTCGACCGCCTCCTCCTCGTCCGTCTCGTCTTCGATCTCCGCGTCCGCCTCCTCGTCGACCTCCAGTCCGCCGACGTCGGCCTTGATACGCGCAGCGAGCGCGTTGCCGACGCCGTCGACCTCGGAGAGCTCCGACTGGGAGGCGGCCTTCACGTCTTCGACCGTCTCGTAGCCGGCCTCGCGAAGGGCGTCCGCCTTCGAGGGACCGACACCGCTGATGTCTTCCAGTTCGTCTGCCATTGGTTAGGCACCTCCGGTGGGCTTCTCGACGATGTACACGCCGTCCTGGAAGACGCGCGTGTCCTTGTCGGTCACCTTCGTCAGCTGTTCGATGTCGGCGGCGGTCTGCCCGACGGCCTCCTTGTCGGAGCCCGAAAGCGTGACCGTCTCGCCGTCGACCTGTACCTCTGTGTCTCCGCGGATCGGGGTGCGCCGCGCGGCGCTCTCTCCGAGGAAGTTCTCGATGACGACCTCGTCGCCCTCAACGGTCACCTGCATCGGGAAGTGGGCGTAGTACACTTCCATCGCGTACTCCCATCCCTCGGTGACGCCGTGGATCATGTTGGCGACGTGGCTCTCGAAGGTGCCGACCGTCGCGTTGGTCTTCGCGTCCTCGTTGTCGGTGGTGATGACCACCGCGCCCTCCTCGACCGACACCTCGACGTCGGGGTACCAGAGGCGTCGCGTGACGCTCCCGTTGGGACCCTCGACGGTGAGTTCGAGGTGGTCGGTCTCGGCGGAGACGTCGTCCGGAATCTCGATTTCGACTCTGTTCATTGTTAGTAGACGTATGCGATCACTTGGCCGCCGATGCCCTCTTCGCGGGCCTCGTAGTGGCTCATGACGCCGTGGCTCGTCGTGACGATGAGCGTCCCGTAGTCACGGGCGGGGAGGTACCGCTTCTCCCACTTCTCGAACTCGTCAGCGCCCGCCGAGTAGCGGGGCTTGACCGCGCCACACTCGTTGATCGCGCCTTTCAGTTCGACCTCGAACTTCCCGGCCTTCCCGTCGTCGACGTACTCGAAGCCGTCGACGTACCCGCGGTCGTAGAGGACCTCGAGGACGGAGCCGATGATGTTCGAAGCGGGCTCTACCGTGTACGACAGATGGCCAACGCTCTCGGCGTTGTCCATGCCGGCGAGCGCGTTGGTGAATGGATCGTTTCCCGTCATGATCAGCTGTACTTCTCGAATCCCATGTCTCGGGCGACCTCGCGGAAACACTGCCGGCAGAGGTTGATGTCGTACTTGCCGACGAGTCCCTGCTCGCGGTCGCACCGCCGGCACGTGTGCCGGGAGTCGGTGCGCTTCGCGGCGTGCTCGCCCGTGTCGTTGTTCGCTTCGCTCATTCGGTTACCTCGACGTCGAAGTTCGTTTCGAGGAACGCGGCCGCGTCCTCGGCTGTCATTCGGTGGCGGGCGGGGATCGTCCCCGTCGCCTTGTCGCGTTTCGAGACGCGGTAGCCGGGACGGACGATCGTCGTCGTCACGTCGAGACCGTAGATCCCGGTGTTGGGATCGTACTCCTGGCTCGGGAAGTCGGTGTGGTCCTCGACCCCGAAGCTGAGGTTACCCGTGTCGTCGAACTGGCTTCGACCGACCTCGACCAGGTCAAGCGCGGTTTCGAGGAACGCGTGCGCGTCCTCGCCCCGCAGCGTCACCTTGACGCCGATCGGGTCGCCCTTGCGGATCCCGAACTCGGCGATGGTGCGCTTCGAGGTGGTCCGGACCGACTGCTGGCCCGTGATCTCCTCGATGATCTCCTCGGCGTCGGCGAGGGGTTCACCGCCCTGCCCGACGCCCATGTGGACGACGACCTTCTCGAGGTACGGCTCGCGCATCTCGTGGTCGGCGCTCTCGGCTTCACTCATCCGAATCACCTGCCTCGTCGTCGTCGGTGAAGTTCTCGTCGATCACGACGACGTACTCCTCGACCGTCTCGTAGCCGCCGTCCTCGCTGGCGACGGTCACGGTGTTGTCTCCGGAGCCGAGGGTCACGTCGATGTCGTCGATCTCGCCGATCTGCCCGGCGTGCTGGCCGGCGACGGCGGTCACGAGCGCGCCCTCCTCGTACTCGAAGTGGGCGACGATCTCCTTCGTCTCGTTGTCGACGACGATCGAGTCGTTCGTGTCGTAGTCCGCGTCGTCGTCGACGCGGACGTTCGTCCCGTCGTGGAGCGTCAGCTGAACGACGCCGCCGGGGACGACGGTCTTGTTCGTGATCTTCCCGAGCCGGCTGCCCGCGGCCTCCTCGTCGACGGGGGTCAGCGCGAGCCGACCGCCCTCGTCGGGGAAGACGCGGAAGTACTCCCCGCGCTCGGGGAACGCCAGGATGTCGAACATCCCGATCGGACGCTGTTCGTCCGAGATGGCGTCCCCGTTGACGAGGATCGAGTCGTTGTTCAGCGCGTAGCGCGCCTCCTTCGTCGAGTCGACGTAACCGAGCACGTCCCGAAGCAGGACGACGAGCGGAACGCCCGCCTCGCCGTGCGGGCCCGCGCCCGCCTTCACCGTGAACGTGTCCGTCTTGCGCTCGACCGGCCAGGAGTTCGGTACTGACAGTCGCTTCTGGTGTCGCGTCATTCGTTGTCCTCCTGGAGCCGCGCCTCGCGGCGCTCGTCTTCCAGATCCAGTTCGGTCACCCGGACGTTGCTCGCCGGGATGGGGCGGGGAACCTCTTCCCCGTCGGCCTTCTCGACGGTGACGTCCTCGACCGTGATCCGCTCGGCGGACAGGTCGACGGAGACGACCTCCGCCTCCGTGCCGGCCGCGTCGCCGCGAAGCACCTCGACGGTGTCGCCGGCGTTGACGCGGACGTTCCGCTGTCCGTACTCCGCGCGGAGGTCCTCGGTCAGGGTGGCCCGGACCTGATTCTGCCGCTCGTGGAGCGGCGCGGTCTCCGACCGTTTTCGCTGTTTGCGTGGCTGTTTCGTCATAGTTAGACGATCATCGTCGCGGTCGAGGCGATGCTCCCGAATCGTTCGGCGACCTCGCGGGCGACGGGGCCTTTGATCTCCGTGCCCCGCGGCTCCTCGAGGTCGTCGATGATGACGGCCGCGTTGTCCTCGAACTTCACACGCGTGCCGTCCGGACGGCGGATCGGCTTGCGCTGACGGACGACGACCGCCTCCAGCACCTGCCGCCGCATCTCCGGGGTCCCTTTCGTGACCGAGACGGTCACCTTGTCGCCGATCCCTGCCTTCGGGTGTCGGTTCTTCGTGCCGGAGTAGCCCGACACGGAGATGACCTTCAGCTCACGAGCGCCGGTGTTGTCGGCGCACGTGATGAGCGAGCCCTTCGAGAGCCCCTGCGTGACGTCGGCCTTGAGCGCCTCCATCACTGATCACCCGACAGGATCTCGACGACGACGTGGGACTTCGTCTTCGAGAGCGGTCGCGTCTCCGCGATTGTCACTTCGTCACCGACTTCGAGCGAGTCGAGCACGCCCGGCACGTGGGCCGGGATGCGCGAGCGACGCTTCATGTACCGATCGTATTTCGGCACGAACACGTCGTACTCTCGCTCGACGATGACGGTCTTTTCCATATCCGTCGACACGACCGTTCCCTCGCGGGTCTGGCCGCGGACGGAGAGCTGCCCGTAGAACGGGCACTTCTCGTAGTCGTAATCCTCCGGGTTGTCTGGCTCCGGAGGCGTGGGTACGTCGATTCCTATCGCCATTGTGTGGCACCTCGTTCGGTGCGTTCGGCGGGTCGATGTCGCAACCGATCGCCATCCACCGTCGCGTAGACCGCGTCTTTGCACTCGCCTCGCCGGCTCGCCGGACCCGCACCGTCACCGTCGACGGCGCTTGTGGATCCGGACGGGCCAGACTGACGGGGGCGGACCCCCGTAGTATCCGACCCGAGTTGGGACGCGGACCCCGGCGACTGACCGTCGCCGGCGGCTTCATCTGTGCGAGCGGTCGGCGTCTCGACGACGCCGAACTCGAACGTCGCGCCCGACTTGGGCACGCGCTTGTCCCCCGACTCCGTCCGGACCACGAGGGTGCCGAACGTCTCGTCGAGCACGCGACCGGCGAGGCCAACGCGGGCGTCGCTGTCGGCGTCGACCACCCGAACCGGGAGGCCGACGAGTTCGTGTCGAACGAGGGTGTCGGGGGAGATCATCTCACTGTTCCTCGTCGAAGTCGCCTTCTTCCGTCTGGATCGTCTTGATCCGCGCGATGGTCTTCTTCAGCTCGTTGACGCGGCCCGGGCTCTCCGGCATGCCGCCGGCCGCCCGCTGCGCCTTCGAGTTGAGCAGCTCGGTCTCGAGCTCCTCGAGTTCGACCTGCCGCTCCGCAGCGGTCATGTCGCGGATCTCGTCGGTGTACAGTATCGCCATTTACTCGTCCTCCTCGTCTTCCTCGTCGGCCGCCTCCATCTCCGCGACGAGGTCGGCCGCCTCGGACTCGATCTCTTCGTCGAGCTCGTCGAGCTCGTCGGCCTCCGCGTCGCCGACCGGCTCCTCTTCGGCGACGTCGGTCGCCTCGCTGGCCGTGTCCTGCGTCTCCTCGACGACTTCCTCGACGACCTCCTCGTCGATGACCTCGGCGGGGTCCTCGTCGGGGACCTCAACGTCGTCGTCGGCCCCGACGTCCGGGACCTCCTCGGGCTCTTCCTCTAAGAGCGCCTCGACGCCTTCGTCGTCGCCCGCGGCCGCGGCCTGCTCGACCTCCGGGACCTCGGCGTCCTCGCGGACCTCGAAGTCGTCGGGCAGGGTCGCGCCCGGCGGGATGATCTTCACGTTGACGCCGATCGTCCCGAGCTTCATGACCGCGACGCCCTGGCCGTGGTCGACGACCTCCTCGGCGGGCTCGCCGTTGTGCTTGATGTAGCCGCGGTTGAACTTCTCGACGCGAGAGCGCGCGCCGGTGACCTTGCCGGACAGGACGATCTCGGCACCCAGCGCGCCGGCGTCCATGATCCGGTCGATCGTCGTGTGACCGGCCTTCCGGAAGTACCAGCCGCGTTCGAGGGCGTTCGCGAGACGGTCCGCGACGATCTGGGCGTTCAGGTCGGGCTCGTCGACCTCCTGAACGTCGATCTGCGGGTCGTCCATGTCGAAGCGGTCCTCCAGCTCGGTGGTGATCTTGCGGATGTTCTTCCCGCCCTTCCCGATCACCATGCCGGGCTTTTCGGCCTTCAAGACGATCTGCGTGCCCATCGGCGTCTGGGCGACGTCCATCCCGCCGTAGCCGGCGCGGCCGAGCTCGTCCGCGAAGAACTCGTTGATCTGGGAACGGCGCAGGCCGTCCTCGATGAATTGGTGTTCGTCAGCCATTAGTTGTCAGCCTCCGGCTCCTCGATGATCAGTTCGACGTCGGCGAGCGTGGTGTTCCACTCCGTCGCGCCCGCGGCGCGGGGGTTCCGACCGGGGCGTTCGCCGACCTTGTGGGGGGCGACGTGTTTGATGACCATCTCCTCGCCGTCGAACCCCTGCTCGTCGGCGTTGTTCTTGACGTTCTCCAAGAGCTTGAGGAAGTCCTTGGCGGCCTTCTCGGGGTACCGTCCCGCGTCCCAGCCGTCGATGTCGGAGCGGTGGCCCGCGCCGGCGTTGTGCTGGCGCATCGGCACCGAGGTCTCCTCGTCGATGACTTCATGGAGGAACTCCTCCGCGTCGGCGACCGTCTCGCCTTTGATCTCTCGGGAGATCTCCTTGCTGTCCTTCACGCTGATGGGCCGGTCGCGGAGCATCCCCTTGGCGGTGGTCTCCGGGTCGGCCTCGACGCTGTAGTTGATTCCCATGGGTTACTTGAGGGGCACGAACTTCGAGGACCGGGTCGCGCCGATGCCGGCCTGGCCGTGTTCGACGGTGCTTCGGGTGAGGTGGAACTCACCGAGGTAGTGCCCGATCATCTCGGGCTCGACCTGAACGCGCTCGAAGCTGTGTCCGTTGTACACGGCGAAGGTGACGCCGACGAACTCCGGCAGCACCGGCATATCGCGCAGGTGCGTCCGGATCGGGTCGTCGGCCGTCGTCTCCTTGTCGCGGCTCCGGACCGTCTCCAGCAGCTTCTGCTGTTCGGTGCCGAGTCCGCGAACGATGCTTCGCCGCTGGCGTGCGGGGAGCAGTTCCGCGACCTCGTCTACGTCCATCTCCTGCAGCTCGTCGAGCGAGTGACCGCGGTAGGCGAACTCCTTGTCCTCGCGGCCGGTTCGGTAATCTGAACTCATTTGTTGCCACCTCGTCCGGTGCGCTTGGATGCGATGTCACCCCCCTTGCGTCCCGGCGGGGCGTCCCGCGAGACGGACTTCGGCTGTCCGGGGTGTTGGCGACCACCGCCACCGAAGGGGTGGTCGACGGCGTTCATCGCGACGCCGCGGACGCGCGGGTATTTCGTGCCGCGCGCCTTCATCTTGTGGTGTTTGTTCCCGGCCTTGACGAAGGGTTTCTCCGTCCGGCCGCCGCCCGCGACCACGCCGATCGTGGCGCGGCACTGGGGGTCGAGCCGCTTCACTTCGCCGCTGGGGAGCTGGACGACCGCGACGTCGCGGTCGTGGGTGAGAAGCGTCGCCGACACGCCGGAGGCGCGCGCGAACTTCCCGCCGTCCCCGCGGTTGCTCTCGACGTTACAGACCGGGACGCCCTCGGGGATCTCCGCCAGCGGGAGCGTGTTGCCCGGCTTGATCTCCGCCGAGACGCCGACCTGGATCGTCTCGCCCACGCGCACGCCTTCCGGCGCGAGCACGAGCCGACGGTCGTCGTCCTCGAACTCGATCTCCGCGAGCGGAGCCGAGCGGGCGGGGTCGTGTTCGATCCCGACGATCTCGCCGGTGATCGTGTCCACGTCTTCGAGCTTCTTGTGCGACAGTTCCGCCTTGTAACGGTGGGAGGGGGCCCGGAACGTCGGGCCGCCGCGTCCGCGCCGTTGTCCTTGAATTCGTCGTCCCATCTTAGAACACCCCGATGCGCGAGGCGATTTCGGTCGCGTCGTCGTCCTCGGAGAGGGTGACGATCGCCTTCTTCTCGCCCTGCGGCGTCACCTGCGTGTTCACGTCCGTGACGCCCACGTCGTAGCGGTCGGCGACCTCGGAGCTGATCTCCGGCTTGGTCGCGTCCACGTCGACGAGGAACAGGAGCTTGTTGTTGAAGTCCATCTCGTTCATCGCCTGCTCGGTGACGATCGGATGCTCGATGATCGAGTTCATCGGTCGGCCACCTCCGAGACGGCGCTTTCGGTCCACAGCGTGAGTCGGCCCGGGTGCGCGCCCGGCGCGAGGTCCTCCGCGTTGACCTCGTCGGCGGTCGCGACGTCGACGCCCGCGAGGTTGCGGGCGGCGCGGGACGGCTCCTCGCTGGTGACGACGAGGACGGACTTCGGCTGGCGGTACTTTCGGCCGCGGGCCTTGCCCTGTCCGGCGCGGACGGAGCGGCCCTCCTCGGAGCGCTCGATGTCGGCGTCGACGCCGACGGCTTCGAGCACGCTCAGGGCCTCCTGCGTCTTCTGGAGGTCCTCGAACTCGTCGCTCACGACGAGCGGGAGCTCGAGGTCATCGTCGAACGCGTGGCCGCGCTCGGCGACGAGCTCGGCGTCGGTCGTGGCCGCGATGGCCGACCGGATGGCGAGCTGTCGCTCCTTGTCGTTCAGTTTCTTCGTCTGGTCCTTCTCGGCCTTCGGCGGGTGCGCGGCGCGCCCCGACACGGCGTGCGGGACGCGACGGGCGACGTTCTCGGAACGCGGCACGTGCGCGAGCCCGCGGCCGGAGCCGAACGACTCGGCGGGCGTCCGCAGCCCGGCGAACTCGTCTGCCCCGTAGGCCTGCTTTCGGTTGGCCTGGGCGGCACCGACCGCGCGACCGATGAGGTCCGGTCGGAACGCGGTCTCGAAGACGTCCGGCAGATCGATCGTGCCGGCCTCGTCGCCGTCCAGGTCGTGTACTGTTGCGTTCATTGGTTATCCCTGGTTGGATTCGGTTGAAACGTACCGGACCTCGGGGTCGAGGCGCGGCTGGTCGTTCGGCCGGATGGCCGGGCGGAAGCGCAGCAGGCGCTGGTCCGGTCCCGGCAGCGAGCCCTTGATGAGCGCGTACTCGCCGTCGACCTCGCCGTAGTTGACGAAGCCGCCGTCGACGGAGGCGTCGTCGCCCTCGCCGAAGTCGATGAGGCGCTTGTTGAGCTCGGTGCGCTGGTGGTAGCCGGTCTGGCCCTGCTGGGGCACGGTCGAGCGGACGCGCGAGGGGTTCCACGGACCGAGGTTCCCGATCCGACGCCGCCATCCCTGACGGGCGTGTTTGCCCTTCCGCTTTTGAACGCCCCACCGCTTGACGGGACCCTGCGTCCCCTTGCCCTTCGTGATGCCGGAGACGTCGGTGTACTGTCCCGCGCGGAAGACGTCGCCGAACTCGTGGGCACCGCCCTCGGCGACCAGGTCCAGCGCGAAGTCGGCGCGCTCCTCCAAGGAGCCGCCGCCGACGCGCGTCTCCATGACGTCGGGCTTCTTCTTGGGCACGTTCGAGAGCTCCGAGGGCGCGGTGTGGGTGATGACGCGCACGTCGTCGACGACGTCGTCGTCGAGCAGCGCGCGCAGCTCCTCCGCGTCGGCCTCGAAGGTGTCTTCCGCCGGCAGGTCGAGGGCGCGGTCGAGCTCCTCGTGGAACTCGCCGCTCCAGACCTCTGCGACCGGCTTCTGTCCGTACGGCGTCTCTTCGTAGGCTCGCACGGCGACGGCGTACATCTGCGGCGTCTCGACGACGGTGACGGGAACGGCCTCCTCCATTCCCTCACGCGGCGAGTTCGCCTCGTCGTTGACCATCATGACGTGGGTCATCCCGGCTTTGTAGCCGGCGAATCCCTGCAGCGCAGGGGCCCCGTCGTCTTCTGGCCACGAACGGATGCGCGGCACCTCGCTGTCTGCGCGGGTGCGCGGGCCGTAGCCCAGCGAGCCTTTTCGTGGTCGGCTTGGTTGTGGCATGTGTTTACTCCGTGAGTGTGAGCGAGCCGAGGGTCGCGAACAGAGCCTCCTCCGTCCGGACGACCTCGCTCGCCTGTGCCGGGATCGTGTTCAGCCAGAGGTCGAACCCCGGATCGGGTTCGACCGAGCGGCCGTCGGCGACGGCCGCTCGAATGCGGTCGGGCGAGAGCCCGAGCATCTCCGGAAGCCCCCGCTCGGGCGCGCCGAAGGCGACGGTGTAACCGCCTGCCTCGCGGGCGTCCGAGACGAGGTCGCCGAGCCGCGAGACGGAGAGTTCCTCCCCGTGTCGCGACGTCGCGACGGCCAGTCCGTCGCCGGCGAGCGCTTCCGACAGGTCCGCGGCCACGACCTGGAAGCCCGCCTCGGGCTTCCCGGTGATGCGGGCGCGGACCGGTTCTCTCGAAGAGACCCTGATGGTGACGCGCTCCCCCTGCTCGACCTCCATTCCGGAGGGAACGAGCAGGGAGATCGGGTGTTCCCCCAGCGGGGAATTGACCCGGACGCGGCCTTCAGGTCCGACCTCGGTCACGAGTCCCTGTGTTTTCGACTCTCCCCCGCTAGGGGTCGAGCCGGTCCGCCACGGCACGCGGAGCGGGGGGAGTACACCGACGTACCGGAGTTCGTCGCGCTGCCCCCAGAGGTCCTTCCGGAGCTCCGGGGGCGTCGCGGCGTACCCCAGCACGGTGCGGACGTACTCCCCGCCCCGTCGACCGTCGCCTTCCGAGTCGGGGAAGACGACCAGCCGATCCGCCCGGAACACCGCCGCCGCACGGGCGACGTAGCCGAGTTTGCGAGTCGCCTCGCGGTCATCCTCGGCCTCCCGAACGAGCGAAGACGGTACACAGATCGTGAGCCCGTCTTCGGTACGCATCGTGGCGAGACTGTACCCCTCGATTTCGGACGCCACCGTAAAAGGATAGCGGTCCCGATCTCCGGCTGTGCCGCGTTCACACGGGGTCTGGCGGTCGAATTCGACGTCGAGACCGTGCGAACCGTCACCGCGGTGGCGGGGGGAGAGGCCGGGACGGTGACGACCTTCACGCCGGAACGATCCGCGCGATCGGCGCGTCGCCGTCGTCGACCGCGACGTAGAGGTGGCCGGTGGCCGGTTCGACCGCGACCGCGCGCATCCGCCACTCCCGGTCGGCGAGCAGCGGCTCGCGCTCCGTCACCGACGCCCCCTCGGCACCCGTGCCCGCGACCGTGAACCGACCGAGGTACTGCGCCGCGAGCGTCCCGGCGAGGAGGTCGCCGCGCCACTCGGGGAACGCGTCGCCGTCGTAGAAGACAGCCCCGCTCGGCGGGAAGCCGCCGGAGCCGCACGGCCAGTAGTGGACCGGCGCGGTCACGCCCTCGCGCTCGTCGTGCGCCGGGGCAAACGGCTCGTCGGTCCCGTAGCGACAGGCCTCGCTGGCGACCGGCCAGCCGTAGTCCCGCCCGCGCTCGACGACGTTGATCTCGTCGCCGTCCTCCTCGCCGTGTTCGCACTGCCAGAGCGCGCCCGTCTCGGAGCGCACGGCCATCGCCTGCGGGTTGCGGTGGCCGTAGCTGTACAGCGCGTCGGCCGCATCGGGGTCGTCGGAGAAGGGATTCTCCGGGTGAGCGTCGCCGTCGGGCGTGAGCCGCAGCGTCGCGCCCAGCTCCGTCGACCGGTCCTGCGAGACGTGGTCGGGGCCGAAGTTCGTGTCGCGTCTGTCGCCGACGCTGACGAACAGCGCGCCGTCGGGACCGAACGTCGCCCGCGACCCGAAGTGGTTCGCGCCCTCGCGGAACGGCTCGGCGGCGAAGATGGCCTCGAACCCCTCAAGCGCGGGCCCGTCGTCGCCGTCGAGCGGGAGCCGCCCGGCCCCGACGTGCGTCGTCGCGCCGCGCTCGCCGTCGCGGGTCGCGCTGTAGGTGAGGTAGACCCGGCCGTCGTCCGGATAGTCGGGGTGGACCGCGACGTCGAGCAGGCCGCCCTGTCCCTCCGCGAACACCTCGGGCGCGCCCGCGACCTCCTCGACGGTCCCGTCCGCGGGGTCGACGAGCGAGAGCCGGCCCGGCCGCTCGGTGACGAGTAGGCGGCCGTCGCCGGGCAGGAACGCGATCCCCCACGGGTTCTCGAACCCCTCCGCGACGGTCTCGACTGCGTAGTCCACGTCCGCGCCGTCGTCCGGCGGCGGGTCGTCGCCGTCCTCGCCGTCACCGTCGTCACCCTCGCCGCCGAGACACCCGGCGAGCGCGGGGAGGGCTCCGGTCCCGACGAGGCCGCCGGTCGCGCGGAGGGCGGTGCGTCTGTCGATCCGGGGGGAACTGTCGGCCATTGGTTGCGTTCGACCCGACATGGGGACGCGGCACCGATGACCCTTCCGCCGACCGTCGTTCGGAACCCTTATATCTCCGACTCCGGCTACGATCGGATGCGAAGCACGCACCGGTAGTGTAGTGGTATCACGCAACCTTGCCATGGTTGCAACCCGAGTTCAAATCTCGGCCGGTGCATTTTCTCACTTCGTTCGAAAATCCACCGGCCTGACTCCCGCTCGCTCCGCTCGCGGGAATCTCGGCCGGTGCGGTTCCTCACTACACGAGCCGGACAGGGAGTTGTTCGTCTCGGTCGGAGTAGTTCCGTAGATCCGTCTTCTCTCGCAGCAACGCACCTCACGCCTCCCCAACCTCGCGGCTCACGGCTCGCGGCTTCGCCGCTCGCGTTCGCCGCGTCCCTCGCACGCGCTCCTCGGCCGCGAT
>NZ_AOJD01000063.1 GCF_000337415.1 Halorubrum tebenquichense DSM 14210 | reverse complement strand
CGGCGGGTGAGTACGTCGACGTCCTCGAGGACGCGAGAGACGAGCTACTCGACATGACGCGGTCACTTGCACATGAGGACTACGAGTGTGAGACGTCCGAGTACCTGAGTCGAATCACGAAAACGGCGATGGGTCTCGCGGGAACCGCGTTTCACGTCCTCGATTTACTCGATATTGACGTCGTTTGGGAGGCTCGCTTACCCGACTACAACCGACACCCGGAGCGATACGGGGAGGACAATGCCGAGTTGTTAGCAACGACGCTTGCGAAGAACGCGCCGATTGCGGCGACGTACGGGAACCACGTAGTCCGGCGACTGTTGTTTGAAGACCGAGACGAGAAGCGACGTCAGTCGTTCGACCCTGTCGTC
>NZ_AOJD01000062.1 GCF_000337415.1 Halorubrum tebenquichense DSM 14210 | reverse complement strand
GAAGGTGAGGCGTCGACGACGCCGGACGGACGGGTTCGCTTACCTCGGTATCACGGTGTGGACTATCTTTCGTACGCAGAGACGGTCTCAGCGGCGAAGACACCGCCGAAGAAAGGCGTTAGTGTGACAAACTACCCTGTCGAACCCAAATCTGACCGGGGAGAAGCCGGGTGGGGCTACCTTGAGGACGAGAATACGCTCGTCGTCTCTGCAGAGTACGACTCTGCCATGTCTCATGTGGTGATGATTGCACGAGCGTTACTCGATCCTAAGACGTTCGACCAGGTCCTTACCGAGGACCGTCTCGCGGAACTTGATGGACTAATCGAAGATGGGACGTACGTTCGTGGGTCTCGAAACCTCGGGTGGTTGGCTGACTCTGTCGACTCGGCGGGTGAGTACGTCGACGT
>NZ_AOJD01000061.1 GCF_000337415.1 Halorubrum tebenquichense DSM 14210 | reverse complement strand
AGAGCGATTAGCTCTCACTATTCAGCCCGCGGGCGTAATGCCCGCGGGCTGTTTTCATTTCATGTACCCGCGAGCCCCCGCGCTCGCGATCAACGACCGGTTACGACTGATCGATAGTCGTACGGGCACGCGAGGTCGGTGCCGCTGTGCGGTGGCCTCGACGGCACCGTTGAGCGGCGACGGTGTGCTCGGTCACTAGGCTCCGAGCGACCGGTGTCCCCGATCGCGGATAGTCATATCAGTACTGATAGTATCATGCGTAAGTTTATGAGTTTTGTCGGTGAAGCTAAGGTGTCATGGACGGACCGAACGACGCCGACGCCACGGTGCGGCTGGCCTGTGGGGATCGTCCGTCGGTTCGCGACGAGATCGCCGCGGAGCGGGTGGTGTCGGTGTTGTTCGGGACCGACGTTGAGACCTGGCGATCGGGTTGGTGGCGGACGGCCGCGGGACCGCCGAGTCGGGAGGCGGTGGTCGACGCGAGCGACGTCGCCCGGAGCGGGGCCGCCTCGTCGACGCAGGTCATGGCGAACGAAGGGCTCGCGTACACGGTGCTCGGTCGCGGGGCCGTGAACGAGCGGGTGCTCGACGCCGTGGCGTCTCACTTCGACGGCGTCCCTTCGGGGACGGTCGATCTGGTGATCGACGACCTCGCCCCCGTCGCCGCGCGCAACGGGTCTGACTCCGCGGTCGCGTTCACGGACCGGCTCCTGAAGCGGTTTGAGGGGCGAGCGAATCGGATCGCGCTCGGATACTCTTCCGGGAGTCCCGTGGAACTGGTGTCCCGAGTCGGTGACAGCGTCGACTCGCTCGTCGGTACCGACCCTGAGGCGGACGCGGTCGAACGGCTCGCGCGCGAGGACCCGACTACCTTCGGGTACGTCCGTCGGCACTGGGCGGAGGCCAAGCGAGGGGTCGAGGCGTGCGACCGCAACTACCCGCAGTCGAAACAGGTCCACGCCGCGCTGGCGGATCCGGAGACGACGCCGCGAACGCTCGGCGCGACGCTGTCGGGCTTGGTGACGCTCGGCGCGCTGGACACGTGGAGCGAGACCGTGGGGCCGACCCGATACGATCTCACCGCGTACCGGCCGGACCGCGCGTGGGCCATCGGCGTCGCGGTTGAGGCGAGCGGGTCGGACGACTGAGCCGCCGCTCGCGACGTTTTCCCACCCAACTTGTCAGTCGTCTGTCTCTCCGACGCGGTTGAGGTCCGTCTCCACGACGGTCCCGTCCGGTTCGATTGTCACGCTCCCGAGCGGAGCCGTCTCGCCGGTGTCGTATCGGGCGGCGACCGCCTCCAGGGTTCGGCGTCGGTCGAGCCGCTCCCACACCGTCTCCGCGACGAGCGATTGGAACGCCTCGGGGTCGGTCCACCCGGCGTCGATGTCGGAGGGGACGCCGACGACGACGCGGAGTTCCGTCTCGGCGACGCGGATGCCGACGCCGAACGTGTCCGCACACATTGGCTGCGGTTCGAGCCGAGAGGTCAAGTTTCCGTCGCTGCGTCCGTCGGTGGGTACGTTCCTCCGGACGGGCACGTCCACCACTCGAAACCGGTAAGCGCCCGCCGCTCGAACGGCCGCGAGATCCGATGACCTCGAAGCCGGCGGTGTCACCGAGCGCGGGACTGGCGGTCGCGGTCGCCGCCGTGAGCGCGGGCGCGATCCTCGTACGCTTGAGCGACGCGCCGAGCTCGGTCGCCGCGTTCTACCGGGTGCTGTTCACGACCCTGCCGCTGGCCTCGGTCGCCGCGTGGCGGTACCGCGGCGAGTTCGCCCGGATCCGCTCTCGGGACCTCGCGTTCGCGGCCCTCTCTGGGGTCGCACTCGCCGTCCACTTCGCGGCGTGGTTCGAGAGCCTCCGGTGGACCAGCGTCGCGGCGAGCGTGACGCTGGTTCAGGCCCAACCGGTGTTCGTCGCGCTCGGCGCGTGGCTGCTGTTGCGCGAGCGGGTCACGCGTCGCATGGGTGCGGGCATCGCGGTCGCCGTGGTCGGGATGGTGTCGATGTCCTTGGGCGACCTCCTCGCTGGCGTGGCGGTCGGTCCCCGTCCCCTGTACGGGAACGCGCTCGCGTTGTCCGGTGCGGTCGCCGCTGCGGGCTACGTGCTGGCGGGACGCTCGCTGCGCCAGCGTATCTCGCTGATCCCCTACGTCACGGTCGTGTACGGCGTCTGCGTGGTCGTGCTGCTCGCCTTCGTCCTCGCGACCGGTCGTCCGCTCACGGGATACCCGCCCCGGGAGTGGCTGCTGTTCGCCGGGCTGGCGGCGGGGCCGGGGCTGCTCGGCCACACCGTCCTCAACTGGGCGCTCGCACACCTCGAATCGAGCGTCGTCTCCGTCTCGCTGCTCGGCGAACCGGTCGGCGCGACCCTGCTCGCGTTCGTGTTGCTCTCGGAGGCTCCGACGCCGGCGACTGTGTCCGGCGGCTGCGTTGTCCTCCTGGGCATCTACGTCACGGCGGCCGCCGACCGCAAGTAGCGTTTTCAGCCTCGATATTTTGGGATAAACGTTGAAGCCAGCCGGCCGACTGAACAGGGTATGGACCGGCGAACAGTCGTCGCGTTCGTGGGCGACGACGCGAGCGCCGGCGAACGCGTGTCCCGCGCGGTCGACGCCGCCTGGGAGGGCCCCCACCCGACGTTTCGCGCGCTCGCCCCGGCCGACCTCGACACGGACCGCGACGGCGAGAGCCCGCTGAACGCGACCTGCGGAGTGGTCGTCACCGCCGCGGCCGCGGCGGACGGGGCCGTGAGAGACCGTCTCGACGCCCTCCCGTCGAACGTGCCGGTGATAGCGCTCGTCGACGAGGCGACGACGGCGACGATCCGCACCCTGCTGTCCGCCGGCGTGGACGACGTGGTGGAGGCGGGCGGGCGGGACTCGGCCGCCGACGGCCCCGACGAGGTCGCTCGACTCGTCGAGCGTCTCGCGAGCCGAGCGGATCCCGATCGCGTCCGACTGGGCGACGACGACGTCGCCCGTCTCGCCGAGGTGCTGCTTGACGCCGGGACGACGCTGATGAGTACGCGGACCGACGAGGTCGGCACGAAGATCGAGTGGACGATGGAGAACGTGGGCGAACACGCCGAACTCGACCGGATCGTCTGTTACCGGGAGGACGAGGGGCGGTTCGTGCCCGCGTACAGCTGGTGTCCCGACGGATTCGAACCGGAACCGACCGCGTTCGAGGAGTTCCCCGAGCCCGATCAGCTGTCGACGTTCGCGAACGTCGCCCGTCCCCCCACCGCTCCCGCGTCCGCTGGCGACGGGGGCGACGAGACGGGGGAGCGACCGTCGGCGACGGTTCACGTGCCGCTCGTCGTCGACTGGGAACTGAGCGGGATCGTCGCGTTCGAGTCGGACGACCGCCGGGTGTGGACGGACGAGGAGGTCGACCTGTACCGCACGCTCGGCGACCTCGTCGCGCACACGGTCGCCCGAAACGATCGCCGGAGGGCGCTCCGGCGGCAGGCCGAACAGCTCGAACAGTTCAGCGCCGTCGTCTCACACGACCTCAGGAACCCGCTCAACGTGCTTTCGGGATACCTCTCGCTCTCCGAGGAGGAACTCTCGCCGGCGCGCTACGAGGCCATGAGCGGCGCGGTCGACCGCATGGAGACGCTGATCGACGACCTCCTCATGCTCGCTCGGCGCGGCGAGGCGATCGGTGACACGGAGCCGGTCCCGGTCGAGGCCGTCGCGGAGGACGCGTGGCAGTCGGTGCGCGCACCCGACGCGACCCTCACGATCGCCGACGAGATCGGCCGCGTCGAGGCCGACCCGAGCCGGCTCCGGCAGGCGTTCGAGAACCTCTTCCGGAACGCGATCGATCACGGCGGCCGGGACGTGACGATAGAGATCGGACCGCTCGCCGAGGGCGGAGACAGGGGGCTGTACGTCGCGGACGACGGTCCCGGAATCCCGGTCGAGGTGGTCGACACGGTCTTCGACTCGGGCGTCTCGTCGGCCGACAGCTCCGGGATCGGGCTGGCGATCGTCGACCGCATCGTCGAGGCGCACGAGTGGGACATCGAGGCGAGAAACGAGGACGGTGCCGTCTTCGAACTCACCTTCGGCGCGGACGCGACGCAGGCCGCGTCGCCGTAGGCGGTCCGCTACGCGGTCTGCGGCGCGTTCAGTTTTCGGAGAAGCGTTCGACCGTCCGACGGTGTCGGTCGCGGAACATCCCTTCGAACCCGATCTTCGCCGGCGGGCCGGCGACGTCACCGAGCGGTCCGAGCGGCAGCCGGTAGGCGACCGTGTCGACGAGGAGGGTCTCGTCGCCGTCAGCGTAGAAGGCGTGTGTGTGTTCCCAGCGTCGGAACGGGCCGCCCTCCATCTCGTCGACGAACCGGGCAGAGCGCTCGGGGGCGGTCGTTCCTTCGGGCCCGCGCTCGGTGATTCGCGAGGTCCACCGCTGTCGCGGCCCGACCCCCAACGGCCTGATCGACATCTCGATCGTCGACCCGGCGACGAGGACCTCGGGGTCTGACTCCCCGTCCGGCCCCTCGACGCCGCCGATCCGGAGGCGCATCCAGTCGGGGGTGAGTTCTCGCAGTCCGTCGACCGTGGAGTGAAACTCCCACACGTCTTCGATCGGGGCCGGCACCCGAGTCGTCCGCCTGTACGTCGGCATACCCGCGGTACGGGTCGGGCGGACAAAAAGCCGTCCTCGGCGGCGGTCCGGGACCGAAACCTCGATGTCCACGGGGCTCCTGTCCGAACACGATGGAACGCGGGGCGATCGACGTCGACGACTTGGCCGGACCGTTCGACCTTCAGGCGACGCTCGAAAGCGGACAGAGCTACCTCTGGAACCGCGCGGACGGCGACACCTACGACGAACTCCACGCGCACGGCGGCGACGCGTGGTACGAGACCGTCGTCGACCCGATCCCCGGCGTGACCGACGAGCGCGTCGCGGTCCGGGTCCGACAGGAGGGGGGCGTCCACGACGGGACGCTCCGCTGGGAGGCGTCGACCGACGCCGAGCCGCTGTTGACCCACCTGCTCCGGCTCGACGACGACCTCGACGCGATCGTGGACGCCACGCCGGACCTCCCGCTCTTGGAACGCGCGTACGACGCCTACGAGGGACTGCGGTTGATCCGCGACCCGGTGTTCCCCTGCCTGATCTCGTTCATCTGCTCGGCGCAGATGCGCGTCGCCCGTATCCACGGGATGCAGCGTCGACTCCGGGAGACGTACGGCGACGGGGTCGCGCTCGGCGACGAGACGTACCGCGCCTTCCCGACGCCGGAGCAGTTGGCCGCGCGCACGGAGAGCGAACTCCGCGACCTCTCTCTGGGCTACCGCGCGCCGTACGTTCAGCGCACGGCCGAGATGGTCGCGAGCGGCGAGGCGGACCCCCGGGAGGCGGTCGACCTGCCGTACGAGGACGCCCGCGAGTCGCTCACGCGGTTCGTCGGCGTCGGGGACAAGGTCGCCGACTGCGTGCTGCTGTTCTCGCTCGGCTTCCTCGAAGCGGTGCCGCTCGACACCTGGATCCGCACCACCATCGAGGAGTACTACCCCGACTGCGACCGCGGGAGCTACGCGGCGACGTCGCGGGCGATCCGCGAGCAGTTCGGCGGGGAGTTCTCCGGGTACGCGCAGACGTACGTGTTCTACTACCTCCGCGCCGGCGGCGAGTGAGGGAGACGAACGGCGACGCCGGCCGAAGTTTGATACTCGCTCGCGTGGTAACTCCGCACGTGATGGACTGTCGAGTCGTCGTCGAGGCCGCGGTTCCGGTGTACGACGTGGAGACCGTCGACGAGGCGGTCCGGATCGCCATCTCGAAGACCGGCGAGATGCTCAACCCGGACCTCAACTACGTCGAGATCGACGCCGGGACGCGGACGTCGCCCAGCGGCGAACAGCTCGATCCGGCGTTCGTCGCGGCGGACGAGGCGCTCGTCGCTCTGGAGCTTCAGATGGACGTGTTCAACGTCGACCGCGACGAACACGCCAGCCGCGTGGCGCGCAAAGAGATCGGAAAGCGTCTCCAGAACATCCCGCTGAAGGTGCTGTCGGTCACCGAAATCGACCCCGAGGAGAGCGACCGCGCCGAGGAGAGCGACCGCGCCGAGGAGACGCCGGCGACCGACGACGAGGAAAGCGCCGGCGACTGAACGTACCGACGATCGGCTGCCGGTCGCTCCGCTGGGCGGTGAACTGGACGGTCGGCGAGGAGCAGTACGCGGAAGGTCTCAGTCGGCCGTCGGGGCCAGCGGCTCCGACTCGGACGACTCCATCGGCTCGGTGATTCCTTCGGTCAGCTTGAAAACGGCCGCTTTGTGGTCGGTCTTCGACTTGTGAATCGATGTCGGCTTGACGCCCAGTTCCTCGTACGCTTCGAGGTCGACGTCGTCGTCCCAGAACTCGCACTGTTTTCGTACCTCCGCGAGGAGACCGTGAAGATGGATGAGTTCCTGCTTCTTCATGAGTACCAGTTCTTTGCTACTGGAGGTATATATTATTATCTTGAGCCACGTTACCATGGTCTTCACGTATTTCGCGAGTAGCGGGGCGGAGAAGTGGGTTCTCGGAGATCGTTCAGGATCGTTTCGCGCACATCCGCGGCTCCGCCGCACACCCCGCCCGCGGGCGAGGGCCGCTCGCCGGCCCCGACACGCGCGGGACTATCGGACGGGAGCCGCCGCACCAAGCTCGCCGGGTCGAACTCTCCGGGGTCGACTGCCGAATCCGTCGAGACGCGGGATCTCCCGGTCGGTTACTGGAACTGCCTGACGGCCTCGAGATCGCGCTCCGTCCGCATGAACTCGGTCAGCCGTCGCGTCGCGTGACACGCCGAACAGCTGAAGTTGGATCGGAGGTCCTGAAGGTCGGCGGGATTGTCCTGCCACTCCTTGCCACACTCCGGACAGACGAGTCTGACGAACGCGTCAACCATGTCACCGCTTACACCGGGCCGCGTTAAAAACGTGGGTGGCGAATCCGGGAGTAGCGAATCCGGCGGGCCGCGTCAGGCGGCCACGTCGCCGCTCGCCTCGAGCAGCTCCTTGTACCGGTTCCGGATGGTGACCTCGCTGACGTCCGCCACGTCGGAGACCTGGCTCTGGGTCACCTTCTCATTCGAGAGCAGCGCGGCGGCGTACACCGCGGCGGCGGCGAGACCGACCGGCGACTTGCCGCTCGTGATCCCCGCGCTCGCGGCGTCGTCGAGCAGTTCGCGGGCCCGCCGCTCGGTCTCGTCCGAGAGGTCGAGCCGCGAGACGAACCGCGGGACGTAGCTCGTCGGGTCCGCGGGCTGGACGCGGAGCCCCAGTTCGCGGACGACGTAGCGGTACGTCCGCGTGAGTTCCATCTTCTCCACCCGAGAGACGGCGGTGAACTCGTCGAGGCTCCGGGGGTTCCCCACCTGCCTCGCGGCGGCGTACAGCGCCGCGGTCGCGACCCCCTCGATGGAGCGGCCGGGCAGGAGGTTCTCGCTCAGCGCGCGGCGGTAGATGACGCTCGCGGTCTCACGGACGTTGTCCGGGAGGCCGAGGGCGCTGGCCATGCGGTCGATCTCGCCGAGCGCCTGCTTGAGGTTGCGCTCCTTGGAGTCGCGGGTGCGGAACCGCTCGTTCCACGTCCGCAGCCGCTGCATCCGCCGTCGCTGTCGCCCGGACAGCGACTTGCCGTAGGCGTCTTTGTCCTGCCAGCCGATGTTCGTCGACAGCCCCTTGTCGTGCATCATGTTCGTCGTCGGGGCCCCGACGCGCGACTTGNCGTAGGCGTCTTTGTCCTGCCAGCCGATGTTCGTCGACAGCCCCTTGTCGTGCATCATGTTCGTCGTCGGGGCCCCGACGCGCGACTTGCTGTCCCGCTCGCCGGAGTTGAACGCGCGCCACTCCGGCCCGCGGTCGACCGAGTCCGCCTCGACGACGAGCCCGCAGTCGCTACAGACGGTCTCGCCGTGTTCCGTGTCGCTCGCGAGCCGTCCGCCGCACTCGGGGCAGGTCGTCGTCCGCTCGCTCTCGCGTTCGCTCGTCGTCTCCGCGGCGCTCTCGGACCTTTCGGCCGTCGACTCCATCGATCGGACGCGCGTGCGTCCCCCGCTCTCGGTCCCGTCGCTCGCGTCCGTCGGTCGTTCTCGCTCGGTACTGCCGCCGCTGTAGGTCTCTGTCTCTGTCATGGGTTGGTCCGACGATCCCCCGACGAAAATACAGCGAGGTCCGCGAATCGCCAGCTGTTAACGTATAGTTAGTTCTGAGAGTATATAAATGTGCCGGTACACGGGCCTAAGGATTTCCACGAAAGACCCGTCAAAGACGGTCTACGACGGTGATTGACGAACGGCGGCTCTCGCCTGATGGCGGAACGGCACCGATTCGGAGACACGACGACGTATATACTTCACTCCCGAAGTCGTCGCGTCATGGCCGCTCCGCGACCGTGCGCGTCCGTTAACGAGAAGTCAGCATCCGGGTGGGACCGGCATTCGAAATTCGTCCGTCCCTCCGGCGTCCGAGGGCTGCCGATCGGCTCCCGACGCCCGGGTCAGCGGCTCCGGCTCACCGGGAACGCGACGCGGTCGGGGTTGTCGTTGAACCGCTCCAAGATCCGCTCGTACAGCCGGTTCTTCACGCGCTGACCGCGCCGCGGATGGGTGAGATACCGGACGCGCAGCTCGACCCACGACTCCTCCTGACGGACGTTGACCGTCGGTCCGTCGTGGACCTCCAGTTCGACGGGCGTCTCCGCGAGCGCCTCGCGGTACGCGGCGATGCCGTCGGCCATGTCCCGACCGAGCAGGTCGGTCGTCTCCTCGATCATCACCTCGCGCGCGAACTCGAGGTCCGTCTCGTAGGCGACCTGGACCGGCACCTCGTTCCAGACGTACGGCGACCCGCCGCCGCCGAAGTTGACGACGTTCGACGAGAGGACGACGCTGTTCGGAACGGTGACCACCCGCCCGGAGGGTTGGTTCGTCGTGACCAGTTCGCCGTTGATCTCCCACAGCGTCGTCACGAGGAAGTCGACGCCGATCACGTCCCCTTTCGCGTCGTCGATCCGGACGCGGTCCCCGACCCCGAACGGCTGTTTGACCGCGATGTACACCCACGCTATCAGCGACAGGAGCGGCTGCTGGAGCGCGAAGGTGATCGCGAAGCCGATCACGCCGAGCGAGAAGAGGAGTCCGAGCCAGTTCTCCGTCGCCACCGCGAGCGTCGCCACCGTCCCGACGGTCCCGAACGCCAATCGGAGCAGGTTCCGGACGTTGTGCGCCCGGCGCTTGCTCGCCGCCCGCGTTAACACCCGGACCGCGAGCAGGTAGCTCCCGTACACCACGCCCGCGACGGCGACGACGAGCAGCGAGCGACCCACGACGACCGCCGCGGGATACCCGCCGATCGGCGGCCAGTCGGCGAGCGCGCCGGTCGTCCCGGCGACGGTCCCGGCGATCCCCGCCAACAGCCCGACCGCGAGCGACGCGAGTCCGAGAGGTCGTCTCACGCTCGTCGCTCGCGGCCGACCGGCAAAACGATTGCGCCGGCGCGGACGCGGACGCCGTCAGAGCCGACGACGATCACCGCTCGCTGACCGCGGCGCGCGCCATCGCCCCCGCGAGCACCTCGGTCGCGGCGGCGCAGTCGTCCCAGTCGGTCCACTCGCGGGGGTTGTGCGAGATCCCGTCGCGCGAGGGGGCGAAGAGCAACGACGCGTCCGTGACGCGCGCGACCCGCATCGCGTCGTGGGCCGCCCCCGAGTGGAGGTCGATCGCCTCGCGGTCGGCGGCGACGGCCGCCCCGTGGGCCGCCTCGCGCAGCCGGTCGCTCATCGGCGTCGGGGCCACGTCGAACGGGCGCTCGAACTCGGTCTCGACTCCCCGTTCGCGTTCCAGCCGGGCGAGGGAGTCGCGCGCGGCGTCGACGACGGTCTCCATCGACTCGGCCTCGACGTCGCGGACGTCCACGCCGGCCGCGACGCGTCCGGGGACGACGTTCGTCGCGTTCGGCTCGACCGACAGCGACCCGACGGTCCCGACCGCCGACGCCGACGCGGTCTCGACGACCTCCTCGGCGGCCGCCTCGACGTCCAAGACGAACTCGCTCGCGGCCGCGAGCGCGTCGGTGCGGTCGCCCATCGCGGTCGCGCCCGCGTGGTTCGCCTCCCCCTCGATCGTCGCCTCGCAGTGCGTGATCCCGGTGATCGTCGTCACGACGCCGACGGCCGCGCCCGTCTCCTCCAGCGTCGTGTCCTGCTCGACGTGGAGCTCGTAGAAGGCGTCCCACGACGCGGGGTGGAGCGTCGTCGTCGCGCCCTCCGCGTCGGTCGGGGTGGCGGCGTCGACCGCGTCGCCCCCGCGGTAGCCGATCCGGTCGAGCGCCTCGCCGAGCGACTCTCCGTCGTCGTTCGTCAGCGCGAGCGACTCGTCGAGGCCCGTCTCGCCCGTCGCGACCGACGAGCCGAGCAGGCCGTTGCCGAAGGTGCCGCCCTCCTCCTCGGTGAAGCTGACGACGCCGACCGGTCGCTCCGGCTCGACCCCGGCGTCGCGCATCGCGCGCACCGCCTCCAGCGCGGCGTACACGCCGAGCGGGCCGTCGAATATCCCGCCCTCGGGGACGCTGTCGAGGTGGCTCCCCGAGACGACGGGGGCCGCGTCCGGGTCGGCGCTCGCCGGGGTCCACGTCCCGAGGACGTTGCCGACCGCGTCGACGGTGACGTCGAGTCCGGCGTCGCGCAGGCGCTCGACCAGCCGGCCTCTGGCCTCTCGGTTGGCCTCCGTCCCCGTCCGGTTCGTTCGCGCGTGCGCGTCCGGGTCGTTCATCTCGACCCGCCCGAACGCCGCGTTCGCCTCGATGTCCGCGCGGAGCCGGTCCGCGTCGACTGGGAGGTTCATACCCGAACCGGGCACCGCGGGATCAAAACGATTCGGTCTCCGGCGACCGCGTCGGAGCGCCGACTCCCGCGCCGATTCGGATCGCCCCGTCGAACCGCTCACTCCCCGCGGCGGGCGAGCCAGTAGCCGGCCGACCCCAGTCCGAGCCCGGCCCCGAACGCCCGGCTCGCCCCCGGGTCGTCGATCGACCGGTCGGCCGCGACGCCGAGCGCCGCCCACGCCATCGCCACGCCGAGGCTCCGCCCGGGACCGCCGCGGAACCGCCGACACCCCGCGGTCGCCCGCGCGTGACGGTAGCAGTAGCCGACCGCGAATCCGACCGCGAGGGGGCCGGCGGGCACCTCGCCGTCGAGGAGCCGCGACAGCGCGAGCAGGCCGATCCCCCCGAGACACTCGATCCCGGTGCCGACCGCGCGCACCGCGTTGACCATGCGAATAATTTCCAGTAAACACGGTTATCGGTTTCGCCGAGCGGCCACGCGAGCGATCCCGAAAGCACTTGTCCGCGGCCGTTGTGGTGTCAGGCGACATGTCCCCGTTGCCCCTCCAAGGCGCGGCAGCCGGCATCTTCGTCCTGATCTGGCTGCTGTTGCTCGTCGTCCACTTCGCCATGATCGCGTGGACGTACTCCGACGCGCAGACCCGCAGCGACCACCCGCCCGTGCTCTGGGCGCTCATCGTGTTCTTCGCACCGATCCTCGGCATCCTCCTGTACTTCATCATCGGGCGGAACTCCTACTGAGGAGTCCCGGCCCGTCGGACGCTCACACTCCTCTGAGCGCGTTCGTCGCCCCGACCGTCTCGGCGACGACCCACGCGACGAACAGCCCGTAGGCCGCCAGCAGCGCGTACGACTCGCGCCGTTCCAGCGCCAGCCCCGTCCGCAGCGTCACGAACAGCAGGACCGTCGCGACGGTCAGGACGCCGAGCATCGGCACCGCCGTCGAGAAGTTGACGGCGACCTCGCCGACGATCAGCACGCCGAGCGGGATCGCGACGAGCAGGTCGAAGGTGTTCGACCCGAGGACGTTCCCCAGGCTCGTCGCGCCGCGGTCCTCGCGCGCGGTCCGAACGCTCACCAGCGTGTCGGGGAGGCTCGTCGCGGCCGCGACGATCGTGACGCCGGCGAGGAACTCGGGGATCCCGAAGGCGACGCCGAGCGACTCGACCGACGCGACGAGCCGTTCCACCGTGACGACGATGAGTCCGAGCCCGGCCGCCAGCTTCCCCCACTCCCGGCCGACGTTCACCCCGTCTCTGACCCGGTCCATCTCCGCGTCGTCGACGTCCTGGTACTGGATGAACAGGTACAGCGCGTACAGCGCGAGCGGGATGACGGCGAGCGACCGGGGCATCGTTCCGACGATCGGGTCCGACGAGACCGGGAAGTAGATGACCGCGAGCGCGAACGTCACGACCAGCGCCGAGACCGCGAGCATGTAGAACTGCGCCTCTTTGTACACGATCGTCCGGTTCGCCTCCAGTTCGTCCTCGCCCCCGATGCCCGCGGCCGCCGGGATCACGAGGACGTTGAAGATCGCCGAGCCGACGAGCGCGCCCACCCCCATGTCGAAGACCCCGGTGAGGGCGGTGACGAGCACGCTCACCAGCTCCGGGAAGCTCGACCCGACCGCGACGACGAGCGACCCCTGAACCACCGCGGGCAGCCCGTAGTACCCCGACAGGGTCTCGGCGGCCTCCTCCAACCACCCGCTACCGAGCCAGATGAGACCGGTCGCCGCCGCGATAACCAGAGCGTGGACGACGGGCGCGCCGGGGAGGAGTCCCGTCACGGCCCTACCGCACGTGGTCCCCGGCCAGTTCCCACAGCCGGTCCGCGACCGCGTCGTCGAGCGCGTCGCGCGACACGCGCCACTCCCAGTTGCCCGCCAGCGTGCCCGGCTCGTTGAACCGCGCGTCGCTCCCCAGCCCGAGCAGGTCCTGAACCGTCGTCACGGCGAGAATCGCCTCTGAGGCCCACACCTCGTCGATGATCGCCCACTCGCTCGGCTCGTCGGGTTCGGAGCCGACGTTGTACCGGAAGCAGTCGCGCTGGCGCTCCGGGAGGTCCCCGAAGTAGCCGGCCCACGTGTCCGTGTCGTGCGTCGAGGTGTAGCCGACGACGCCCTCGGGGTAGTGTATCGGCTGGTACTCGTTCCCCTCCGCGCACCAGTCGGCGTACTGCGGGACGCGCATCCCCGGGAAGCCGAACTCGGCCATCAGCTCGTCCATCGCCGGCTCCTCGAACCCGAGGTCCTCGGCGATGAAGGGGACTCCGCCCAGTTCGCGCTCGACCGTCTCGAACAGGTCCCGACCCGGCCCCTCGCGCCACTCGCCGTCCGCGGGGTCGTCGCTGTCTTCGGGGATCGCCCAGTACTTCACGAACCCGAGGAAGTGGTCGAGCCGGGCCACGTCAGCGAGATCGAACAGCCGGCGGAACCGGTCGAGCCACCAGTCGTACCCGGACTCGGCGAGCCGCTCCCAGTCGTACAGCGGGTTCCCCCAGCGCTGGCCGGAGTCGCCGGCGTTGGGCGGCACGCCCGCGACGGCGGTCGGGCGGTTCCCCTCGTCGAGCCGGAACGCCTCCGGGTTTGCCCACACGTCGGCCGAGTCGAGCGCGACGTAGATCGGCACGTCGCCGACGATCGACACCCCCTCGTCGGCCGCGACCGCGCGCAGGTCGCGCCACTGGCGGTCGAACGTCCACTGGACGAACTCGCGGAACCGTCCCTCCCGCGCGTGGTCCTCGCGCGCCGCCGCGAGCGCCTCGGGGTCGCGCGTCCGCAGCGGCGCGGGCCACTCGGTCCACACGTCCTCCGGGCGCGCGTCCGACAGCGCCCGGAACAGCGCGTAGTCGGCGAGCCACGGCTCGTCGTCGACGAACGCGTCGAGGGCGGCGCGGTCCGCCTCGCCCGCCCGCTCCTCGAACCGGTCGAACGCGGTCCGCAGCAGCGGGAGCTTGTACTCGCGGACCGCGTCGTAGTCGACGCGGTCGGTCGGGAAGTCCGGGACCGGCTTCAGGTCCTCCTCGTCGAGCCAGCCGTCCGCGACGAGGCCGTCGGGGTCGACGAACAGCGGGTTGCCGGCGAACGCCGACGGCGACTGGTACGGGGACTCCCCGGCCACGGAGAGCGTCGGGCCGATGGGACAGATCTGCCAGTGGTCGACGTCGGCGTCGCCGAGGAACGAGAGGAACTCGCGCGCGCCCTCGCCGAGGTCGCCGATCCCGTACGCCCCCGGCAGCGAGGTGACGTGACAGAAGACGCCGTCGGAGCGGTCGAATCGCATACGGCCCCCTGCGACCCCCACCGACTCAAGCGTTGTGTCCGACGCGGCCGGCGACGACGGTGCCCGCCTCCGCGCGCGACGACAACGAGGATCCGCCCTCGCGAGCGACTCACTCGGAATCGACCGGTACCACGGCCACGTCGCCGACGCGGATCCGCTCGGTCCCGTCGGCGTCCGCGACGACGCACTCGGCACCCGTGACGAGGTCGCGCTCGCCGTGGTCGAGGTCGACCGCGACGCTCGCGTCCGCGGGCGCGAAGTTGAGGACGACGACGAGGTCCTCGTCGCCGTCGCGCCGGCGGAACGCGACCACGTCGTCGGGGTGGACGTCGCCGCTGGCGACGATCGGTCGCTCCGTGAGGTCGCCGCTTGCGACGTGGTAGTCGACGCGCGCGAGGTCCCCCGCCGGTCCGAGCGCCGGGTGCTCCCGGCGCGTCGCGAGCAGGCGCTCGTAGCGCTCGCGCACGTCCTCGCGCGCGTGGTCCCACGCGATGGCGTCGCGCCGCCCGCGCTGACCGATCTCTTGCCCGGCGTACACCATCGGCACGCCCGGCAGCGTCATGATCGCCGCGCCCGCGGCCGCGGCGGCGGCGTCGCCGCACTCGACGCGGTAGCGCGTCTCGTCGTGGTTCTCGATGTACTGGAGGAACTCCGCGTGGTCGGGGAACCCGATCTCGGCGCGCTGATCGACCGCGTCGAGGACGCTGGCGGCCGGCTCCGCCCCCCGGCCGACCTGTCTGAGCTGGAAGTACAGCGTCGCGTCGAAGTGGACGTCGAACATCCCCTCGTGGAACCCGGGGATGTACGGGATGGTCTCGTCCATCAGGAGGAACTCCCGGTCGATGTCCTTCACGCGGTCGCGCAGTTCGCGCCAGAACGAGTCGGGCACGGCCCACGCCATGTCGCAGCGGAACCCGTCGACCAGCGGTGCCCACTCGTCTATCACGTCGAGCAGGAACCGCCGCACGTCGAGGTTCGCGTGGTTCAGGTTCGCGATCAGCTCCCAGTCGAAGTAGGTGCCCGGCTCGCCCGACTCCTGCCACTCGTAGCGGTCGCGGTACGGCGAGTCGGGGTTCCGGTAGGCGTCACGGAACCACTCGTGGTCGCGCGCGGTGTGGTTGGCGACGAAGTCGAAGAGGACGCGCAGCCCGTGGTCGTGTGCGGTCTCGACGAGCGCCTCGAAGTCCTCGCGGTCCCCGAGGTCGTCGGCGGTGTCGAAGAAGTCGACGATGTTGTACCCGTGGGGCTTCCCGTCGTGGCCGAGGACCGGCGTGAGCCACAGCGTGTCGACGCCGAGCGCCGCGATCCGGGGAATCCGGTCGGCGATGGCGTCGAACGTCTCCCCCTCCTCGGCGTCCGCGAAGGTGCGGACGAACACCTCGTAGACGGAGGCCCCCTCGGTCCACTCGGGCGGGTCGTTGAGCCGCCGCGTCTCGAAGTCGGGCGCGTCGGGCGTCAGCCCCGCCTCCCCGGCGTCGCCGGCGGGGCGACCGTCGGCAGGGACGCGCTCGACCGCGGCCGCGTCGGCGACGCTGACCCGCGGGTCCGCGCCCGAGTCCCTCGCCACCGCGACCGCGTGGACGCGAAGTCGGTCCGGGACCGCGTCGAGCGGGATCCGGAGTTCGCGGCCGTCGGTGCTCGCGTCGAGCGCGTCCCGCGGGTTCGTGCGCCCCGCCGCGACCGCGCTCTCGACGTCGCGGTCGTCGACGACGAACGTCACCGCGAGGTCGGCGGCGTCGAGCGTCGACTCGGGGTTCGGCGTCGGCGTCGCGGCGAACACCGCCTCGCCGTCGCGTTCCCCGGCCGCGCCGTCGCCGTCGAACTCGACGCGCGCGTCCACCCGAACGCGCGGTCGACCGTCCCCCTCGCGGCGCTCCCGTGCGGCGTACCCCCCCGGCGCGTCGCCGGCGTCGCCCGCGTCGCGGTCGCGTATCGCGGTGCCGCTCCCGCCCGCGACGTCGACCCCCTCGTAGCTCGCGGCGAACGCCCGCACCGTGAGGAGGTGGTCGCCGTCCGGCGCGTCGAGCCCGAGCAGGTAGCGACCCGGGACGTCCGGGGTGAACTCGGTCACGGGGGCGTCGCCGACGGTCGCCTCGCTGCCCGGTGGCGCGTCGGCGACGCGCCACGCGTACCGTCCGTCGGGGTCGGGATCTCTCGGTGCCAGCTCCGTCCGCTCGCCGGTCGCGAGGAAGCGCGGGGGTCCGGGGTGGTGCATGTGACGGCCATCGACGCCCGGGGCCTTCGGTGTTGCTCTTGTGCCGGCGTCGAGAACGCGTCGACGCCGTGCTCGCGGAGTCTTCTTCCCCCGCACCTCGTCTCCGCCGCGGTCGTCAAGGCTTTTACTCCGGCAGGCGCAGAGCGGGTATGCGACTGCGTACCGCCCTCACGGAACACGAACGTCGGCGCGGGGAGCGCTACCCGGCGGAGCACTCGATGACCGCCGGCGCGTTCACCGGCGACGACGGCCGTCTGGTCCACGTCGGGCCGGACGGGACCGTCCACGACTGTTCGTACTCGCTGTCGGGGGTCGGCGGTGCCGACCGCCTCCGAATGGGGATCACCGCCGGGCGAGGCGTCCGGTGGTTCGACGATCTGGAGACGACCCGTCAGCACTACGACGGCGACACGCCCCTCGTCGAGACCGAGTACGACGCCGGCCGCTACACGATCCACCAGTTCGACCTCGTCGTGAGCGACACGCACCTCACCCACGTCGAACTCCGCGGGTCGCCGCCCGCCGACGCCGAACTCGTCGCCGCCTACGCGTTCTCGCCCGACATGGTCGAGGGCCGCGTCGGCAACATGGTCCACGAGGCCGCCGGCCCCGCGGACGGCGGCGTCGTCGAGGTGTACCACCGAACGGAACACGACTTCCTCACCGCCTCTACGGGCCTCTCAAACGCCCACGGGCAGCGGCTCCGGACGATCCCGGAACTCCTCGGCGAGAGCGGCGACGGCTTCCCGCACCGCGGCGAGATCGACCGCCGCGAGGACTCCCGGCTGACCCCGGACGTCGTCGTCCGCGCGCCGTTCGAGCGCGACGGGCGCACCGAGCGCGTCACGCTCGCGGGCCGCGCCGTCGTCGACCGCCGCGAGGCGCGCGACACCGGCGACGACGCGAAGGACGCGCTCACAGACGGGATCGACCGCCAGCGCCGTATCGAGGCCGTCTCGAACATCGCCACCGCCTACCCCGACGCCGACGACCTCCGGGAGGCGGCCGACGGCCGCGGCCCGGACGTGCCCGAGGACGCCCCCCGCCGGTCGGTCGTCGCGAGCGACCTCCGCGCGCTCGACCTGCTCACCGCGGAGTCCGGCGCGCGGATCGCCGCGCCCGAGTTCGACCCGTTTTACTCCACTTCCGGCGGGTACGGCTACACCTGGTTCCGCGACGAGGCGACGGTGTCGACCGCGCTGCTCGACGCGAGCGAGGAGCTCGGCCTCGACGCGGACGAGGAGCTGCTCGCGACCGCGAGCTTCTTCTGCCGGACGCAGGACGCGGACGGCTCGTGGCCCCACCGGGTGTGGGCCGACTCCGGGAAGGTCGCGCCCGGCTGGGCGAACGCCCGCATCGAGGGCGCGAACGGTACCCCCGGCCCGAACGACCAGCTCGACCAGCCCGCCGCGGTCGTCGCCTTCCTCGCGACGCTCCGGCGCGAGGCGGACCTCCCGGCCGAGTGGCGCGACCGGATCGACGAGACGATCGCCGACGCGGTCGACTTCCTCCTCGAAACCACGGAGGACGACGGCCTCCCCCGCCGCTGTCAGAACTGCTGGGAGAACGCCTTGGGCCGGTTCACCCACACCGGTGCCGAGTACCTGCGGGCGTTCGCCGCGGTGGCGCGCGCGCCGGTCGACGAGGATCTCCGCGGCGAGGCCGCGGCCGCCGCGGACGCGGCGCTGTCCGGGCTCGACGCCCGCTGGAACCCCGAGACGGAGCGGTTCCTCCAACGCGCGAGCGACGAGGGGCGGGACGCCCGCGCCGACGCCAGCACCTTCGCGCTCGCGACCGCCGCCGCGGAGTACGCCGCCCTGCTCGACGACGGGGACGCCGCGGACTCGTCCGCGACCGACGCTGCCTCCGCGTCCGGTGGAGACGCCGCCGACGGCTCGGCGGCGACCGACGGGGCCGGATCTGTCGAGTCCGTCGAGGCGAGCGAGTTCGACCGCTTCCTCGACCGCGTCAACACGCACGTCCGGCAGTCGATCGACGCGCTCCGGCGCGAGACCGCCGCCGTGGAGGGACTGGTCCGGTTCACCGGCGACGACTGGCGCACGGCCGAGCAGGGCGCGGCGAAGGTGTGGTCGATCGCGACGCTGTGGGGCGCGACGGCGGCGGCGACGCTCGCTGGGGTCGTCAAACAGCGGGGCGGTGCCGCCGGCCCGCTGTTCGCCGACGCGCGCGACCTGTACGCGCTCTGTGAGCCGGACGGCTGCTTCGTCAACGAGGCGGGGCTGTTCGCGGAGCAGGCGTTCGACGACGGCGACCTCGACAGCGCGACCCCCATCGCGTGGTCGCACGCCCTCCGGATCGACGCGACGGTGACGCTCGCGAGCCACGGTGAACTCCCGGTCCCGCACGACCGCGAGACCGGTCCCGAGGCGGCTCCCCACTGGACGACCGGCCGGAAGTTCGGGGTCGGCACGCCCGCCGATTACGACGCCGACGACCCGGTGCCGGTCTGGTTCACCCTCACCGAGGGAGCGCTCACCGAGGCGCGGTTCCCTCGGATCGACGTGATGAACGTCCGGACGTTCGACTTCCTCGTCGCGGACCCCGACTCCGAGTACGCGGTCCGCACCTTCGACGAGACGGATCACGTCACGGCGACGGAGACCGTCGAGCGGACGACGGAGCCGGCGGCCGCCGACGCGCTCGCGTACGTCCAGACGGTCCGCGAGACCGGCGACGGCCACGGCCACGGCTGGACGCTCCGCGTCGAGTACGCGGTCGACACCGACGGGACCGCGATCCTCGCCGACGTGCGCTTCGAGGGGAGCCGCGAGTACGACGTGTACGCGCTCGTCGACGCGACGGTCGCCAACGTCGGCACCGACGACCGCGCCGAGCGCGTCGCGGGCGACGGGGGCGCGCACCTCCTCGCTCGGAAGGACGACCCCGACCGCGACGCGGGCAAGCTCGTCGACGACGAGGGAGAGCCGTTCGACACCGCGCTCGCGCTGGCGAGCGGCGACGGCTTCGACTGGGCGAGCGCGCTCGCGGCCGGCGGCGAGGACGCGGAGGCGCTGTTCGGCGACGGCGAGCGCGGGGAGGCGTCGAGCGAGGCGGTCGGCAACGTCCTCCTCGCCGGGCTGGTCGGCAGCGGCGAGGCGGTCGCGGACACGGTCGCGCTCGGGTTCGCCGAGGGCTCGGACACCGCGGCGGCGCTCGGCGAGGCCGAGGGGGCGCTCGCGCGCGGGTTCGACGACGCCGCGGACGCGTACGCCGAGACGTGGCGGTCGTGGCTCGACGGCCGCGATCTCCCCGACTCGGTCGCGGACGACCCCGACCTCGCGGCGCAGTACCGCTTCGCGCTGATGACGCTCGCGGCCGTCGAGGACAAGGCCCACGACGGCGCGGGGATCGCCAGCCCCTCGGTCCCGTGGGGCGAGACCGAGTACGCCGCCGAGGACCGCGGCTACGGCTACAACTTCGTCTGGTCGCGCGACCTCTATCAGGTGTTCACGGCGCTGATCGAGATGGACGAGCTCGAACGCGGCGCGGACGCCCTGGCGTACCTGTACAACACCCAGCAGGACGACGACGGGTTCCTCCCGCAGAACACCTACATCGACGGGCGGACCCGGTGGGGCGGCGAGCAGATGGACAACATCGGCTTCCCCTCGGTGATGGCGTGGCAGCTGTACGAGCGCGGCGTGACGCTCGACGAGGCGGGCTACACCTACGGCCAGGTCAGCCGCTCGCTCGACTACATCGCCGAGAACGGTCCCGAGACCGCACAAGAGCGGTGGGAGGAGGAGGCCGGCTATTCGCCGTCGAGCATCGCCGCTGAAATCGCCGGACTCGTCTCCGGCGCGGCGCTCGCGCTCGCGGAGGCGGACCGGCGCGAGGGAGCCGACCGAGGCGGCGAGGACGAGCCGGGAACCGCGAAGTCGCCCGACTCGCTCCGCGCCGACGCGCTCGCGTGGCTGGCGCTCGCCGACGACTGGGCGGCGCGCGTCGAGGAGTGGTGCGCGACCGCGACCGGCACCGACCGCCACGAGGAGACGCCGTACTACCTCCGGATCACGGCCGACGGCGACCCCGAGGCGGGGCGTCCCCGGACCATCGCCAACGACGGGCCGACGTACGACGAACGCGAGATCGTCGACGGCGGGTTCCTCGAACTCGTCCGGCTCGGCATCAAGCCCGCCGACGACGAGGTCGTCCGCAACTCCGTCTCCGTGGTCGACGACTCGATCCGGGTCGACACGCCCCACGGCGCGGCCTGGTACCGGTACGTCGGCGACGCGTACGGCGAGATCGCGGTCGGCGACCCCGGCGCGCCGTGGGCCGGCACCGGCGACGGCCGCGGGCGGCTCTGGCCGATATTCACCGGCGAGCGCGGTGAGTACGAGCTCCGCGCCCGCGGCGACGGCCCGGACGCCTTCGGCGGCACCGACGACGAGCTGCTCGAACCCGAGGCCCTCTTGGAGACGATGGCCGGCTTCGGCAACTCCGGGCTGATGTTACCAGAGCAGGTGTGGGACCGCGAACACCCGACGAAGTACGGCTGGGAGTTCGGCGAGGGCACCGGGGGGGCGACTCCCCTCGCGTGGTCGATGGCCGGCTTCGTCCGGCTGGCGCACGGCGTCGACGCGGGCGAGCCGGTCGAGACCCCGGCCGTCGTCCGCGACCGCTACGTCGAGCGCGACCGCCCGGCCGGACCGGACCTGACCGCGACCGCCGAGTTCGTCGAGGACGCCGTCGTCGTGGCCGGCGAGACGGACGGCGAGCGGGTGGCGGTCCACACGCGCTCGACCTCGACGCTCGTGACGCCGGACGCCGACGGCGCGTTCGAGGTCGACCTCGACGCCGCGACCGACGCCGGCACGGTCGTCGTCGCGGCCGCCTCCGACGCCGACTTCGAGGCCGCCGGGACCGGCGTCGAGCGGATCCGGCTGTAGCCGAGTCTCTTCCCGCGCTTTCTTTCCACTTTCTTTTCGCCCGTTATCCCAGCGCGGTCACGTCGACCGCGCGGGTCTCTCCGTCGACGCGGATCTCGACCGTCGAGACGACGCTCGCGCGGACGCCCTCCCGCCACGCTTCCACGGCCTCCTCGTGTTTCTTCCGGCGTGTTTCGAGGTCTGCGTCGGGGTACTCGGCGGCCGTGTCGTCGACCTCGGGGTACGGCGGCACCTCGTCGACGAGGTCACGGGGGTCGACGTGGAGGGGTTCGGGGCCTTCGCCGGCCGTGCCGTTCTCGCTCGACTCGCCAGCGCCCGTCGCGCCGGCGTCGAGCGCGTGGAGGCGCGCCCGCATCCGCCCCGAGAAGGGCGGCGTCGCGCGGAGGACGACCTCGCGCTCGCTCCGGAGGGTCGCTTCGAGCGCGTTCGCCACGTCCTCGCGGTGGACCGCGAGCGACCGGACCCGGTCCGGTCCCGGCTCCGCGCTCTCGGACTCGCGGTCGCCGCTCGCCGGTTCCTCAGTCATCGTTCGCCGCCCACTCGGCGTCCGAGAGCGTTCGCTGGACCGCCTCCTCGCCGACCGCACCCGCGAGGTGCTCGAAGCCGGCGCGGACGCCGCGGTCGCCCGCGTTCGCGACGAGCCGCGAGACGATGAACTCCGGCGTGGACTTCCCGACCGTCTCGAACCGCGGCTGGTAGTCGACCCGGAGGTCGAGGTCGTTCGTCAGCCCCTCCGCGAAGATGCCGTCGATCCGGGCGGCCTCGGGCAGCGGGCTGAGGTCGTCCGCGAGGTGCGTGACGTAGACGCCGAGCGCGCCGCGGTCGACCGTGAGGGTGACCAGCCCGTTCAACAGGTCGGCGGCCCGGCCCGGCTCCGTGATCGCCTCGAACTCGTCGACGAGCATGAGCGTTCGCCCCTCCGCGACGAGCGGCGGGACGACCGACTTCAGCGTCGACTCCAGCACGCCGGCGTTGAACGAGGCGTGTCGGCGGTGGAAGACGATCCGGTCGAACGTCCCGACCTCGGCCGCGTCCGCGGGCACGGGGAGGCCCATGGACGCGAGCAGCGCCACCGCGCAGAGCGTCTCCAACAGCGTCGTCTTCCCGCCCGAGTTCGCCCCGGTGAGGACGCTCACGCGGTCGCCCGTCGGCGGCGCGTCGGCGCTCGCGACCCCCGACCCGTCCGCCAGCGAGTGCGAGCCGACGCCGTACGACACCGGCTGGACCTCGCCGGCGAGGAAGGGGTTGCGCGCGCCCCGCACCGCGATCCCGTCGTCGACGAGCGTCGGGCGAACGTGGCCGTTCTCGGCCGCGAACCGCCCGAGCGACAGCAGGAAGGCCGCCTCCGAGACCGCCGCGGTGGCGCGGGCGACGGTCGTGTCGCCGCCGCTCGCGTCGTCGCCCTCCTCGGCCGCGTCCGCCCCCGACTCGTCGCCGAGCCGCTCGCGGACGTCGGCCGCGACCGCGGCCTCGCGCTCGTCGACCGCCGCCTCCAGTTCGACGACGAGGTCCCGCAGCGTCGCGGAGACGAAGTCGGCCGCGTCGAGCGCCTCGTCGGGCGCGGCGGCCCGGACCGTCGCCGGCTCGACGCCGGTCTCGCGCGCGACGTGGTCGATCGTTGCGGCTTCGAGCGCCTCGAAGTCGCGGAGGCTCCCGTCGCGCACCGACTCCAGCACGTCGAACGCCGAGTCCGCGAGGTCGCGCGCGGCGGCCAACTGGTCGCGCAGGCGGTCCAACTCCGCGTCCGCGCCCGCCGCGATCTCGATGTCGTCGCCGTCGAGTCCGCCGGCCGGGTCGATCGACCCACGCACGTCGGCGAGCGCGTCGGCCGCGTCCCGCAGTCGGTCGCCGTCTAGCGCGCCGATGTCGGCGAACGGGTCCGCCGTCAGCCCCGCCTCGCGGAGCGCGACGGCGGTCTCGACCGCGGCGAGGTCCGACCCGTCGGCCTCGTCGTACGCGGCGAACGCCCTCTCGACGGCCTCGCGGTCCGCCTCGTCGAGGCCGCTCCACCCGTCGCGGGCGGCGACGACCCGGTCGAGCCGGTCCCCGACGGCGTTCCGGTCCAAGAGCGGCGTCATCACGCGGATCCGGTCTGCCGCGTGCGCGGTCAGGGCCGCGTCGGCCGCGAGCGCGAGGAGCTCGTCGTACACCGAGCGCGCGTCGCCCGTAGCGAGCACGTCCATCCCGGCCTCGCCGTTCGCCCGGCGGAGGATGCGGGTCGCGCGGCCGCGGTGGAGTCCCGCGTCGACGAGCGCGCGGACGTCGGCCGACTCGATCGCCGCGACGGCCCGCTCGGTCCCGAGCGCCTCCGTGAGCCGCTCGCTCGTCTTGGGTCCGATCCCCCAGTAGTCCTGGAGTCGCATACGTCGTGGTGTCGCCGCTGCGTCTTGGCGCTTTCGTCGCCGTCACTCGGTCCGCCCTCCGGGAGCCGCTCCCGCCACGACAGCGTTCATCCGCCTCGGGTCCGTACCCGGCAGTCATGGCCACGGAGATCGCGGACGGCGTCTGGCGGTTCGAGTGTCGCGGGGTCAACGCGTACCTGGTGTTCGACGACGTGCCGACCCTCGTCGACGCGGGCACGCCGTGGGACGAGGCGGCGATCCGGAACGGTCTCGGCGAGGCCGGCGTCGCGGTCTCGGAGGTCGGCCGCGTCCTGCTCACCCACTACGACCTCGACCACGTCGGGACGCTGGCCGCGTTGGCCCCTGAACTCGACGCGCCGGTCCACGCATACGGCTTCGACGCGCAGGTGCTTCGGGGCGCGCGGAAACCCCCGTTCCGCAACCACAAGGGCCTGATCCAGCGGCTCGGCGGTCTCGTCACAGACGCCGCCGACCTCGACGTGGAACCGGTCGCGGACGGCGAGACGGTCGGCTCCTTCACCGCCTATCACACGCCCGGCCACACGCCGGGGCACGTCGCGTACGTCAGCGAGGAACTGGGCGTCGGGCTGCTCGGCGACCTCGTCTCGGAGTCCGACGGCGGCCTCTCGCCGTCCGGCTGGCTGATAAGCTACGACACGGGCGCGGTCGAAGCGAGCGTCCGCGGACTCGCCGCTCGCGCCCCGCCCTTCGAGGTCGCCTGCGTCGGCCACGGGGACCCGCTCGCGTCGGGCGGCGGCGAGGCGTTGGGGCGGCTGGCGGCGCGGCTCTGACGGCTCAGCGGTTCACCGCGACTGGCGGTAGATGAGGTTGCGCTGGATGTCGTTCGCGCCCTCGTAGATCACCGGGATGCGCACGTCGCGGTAGACGCGGGCGATCCGGCGGTCGGTGAAGTTCGAGCGGCCGCCGTGGAGCTTCATGCCCTTCTCGGCGCAGTCGGTCGCGACCTCGGTCGACTTCGTCTTCGCCAGGGCGGCCCAGTATCCCGCGTCCTCGCCGTTCGCGACCTTCTCGCAGGCGCGCCAGTTGAGCGCGCGCGCCGACTCGAACCCGATCCGCATGTCCGAGATGGTGTGCTGGACGGCCTGGAAGTCGTCGATGGTGCGGCCGAACGCCTCGCGGTCGCTGATGAACGCCTCCGCCTCCTCGATGGCCGCGGCGGCGAGGCCGAGCCCGTGCCCGCCGACGACGACGCGACCGTGGTTGAAGAAGTCCGCGAGCGCGTAGAAGCCGCCGCCCTCGCTGCCGACGACGTTCTCCTCGGGGACGAAACAGTCCTCGAAGACGATGTGACCCTGCTTGGAGGCGCGCATCCCCATCTTCTCCGGGATGTGTTCCGCCTCGTAGCCGTCCGAGTCGGTCTCGACGATGAACAGCGTGTAGTTCGAGTAGCGGTCGTCGCCGTCGCCGGTCTTCGCGTAGACGGTGAGCCAGTCGGCCTCGACCGCGTTGCCGACCCAGTACTTCTCGCCGGTGAGCTCGTAGCCCCCCTCGACCTTCTCCGCCGTCGTGGTCATTCCCGCGAGGTCCGAGCCGGTCTGCGGCTCGGAGACCGCGAGCCCCGAGAGCTGCTCGTTCTCGGCGACCGGGCGGAGGTACTTCTCCTTCTGTTCCTCCGTCCCGTAGTCCTCGACCATCTCCGCGCCGAAGCTGGCGAGCTGGAGCGTGAGCGCGATGCCGGCGTCGGCGCGGTAGAACTCCTCCGCCATGGCGAGCATCTGCGCGAGGTCGAACCCTTTGCCGCCGTACTCCTCGCCGATGTCTTGGGCGACGAGCCCGGCGTCCATCCCCGCTTCGAGTACCTCCCACGGGTACTCTCCCGTGTCGTAGTACTCCTCGGCGTTCGGGGCGATGTACTCGTCGGCGAACTCGCGGGCCTCCTGTTTGACGTCTCGCGCGCGCTCCGGCACGATGCTGTCGTCGAATAACTCCATACGACACGTAACGGCCCCGCGGTCAAAACGTTCGTGGAACAACGACAAACGACGGGGGAGTTTACGTCCGATCGTCGGAGTCACCGCTCCCGCCGGCGTCGCCGCTCTCAGCGTCCTCGTCGAGCGTCCCTCCGTCGTCGGCCTCGCCGGACTCGTTCCCCGAGCCGTCCGCGCCCCGGTCGTCCGTGAAGCCGTCGCCGCCCTCCGCGTCCTCGATGATGTCGCCGACCGGAGCGGTCTCGGGGGTGTCGGTTTCCCCGTCGTCCGCCGCGTCGTCGGGCGCGCCGTCCGCGCCTTCGGACGCGCTCTCCCCGGGCGTCTGTTCCTCCGGCGGTTCGGTCGGGTCGGCGGGCTCGAATCCGGCGGTTTCGAGGCGGGCGTCGACGCGCTCTCGGAGGTCCGCGCCGCGCTCGCGGAGGGCGGTCCGCGTCGCTTCCCTGTCGACCGTCCCGGAGACCGTCCGGGGCAGTTCCTCGACGTACGCGACGGTCTTCGGGATCTTGAATCCGGCCAGCCGCTCGCGGGCGAACGCGAGGAACGCCGCCTCGTCGACGGGCGAGGGGCCGATGACTCCCGTGCCCGCGCTCGGCTCGGCGGATCCGTCCGCCGGAGACTCTTCCTCCGCGGCCTGTTCGGAGCCGTCCGATCCGGGGTCGGCCGATCCGGAGCCGTCCGATCCGGGGTCGGCCGGTTCGCGATCGCCCTCCGTGGAGTCGCTCTCCGCGGGGACGCCGTCGGCGGAATCGGCGTCGGGCGCGACCGGCGGGAATCGGTCCCCGACGGCGAGGAGCGCCGCGACCCGCTCGCCCCACGTGTCGTCGTCGAGCCCGACCACCGCAACGTCGTCGACCTCGGCGTACTCGCGGAGCACGTCCGCAACCTCCCCGGGCTCGACGTTCTCGCCGCCGGTGATGATCCGGTCGTCGACGCGGTTGAGCACGTGGAGGTACCCCGACTCGTCGAACCGTCCCACGTCGCCGGTGTGGAGTCCGTACGGACCGAAGTCGCTCCGATCGATGTCGGCGGGGTCGATCCCGTTCACGCCGAACGAGTCCGACGCTGGGCCGTCGCGTTCGTCTGTTTCGTCGGGTCCGTCGGAGGGGTCGGAGCCTTCGCCCCCCGCCTCGACGAGGTACCCCGGCGTGATCGTCGGTCCGCTGACGGCGATCTCGCCGGTCTCGCCCGGCGCGACCGGGTCGTCGTCGTCGCCGACGACGGTCACGTCGGTGCCGAAGAGGGGCCGGCCGACCGTCCCGATCCGGTCTCTGGTCTGCCGCGGCGTCGCGGTCGTGATCTGCGAGGCGGCCTCCGTCATCCCGTAGGTCGGGTATACGGGGATCGAGTAGTCCCGGCACCGCTCCAGCAGCTCCGCCGGCGCGGGCGCGCCGCCGAGCAGGACGACGCGGAGCGAGTCCGACAGCGTCCCGCGGCGGTCGAGCATCCGCCGGAGCATCGTCGGGACGAGCGAGACGCCGGTCACGTCGTACGCGTCGATGTCGTCGGCGGTGCCGCCCGCGTCGAACCCCTCCCGCAACACGAGCGTGGTCCCGTACAGCACCGACCGGTACACCGGTGCGAGCCCGCCCATGTGGTGGAGCGACAGCGACACCAGCCACCGGTCGTCGGCCTCGACGCCCAGCCGGAACCCGGAGGCGACCGCGGAGCTGTACACGTTGCCCGCGGTCAGCGGCACGGGCTTGGGGTCGCCGGTGGTCCCGGAGGTGAACAGCACGCAGAGCGGGTCCTCGAACGACCACTCCGGCGGGTCCAGCGACGCCGGCTCGACGTCGTGGACCGCGGTCACGTCCGCGCTCGCCGGGTCGTCGACGGAGTACACGGGGACCCCGTCGATCCGGGACGCCGCGTCGGTCGCGGTCGGCTCCGTGGCCTCCGCGCAGACGACGGCATCGAGGTCCGTCCGCTCGACCCGGGCCGCGATCTCGCGCGGCGTCAGCTCCTCGCCGAGCGGGACGAACGTCGCCCCGATCCGCATCGTCGCGTGGACGAGCCCGACGGTGCCAACGTACGGCGGCGTGAGCACGCCGATCCGGTCGCCCTCGCCCATTCCGTGTGCGACGAGCCGCCCCGCGGTCTCGGAGACGAGGCGGTCGAGGTCGGTGTAGCTCCACGCCTCCCCGTCCTCGGCGCGGATCAGGGCGTCGTCGTCCGGCGACGAGACGACGCGGTGTGACAGCCAGTCGCGCATCGCTGTCACCCCCGTTCGCCGGGGGAGGCGGGGTTACTCATCCGTCGGCTGTCGCACGGTCAACACCGGCACGTCCGAGGTCCGGACGACGCGCTCCGTGACGCTTCCCAGCAGGTAGCGGTCGAGCCCCTTCCGACCGTGGGTCCCCATCACGACGACGTCGATGCCGTGTTCGTCGACGTAGTCGTGGATCGACTGGTACGCGGTCCCGGACGCGACGGTCGCGACGCAGTCGACCCCGGCGTCGGCGGCGGCGTCCGCGACCCGCCCCGTCGCCGCCTCGCCCTCGGATTCGAGCGCGTCCACGACGACCTCCGCCCCGGCCTCTAAGCTGGAGTAGGCCGCGCCGTCGACGACGTACAGCGCGTGGAGGCGGGCGTCGTAGCGGTCGGCGAGGTCGATCGCGTGTTCGATCGCGGCGTCCGACGCCGGGCTGCCGTCCGTCGGAACGAGGATTTCTGAGTACATCTCACTCCGTGGGTACAGCGGGTAGCGATTAAAAACCCGATCCAACGGCTCCGGAGCCGACGGCGACGCCGTCGTCCGACGTGCGAATCGCCCTACCTGAAGCCCATGGCTTCGATCTGCTCTTGATACCGGTTGCGGATGGTGACCTCGGTGACCTGGGCCACGTCGGCGACCTCGCGCTGGGTCTTCTTCTCGTTACAGAGCAGCGAGGCCGCATAGATGGCGGCCGCGGCGAAGCCCGTCGGCGACTTCCCGGAGAGCAGTCCCTGTTCGGCGGACACGTCGATGATCTCCGTCGCCTTCGACTGGACCTCCTCGGAGAGCTGGAGCGAGGACGCGAACCGCGGGACGAACTGCTTTGGGTCGACCGGCCGCAGCTCTAACCCCAGTTCCTGCGAGATGTACCGATACGTGCGCCCGATCTCCTTTTGTGGGACCCGAGAGACGTCCGCGACCTCGTCGAGGCTCCGGGGGATCCCCTCCTGTCGACAGGCGGCGTAGAGGGCGGCGGTGGAGACGCCCTCGATCGAGCGACCGCGGATCAGGTCCTCGTTGAGCGCGCGTCGGTAGATGACGGACGCCACTTCGCGTACCGACCGGGGAACGCCGAGCGCCGAGGCCATCCGATCGATCTCCGAGAGCGCGAACTGGAGGTTGCGCNGGGAACGCCGAGCGCCGAGGCCATCCGATCGATCTCCGAGAGCGCGAACTGGAGGTTGCGCTCGCCCGCGTCCTTCGTCCGGATCCGCTCCTGCCACTTGCGCAGGCGGTGCATCTGCGACCGCTTCTCCGAGGAGAGCGAGCGGCCGTAGGCGTCCTTGTCCTTCCAGTCGATCGTCGTCGTCAGCCCCTTGTCGTGCATCGTCTCCGTGATCGGGGCCCCGACGCGCGACTTCGACTGCCGCTCGTTGTGGTTGAACGCGCGCCACTCCGGGCCGCGGTCGATGTTCCGCTCGTCCAAGACGAGCCCGCAGTCCTCACAGACCAGCTCCTGATCGGCGTCCGTGACGATGTTCTCCGAGTCGCACTCCGGACAGGCAACCGTCGATTCGTCCGTTTCCTGCTCCGTGTTCCGCTCCTGTTGCCGCTGGCGGCTCGGACGTTCCATTAAAACGTTTCTGGTCATTCTCGTATTTAAGTCTTGTCCAGATCTATAATCGACCCTGACAGACACGGCGTCGTTTCGATGTCCGAATTTCGGGGCTCTGAGGGCGTTTACTGCGCGAACAAGCAAATCGAGCATCCTCTGCGGAGATTCGAGAAGCCGCCGGCGTTCCCGACGGGACGCACAAAACGTGACCGCGGCGGTCGGTCGGAATCTGTCGCGTCCGATCGCCCGCGTCGCTCCCGATACCGACCGGATTGCCGGCCGAAACCGGCACCGGTCCCGAGCGGTCGATTCACGCTCGTCGCCGCGGTATATTACTGTAGAACATCTATAAAGATTTTTGTATAACCTACACCAATGGGTGTGTATGAGCACCACCTCGTCACCCGGCATCGAACGCACGCTTCGGGGCTGTCGCCCCGCCGACGTCGACCCCGTCGTCATCGACGCGTCGGACCTCGACAGCACCGCGCCCGACCACCTCCGCGACCTCAAACAGGGGCTCGCGGCCCGCGGTTACCAGCCCGCCGCGGTCGCGACCGAGGCCGAGTTCGACGCCGACAGCACGCTCGAACGCCAGCGCGAGGCCGACCGCCTCCGCGGACTCGTCCGCGCCGCGTCGTTCCTCGGTGCCGGTCGGATCGAGGTCAGCGTCGCCGCCGACGCGGAGTGCGACGAGGTCCGAACCGTCCTCGCCGCGCTCTCCGAGCGGGCGGACCGCGAGGGCGTCGAACTCGTCCGCGTCGGAGCGGACGACGACGCCTGACCGATGGCGACGAAGCGGTCGCTCGCGACCAAGCTCGGCGTCGTCGCCGGATTCGAGCGTCCCGACGCGGCCCTCGAACAGTACCCGACGCCCCCAGAACTCGCCGCGCACGTGGTCCACCTCGCCGACCTCCACGGCGACGTCGAGGGCCGCACGGTGATCGATCTGGGCGCTGGCACCGGGATGTTCGCGCTCGCCGCGGCGCTGCGCGGTCCGGCCCGCGTCGTCGGGCTCGAACTCGACGGCGACCCGCTGAGCGTCGCCCGGGCCAACGAGCGCCGCGTCGCGGCCAGCGCCCCGGTCCATTGGGTCCGGGGCGACGCCACCCGACCCCCGCTCGCCGTCGCCGAGCCGGCGACCGTCGTGATGAACCCCCCGTTCGGCGCGCAGGACGGGAACCGCAACGCGGACCGGGCGTTCCTCGCCACCGCGAGCGACCTCGCCGAGGTGTCTTACTCGGTCCACAACGCCGGCAGCCGGGAGTTCGTCGAGGCGTTCGCCGCGGACGAGGGCGGCGAGGTGACCCACGCGTTCGCCGCCGAGTTCCGGATCGAGGCACAGTTCGACCACCACACCGACGAGGCGCGCGACGTCGACACCGAAGTGTACCGGATCGAGTGGGCCTGACGGGTCCGCGACCGCCCGGCGCGGACTCCCGCCCTCCTCCGGTTACTGCCGCCCCTCGTACGTCTCCCGTTGCGCGATCCGCACGCGCGTCTCGCCCCGCTCCGCGAACACGGCGTCGTTCTCCCGTACGAACGTGATCCCTCGGACCGTTGTCGACTCGTTCGCGGCCGGGAGCGGCGCGGTGACGTTGTTCCCGTTGCCGCCGATCACCGACAGCTCGAACCCGCCCTCCGCGGCCGCGACGACGACGTTCCGACCGTCGATCCGCGGCTCGGCTCGGGCCGGACCGCTCGCGAACAGCGTCCGTCTGGTCTCGTTTCGGACCGCGTCGACCCGGTAGGTCGGGCCGCCGCCGGTCGCGACCCAGCCGACCCGCTGGACCCAGACGGTCTCGCGCCAGCCCGTGCCGCCCACGTCGACCGCGCGGTACCCCCAGAACGCGAGGTTGCCCTTCGAGACGGCGGTCGTCCATATCTCGCGGTCCGGGTGGCTGACGATCACGCCCGACGTGTTGACCGACGTCGAGCGGCCGAACGCCTCCACGTCGACGACGCTCACGAGCCGGTCCTCGACGTCCTCGGCGTACGTCACCTGATACCCCTCGACCTCGACCGGGTCGCCGGGGAGGTCCCCGTCGTCGACGGCGGCGAGGTTCGGGACGACGCCCGGTCCCGCGACGACCGCCAGCGCCGCGACGAGGAGGAGGATCCCGATCGCGGCGGGCGTCGCGGACCGGATCCCGGCCCGGAGCGTCTCCGGGTTCGGGACCGCCCGGTCCGGCCACAGCGGCTCGTCGCGCGAGACGGCGGCGACCGCGACGATCGCCCCCAGCAGGGCGAGCAGCCCGAGCCCCACCGCGCGGTACAGCTCGTACTGCTCGTTCCCGAGGTACCAGTACACCGCCCACAGCCGCCGCGAGGCACCGAACAGGAGCAGCGCGCCGAACACGACGAGCGCGGAGCGCTCGGTCGCGCCCGCGCTCGATTCGCTGTCCCCCGCGGTCGCGTTCGGGTGGCGGCTCCACCTGCTCCTCGCCGCGTCCGGCTCGGGTCCCTCCTCGCCTGGCCCTCGGCCTTCGTCGCTCCGGCCCCGACTCCGGCGTCGAACGAGGACGACCGCGATCAGCGCGCCGCCGATGAGCCCGAGCGCGTGCCCCTGTATCGCGATGTTCGCCCAGCTCGGCGCGCCGTAGGAGGGGGACGCCTCGGCGAACGCGACCGGGACTCGGAGGGCGTCGTAGAGGACGCGGACGAGCGTCGTCCCCGCCATTGCCACGAGCGCGGCGACGGGGCGAGTGACCAGCGCGAACCCCCAGTACGCGAACACGACGACCGAGAAACCGATCACCGGGCCGAGCGCGAACAGCGCGGAGAGGAGCCCGAAGGCGACGGCGGCACCGGGGACGATCAGGAACGCCCGGACGTAGGGGTTCGACGCGAGCGACCCGGCGGCCGCGATCCGGCTCGGCAGGCGTCGGATCCGCCGCGGGATGCCCCGCGCTTTACTCGGCAGTCGCCGGAGTCGGGCGGTGAGCGGCTCCGGCTCGTCGACCTCGCGGCCGCCGGGGAAGTGGCCGTACGCGTACTCGGCGAGCCCGCCGGCGACGAGCGCGGACAGGAGGTTTCCGGTGACGTGTCCGCGGCCCGAGTGCGCGAAACTGGACCACAAGAGGCCCTCGGGGTAGAAGTACGACCACGACCGGAACGGGATCACGACCGGCCGGTTCGGGTCGTCGATCCCCGACTGGACGAACAGGTACACCCCGATCACGCCCGCGATCACGACGAGCGTCCCCCACGGGACGCCGAGGAGGAGCCGCGAGCGGAGCGCCCGCGTCCAGTCGCCGGCCGGGCGGTCGACGAGGTACACCGCGCCGAGCGCGACGACGACGCCCGCGGCCCCCGCGGCGAGGTGAACGGCGTCCGACGTCAGCGCCTCCGCGACCATGTCACGACGGAGAGGGCCGCGCGCACATCAATTCGGGGGTCGGCAGCGTTCCGCGACGAACGGGAGGCCGGAAGCGAGGGAGGCTCGGAAACGGAGAGAGTCAGAGGCGGGAGAAATCCGAAGCGAGAGACTCGGACGTACGGGAGCACCAATCGAGACGGCCCCGAAAACGCCGACCGATCCCCCGGTCCACCGCGGGAGAGCGTTCGTCTCAGATCTTGCTTTCGGCGTCGTCGGCGAGCTCCTCCATCCGCTTGCCGACGCGGCCGGCGGGCGAGAACTCGTCTTCGCTCATCGCGTTCGCTAAGGCGTTACCGAGGACGAACACGGCGTGTTTGTGCTCGCTCTTCGATTTGTGGACGTGGGAGGGGTCGACGTCGAGCTCGTCGTAGGGGTCGAAGAGCGACCCGTCCACCGTCTCCTGCGCGCGGAAGTGCTCCATGATCGTCACCATCTGTTCGTGGAGTTCGAGCAGTTCGTCCTTGTGCATACCCTCGGATACGGTCTGTAGGCCCTTTAAGCGTTGTTGAGGCCGGTACGCACGGTTCCGCGTTCCCGGACCCCGAGCGGAGCGGTGCGCGGTCAGAAGCGCGCGGTCAGAAGACGTACTCGTCTTCGTGGCCCATCATCCCCTCGTCCTCGAAACCGCTGGAGTCGTCGTCGTCTCTCGGGCCGCTCGTCTTGTACGCCTTGATGCCCGTCGATAGCAGTTCCTCGACCGCCTCCTCCCGGTTGAGGAACTCGCCCTCCTCGACCATCTGGGCGATCTGCATCTCCAGATGCTCCGGCACCGTTATCTTCACTCGTGGCATTTGCTGTCCGGGTCTTGTGGGATAGTACATATAAAAGTGGCGTCGCAGATCCGTATAATTGAAAACTCAAAACCGATCTCGGAAATTCTCTTTTTGATCGATGAAACACCTGTTTCGATATTTCGAACGCGCCGACACCGATCGCGGGAGCCGAGCGCTCGCCCGCGATCCCCTCTCGGGAGCGACATCCATACGTCGGTCCGGGTCGTATCGGAGTCCATGACAGCATCCCGTGCCGACTCCGTGGAGGATCTCACGGACCTCTACCGCGAGTACGGCGACGACCGGCTCCCGCCGGGCCAACGCGAGACCGACGGCTTCCCCGTCCTCTCGAAGAGCGGGACCCCCTCGTGGGACCCGGAGACGTTCGAACTCGAGGTGTGGGGCGCAGTCGAGGAGCCGCTCTCCTTCTCGCTCGACGAGTTCCGCGACCTCCCGAGCGTCACCCAGCGGCAGGACTTCCACTGCGTGACGGGGTGGAGCAGGTTCGACTGCGAGTTCGCGGGCGTCGCCTTCGCGGAGTTGGCCGAACGCGCCGGCGTGACCGACGACGCCGAACACGTCATGTTCCACGCGCTCGACGGTTACACGACCGACCTCCCGCTCGACGAGTGTACGAAGCCGGGCGTCCAGCTGACGTACGGCTTCGACGGCGACGACCTGCCCGCCGACCACGGCGGCCCGATCCGCGTCGTCACGCCGCACAAGTACGCGTACAAGGGCGCGAAGTGGGTCTCCGGCGTCGAGTTCCTCACGGAGAAGGAGCTCGGCTACTGGGAGAAGCGGGGGTACAGCGACACGGCGAACCCCTGGAACGAGGAGCGCTACAGCTGACGCTCGTCGATTCTCGCTTGACTTTACTCCCGTCGCTCGGATTTCCCCCGTCTACCCGCCTCGATAGTCAGGGTAAAGAGTCCCCGTCCCCGACACGTAACGCATGGAACAGGCGCGCTCGCGGTCGTCGCCGCCGCTGGTCAGCCGGACCACGGAGATCGACGAGCCGGCGTTCGCGGCGGCGTTCGACGCGCTCTCGTCGCCGCGCACGACCTGGAGCGCGCCCGACGACGCGCTGGTGCTCGGCGGCGGCGCGGCCGCGACGCTGACCGCGTCCGGGACCGACCGGTTCGCCGCGGTCCGCGAGGCGACGACCGAGCTGTTCGAGGCCGGCGACGTCCACGCCGGGACCGAGGCGGCCCGCCCCCGCGTCTTCGGCGGGTTCGCCTTCCACGAGGGGGCCTGCGACGGCGACCCGTGGAAGCCCTTCTCCGAGGCGCGGTTCGTGCTGCCGCGGGTCCAGCTGACGGTCGCGGACGACGGCGGCGCGTGGCTGACGGTCAACGCGGTCGGCGACGACGCCGACGTCCCCGCCGTCGAGGACCGGCTGGCGCGTGAGGTCGACCGCTTCGCGGCGCTCGACGCGGCGGATCCCGCAGACTCGACCGCCGACCGCGCCGCTCGCAGCCCTCGACCGGGGATCCGCGAGAGCCGTCGGACGACGAGCCGCGCGGCGTGGCGCGAGAGCGTCGCCGCCGCGGTCGACCGGATCCGCGACGGTGACCTCCGGAAGGTGGTGCTCGCGCAGGCGCTGGAGGCCGACCTCGCGGCGGACTTCCCGGAGGCGGCCACGCTCGAACGCCTCGCGGAGAAGTACCCCGATTGCCACCGCTACTGGTTCGAACCGGCCGGCGGCGAGCGCGCCTTCTTCGGTGCCACGCCCGAGCGACTGGTCTCGCTGCGCGGTCGGACCGTCGAGACGGACGCCCTCGCCGGGACGACCGGGCGCGGCGAGACGCCGGCCGAGGACGAGTGGCTCGCGCAGGAGCTGCTCGACGACGAGAAGAACGTCCACGAACACGAGCTGGTCGCGGAGACCGTCCGCGATCAGCTGGAGCCGTTCGCGGCCTCCGTCTCCGCGGGCGAGCGTCGCGTCCGGCGGCTCGCGACGGTCCAGCACCTCCACACGCCGATCACCGCCGAACTCGACGCGGACCGTCACGTGCTCGACCTCGTCGAGGCGCTCCACCCGACGCCCGCGGTCGGCGGACTGCCGCCGGACCGCGCGCTGGAGACGATCCGCGAGACGGAGCCGTTCGACCGCGGCTGGTACGCCGCCCCGGTGGGCTGGATCGACGCCGCGGGCAACGGCGCGTTCGCGGTCGCGATCCGCTCGGCCGTCGCGAGCCGGCGGCGCGCCACGCTGTTCGCGGGCGTCGGCATCGTCTCCGACTCCGACCCCGACCGCGAGTGGGACGAGGTCCAGCTGAAGTACCGACCGATACTCGACGAGTTAGAGACCGACGCGAGCGACTCGCCGGATCGATAACCGCTCTCCCTACTGGAACATCTTCAGCGGCTCGGCCTGCGTGCTCTCCTCCGTCGCCGCCCGCATCTGCTCGGCGAGCTGCTGTTTCGCCTCCCGGATCTCGGTCGCCTGCTCCACGAGTCCGTCGGTCGGCGTCTCGATCCCAGCGACGGGGTCGATCCCGTCGCGGATGAGCGCCCGCGCCGCCTCGGGGTCGGGGAACTTCGGGTCGGACTCGACGACCAGCCCGACGGCGTCGCGACCGTCTTCCAGCGCGGCCGCCAGCATCGCGCCCGTCGGCCCGGAGACGAGTCCGGACTCGGGCGGTTCCGTCACCTCGGCGCGCGCGAGCGCCTCGCCGCCGTCGCCGGTCGCGATCCCGTACAGGTCCGGCGGGGACTCGTCCTTCTCGCGGCCGAGCCCCGACAGGAACACCGGGAACAGATCGACCTCGTCGAACCACGAGCCGAGACACGCCGCCACCTCCGTCGCCGCGCCCGGCTTCACCGGCACGTCGCTGCGGAGCGCGACGAGGTCGTTCTCGGGGTCGGCGTACAGCCGAACCGGGGTCGTCGCGGCCGTCTCGCCTTCGTGATACACCGCAACCGGCGGGAGGCCGTCGCAGTGGACGTTCGCGTGGTGGGTCATCTCGTGGACGTCGATCAGGTGGTCGGTCGCGATCTTCCCGACGAGCCCGACGCCTGGGAACCCCTCGATCAGCGTCGGCTCCTCCAGCGAGACGTCGTCGACGACGGAGATGCGCGTCATGCGCGAGGGTACGACTGGCACGGACCTAAAGGTGCGGCGCGCGTCGGGCGCGGGGTCGGGTCCGAGCGCGGGCCGGCCGCCCGCGTCCCGAAACCGTCTAACGGCCCGGCGCGAAAGGGGAGCCAATGAATCCGCTCGACCGATACGAGTCGCTCGTCGACGACGTCGACGCGTTCCGGGCGGCGTGCGACCGTCCCCTCCCCTCGGTCGTGCGCACGAACGAGATCGCGGCGACGCCGGCCCGCGTCCGCGAGGCGTTCGACGAGGCGGGCGTCGCCTACGAGGCGGTCGACTGGCACGACGGCCTCTTCCGGCTCCCGGACGGGAACCCCGGCGGCAACTGGCCGTACGTCCACGGCTGGACGCACGGACAGGAGGAGGTGTCCGTGCTGCCCGGCCTCGCGCTCGACCCGCGGCCGGGCGAGCGCGTCTGGGACGCCTGCGCGGCCCCCGGCAGCAAGACCACCCAGATCGCGGACGCGATGGGCGACGAGGGGACCGTCGTCGCCAACGACAACAACCTCGGCCGCCTCTCCGCGCTCCGGCATAACGCGGAACGGCTCGGGATCACGAACACCGTCGTCACGAACCAGGACGCCCGGAACTTCTCTTTGAAGCCGCTGGCGTTCGACGAGTTCGACCGCGCGCTGGTCGACGCCCCCTGCTCGTGTGAGGGCACCTGCCGCAAGAACCCGGACGTCTTAGACCAGTGGACGCTCGACCACGTCCACGCGGTCGCGGGGATCCAGAAGGGCGTGCTGGCCCGCGCCGTTCAGGCGACCCGTCCCGGCGGAGTCGTCGTCTACTCAACGTGTACGTTCGCTCCGGAGGAGAACGAGGCGGTCCTCGACCACGTCCTCGACGGGGAGGACTGCGAACTCGTCGCGTTCGACCTCCCGGTCGAGACGGACCCCGGCGTCACCGAGTGGGACGGCGAGACGTACGACGAGTCGGTGACGCGCGCGAAGCGCATCTACCCGCACCGCAACGACACGGGCGGGTTCTTCTGCGCGAAGCTGCGGGTCGGCGGCGAGGGAGACGACGCCGTGAGCGACGGCGGGGCGGCCGACGACGAGGAGGTGGCCGCATGAGCGACGACGCGCCCGAAAACGACGGCCAGCAGTTCGACCGGGTGCCGGCGACTCCCGACGAGCGGGAGGTCGAGGGGCGCGCGAGCCGGCAGGAGGTCCTCGACTGGTGGCACGAGCGGTTCGGAATCGAGCCGGCGGTCTTCGAGGGGTACAGCTTCTGGGAGAAGGGCGCTGGGAAGGTCTGGATATACAACGGCGAGGCGACCGACCCGAGCGAGGTCGAGGCGATAGGGATGACCTTCCTCCGCACGCGACAGGAGCACTGGAAGCCGACGGGCCGGGCGGTCTCCCGGTTCGGCCGGCACGCGACGAAGAACGTCGTCGAACTGGGTCCCGAGCGAGCGTCCCGGTTCGCGGCCGGCGAGGACCAGGACCTGCCCGAGTGGGACGGCGACTGGGGGTACCTGATCGCGACCCACGAGGTCGCCGGCGAGTCGGTCCCGATCGGTGTCGGGCTGTACCTCTACGACGAACTGCGGTCGGTGGTCCCGAAGGGCAGCCGGGCGGACCTGCCGGTCGTGGAGTAGGAACCGCGTCGGGGACTCACTCCGCCTTCTCCCGCACCGTCCCGCCGCCGAGCCCCTCCCACTCGACGCGGAACCCGAGCCGCGAGAGCGCGGCGCTGGCGTCGTCGAGGCCGTGTTCGTCGAGGATCGCCTCTGCCGCCGAGAGCGATATCCCCGGCTCGATCTCTCCCCCGACGGCCGCCAACACCGCGGGCCGCACGAGCGTGCGGCCGACCCGTTCGTGCTCGGGGAACGACACCCCCTCGACCGCCTCGACGCTCACGCCGCGCTCGGCGGCCAGTTCGGCCAGTCCGATCGCGTCGGCGTCGGGGACGAGTTCGTCCGGGAGGGCGGCGGCCGCGTCGGCGACGAACTCGGCCTCGTACTCGCGGAGCACGTCGACCACGTCCTTCACGCGCACCGTCCCGGAGTAGGTGACGACGCGGTGGTCGCGGGCGGCGATCTCCTCGCCGACGCCGAGGCTCTCGTCGACGGCGACGAGCAGGTCCACGTCCTCCACGTCGGCGAGCTGGCCGAGCTTCTTCTCGACGTACTCGGGGGTCCAGAAGCCCATCACCTCGAAGAACAGGCGGAAGTCGGCGTGGTCGTAGTCGAACGCGAAGTCCGGGATCATCACGCTCGCGCCGGTCTCCAGCGGCTCCGGCTCGCGGACCAGCGTCCAGTCGAGGTCGAGGCCGCGGACGCGCCCGGCGAAGTCGGCCTCGACCCCGCTGTCGAACGTCGGCTCCGCGACCGGCTCCACGTCGGGCACGGTCACGTCGCCGTCCGAGAGCCGCATCGTGCGCTCGCGGCCGCGGTCGTCGATCGTCGCCGAGAGCGACCACTCGGCCGACTCGGCGACGGTCCGGAGCAGCCGCGCGAACGCCGTGCCGTAGCGTCGGGTGCGCGTGAACAGCGCGTCGGGACCGGTGACGACCAGCTCTCGCCCCTCCGGCGTCTTCTCTACCTCGTACATCAGCCGCAGCCGCTTCACCGCCGAGACGAGCCGCTTCGGGTCGTTCGACCTGACCCTGACCTCGGTGGCGTCGAACAGCGCGGTCTGGGCCAGCGAGAGGTCGTACTGCTCCAGCAGGTCGTCCGGGTCCCAGCGCACGTCGGCGTCGACGAGGACCCGATTCACGTCGCGGTCGGCGTACAGCGACGCCTCCACGTCCCTCGGCTCGATTCCCAGCGCGTCGGCCGCGCGGCCGACCGCGGTCTCCCGCTCCGCCTCGCTCGCGACGCCGACCGCCGCCGCGGCCTCGAACGCGGCCCGGCGGACGCGACGCGGCGGGACCGGTGCGCGCGTCTCGAACTCGCACTCGCGCTCGACGAGCGCCGCGAGCCCGCGAACCAGCTTAAAATCGCCGTTGCGGGCGGCGGCGTCGGCCTCCAAGTCCGCCAGCGCGTCGTCGAGGTCGCCGCGGCGATCGCCGACGTGCGACTCGAAGGTCCCGAGGACCCGCGCCGCGAGCGGGCGGTGTTCCCGGGTCGTGAACTGCGGACGGTAGCCGCCGCCCGCCCGGGAGACGCGCAGGAGGTCCTTCCGTAACACGTTCACGCGGTACGCTCCGGCCGACCTAAAACGAGCGGATCGGCGCGACGGTCCCGCCGGTCGCCGAACCGCTTCAGTCGTCCGCTCGTTCCGCCTCCGGGGTGAACGTGACCCCTCCGATCTCGATCTCGTCCGGGACGCGGTCGGTGTCGTGGGTACCGACCGGGGGGACGTTCACCGCCGCGGCGGCCGACGCGTCGAGGTCGGTCTCGCCGCCGATGTCGGACATCTCCCCGTCCGCGTCCCGGGCGTCTTGGTCGATGCGCATCGAGCAGAACTCCGCGCCGCACATCGAGCAGAACCGGGCCTCCTTGTAGTTGTCTCCGGGGAGCGTCTGATCGTGGTAGTTCCGCGCGCGCTCCGGGTCGAGGGCGAGGTCGAACTGCCGCGTCCAGTCGAACTCGTAGCGCGCCTCGGAGAGTGCGTCGTCCCAGTCGCGCGCACCCGGGCGGTCGGCGGCGACGTCGGCGGCGTGCGCCGCGATCCGGTACGCCGCCAGCCCGTCCCGAACGTCCTCCGCGTCGGGGAGGCCGAGGTGTTCCTTCGGCGTGACGTAACACAGCATCGCCGCGCCCGCACGCGCCGCCTCGGTCGCGCCGATCGCGCTCGTGATGTGGTCGTAGCCGGGGGCGATGTCGGTCACGAGGGGCCCGAGGACGTAGAAGGGCGCGCCGTCGCACACCTCCTGCTGCCGGTCGACGTTGTCGGCGATCTCGTCCATCGGGACGTGGCCGGGACCCTCCACCATCACCTGAACGCCGCGGTCCCGCGCGACTCGGGTGAGCTCGCCGAGGGTTTCGAGCTCAGCGAACTGCGCCTCGTCGCTCGCGTCGGCGAGGCACCCGGGACGGAGGCCGTCCCCAAGCGAAACCGTCACGTCGTGTTCCGCGAAGATCTCGCAGATCTCTTCGAACTTCGTGTACAGGGGGTTCTGCGCCCCGTTCTCCTCGATCCACTGGGCGAGGATCGACCCGCCCCGCGAGACGATCCCGGTCTTTCGACCGTCGGTCAGCGGGAGGTGTTCCAGCAACACGCCCGCGTGGATCGTCATGTAATCGACGCCCTGTTCGGCCTGTTTCTCGATCACGTCGAGCAGGAGTTCCGGAGTGATCTCCTCCGGACTCTCCGCCCGTTTCACCGCCTCGTATATCGGGACCGTTCCGACCGGGACCGGCGAGTACGCGACGTTCGCCTCGCGAGTCTCGTCCAGCCGATCGCCAGTCGAGAGGTCCATGACGGTGTCGGCTCCGTAGTGGACGGCGGCGTGGAGCTTCCGCAGCTCCGCGTCGAGGTCGCTCGTCGACTCGCTGTTGCCGATGTTGGCGTTGACCTTCGTCGAGAAGTCCTCGCCGATGACCATCGGATCGAGCGAGTCGTGACCGCGGTTGTTCGGAATCACCGCTCGGCCCTCTGCGACCCGCCGCCGGACGAACGCCGCCTCGCAGTTCTCTCGCTCCGCGACGCGCTCCATCGCCGGCGTGATCTCCCCGTCTCGGGCCAGTTCGATCTGTGTTGCGGCCATTAATCACTCGGTTATACCACTAGCTAATATACTCTTCGGTGGTCCGTCCGGGTTCCGACCGGCGCGGGGTGCGACACGCTTAACCCCGAAACTCCTCGATCGGAGGGTAATGAGCACGGACGCGGCGGACGACACGAACGCCGAGAACGCGACGGGCGACGGCGACTCCGGCGGCGACGAGCCCGAGGCGTTCGTCCGCACCTGCGAACACCTCGTCGAGCGCATCCTCGCGGGCGAGGTCGAGCGCGACGACCTCGAACGCGCCAAGCTCGACGCCTGCTCGGAGTTCTCCTCGCCGAAGGTGCCGAAGAACACCGAGATACTCGATCACGCCCCCGCGGAACACCGCGACGACGTGATCGAGGTGGTCCAGCGCAAGCCCGTCCGGACGGCCTCCGGCGTCTCGCCGGTCGCGATCATGACCTCGCCGAAGCTGTGCCCGCACGGGAAGTGCCTCTACTGTCCCGGCGGACCGGCCTCGGAGTTCTCCTCCGCGCAGTCGTACACGGGCCACGAGCCGGCCGCCGCGCGCGGCGAGCAGAACGACTACGACCCGTACGGGCAGGTGACGCTCCGGCTCGAACAGCTCCGGAAGATCGGCCACCCGGTCGACAAGGTGGAGCTCATCCTGATGGGCGGGACGATGACCGCGCGGTCGCACGACTACCAGGAGTGGTTCGTCAAGCGCGCCCTCCAGGCGATGAACGACTACGACCTCGACGAGGAGCCGGAGCCGGCGGAGGGTGAGTCGTTCGCGCCCGCCCCCGACGAGACCGAGTTCGAGTACCTCGAAGACGTGATCGCCGAAAACGAGACGAACGCGATCCGCAACATCGGGACCACCTTCGAGACGAAGCCGGACTGGTGCGATCCGGAACAGATCGACCGGATGCTCGATCTGGGCGGGACGAAGGTCGAGGTCGGCGTCCAGACCACCTACGAGCGGATCAACCGCGAGATGCACCGCGGGCACGGCAACGAGGCGAGCCGGAACGCCAACCGCCGCCTGCGCGACGCCGCGTTCAAGGTCGGCTTCCACATGATGCCGGGGCAGCCGGGGATGACGAAGGAGATGTGTATCGAGGACTTCCGACAGCTGTTCGAGAACCCCGACTGGCGGCCGGACTACCTGAAGATCTACCCCACCCTCGTCGTCGAGGGCACGCGCGTCTACGACCGCTGGCGGCGCGAGGACTTCGACCCGCTCACGAGCGAGGAGGCGGCCGACGTCGTCGCCGAGGTGATGGACCTGATCCCGAAGTACACCCGGCTCCAGCGCGTCCAGCGAGACATCCCCGCGGACTTCATCGACGCCGGCGTCCAGAAGTCGAACCTCCGCCAACTCGCCGCACAGCGCGCCGAGGAGACGGGGATCGTCCAGCGCGACATCCGCGCCCGCGAGGTCGGCCACAACGACGCCGACCCGGACCCGGACGACGTGGAGCTCTCCGTCACCACCTACGAGGCGGGCGGCGGCACGGAACATTTCATCGCCTTCGAGGACCCCGTCCGCGACCTCCTCGTCGGGTTCTGCCGCCTGCGGTTCCCCTCGTTCGCCCCGGAGCAGCCCGGCGCGCCGGGCACCGAGGGCGACCCGATCCGGCCGGAGCTCGAAGACGCCGCGCTGGTGCGCGAACTCCACGTGTACGGCACCGAGGTCGGCATCGGCGGCGACGGCGACTGGCAGCATCAGGGGTACGGCACCCGGCTGCTCGAACGCGCCGAGGAGCTGGCCCGCGAGGCCGGCTACCGGAAGATCGCGGTGATCTCCGGGATCGGCGCGCGCGAGTACTACCGAGAGAAGCTCGGCTACCGGCAGGACGGGCCGTACGTGTCGAAGCGGCTCTGATCGACCGAACGGAGACGCTCCGAACCGCCCCCACAACGACACGCCTTTTCAGGGCCGACCCTCACGTTGCGGTATGGACCAGAAGCGGGAGCTGTCGAGCATCGACCTCGCCGCGCTCGTCACCGAGCTCAACCGGTACGAGGGCGCGAAGGTCGACAAGGCGTACCTCTACGACGACGACCTGCTCCGGCTGAAGCTCCGCGACTTCGACCGCGGCCGCGTCGAACTCATGATCGAGGTGGGCGATATCAAGCGCGCGCACGCCGCCGACCCCGACCGCGTCGCCGACGCCCCCGGCCGTCCGCCGAACTTCGCGAAGATGCTGCGGAACCGCATGTCCGGCGCGGACTTCGCGGGCGTCGAACAGTACGAGTTCGACCGGATCCTCACCTTCGAGTTCGAGCGCGAGGACCAGAACACGACGCTCGTCGCCGAGCTGTTCGGACAGGGGAACGTCGCCGCGCTCGACGAGACGGGCGAGGTGGTGGGGTCGCTGTCGACCGTCCGACTCAAGTCCCGCACGGTCGCGCCCGGCTCGCAGTACGAGTACCCCGGCTCCCGGCTCAACCCGCTCGACGTGAGCCGCGGCGGCTTCGAGCGACACATGCGCGAGTCGGACAGCGACGTGGTGCGGACGCTCGCGACGCAGCTGAACCTCGGCGGGCTCTACGCCGAGGAGGTGTGTACCCGCGCCGGCGTCGAGAAGGAGACGCCGATCGAGGAGGCGACCGACGACCAGCTCCGGGCGCTCCACGACGCGCTCTCCCGGATCGGTGAGCGGCTCCGGTCGGGGGACATCGACCCCCGCGTGTACGAGGAGTCGATCGACGGAAGCGGCGACGGAGACGGAAACGCGGACGACGCCGACCCCCGCGTCGTCGACGTCACGCCCTTCCCGCTCGCGGAACACGAGAACCTCCCGAGCGTCGGGTTCGACTCGTTCAACGACGCGGTCGACGAGTACTTCTACCGGCTCGGGAGCGAGGACACCGAGGCGGGCGACGCGCCCGCGGACGCGAGCGCCTCCCGCCCGGACTTCGAGGGAGAGATCGCCAAACAGGAGCGGATCATCGAACAGCAGGAGGGCGCGATCGAGGGGTTCGAGGAGCAGGCGCAGGCGGAACGGGAGCGCGCCGAGCTACTGTACGCGAACTACGACCTCGTCGACGAGGTGATATCGACGGTGCGGGAGGCCCGCGAGAGCGAGGTGCCGTGGGACGAAATCGAGGAGACGCTCGACGCCGGCGCGGAGCGCGGCATCCCGGCCGCGGAGGCCGTCGTCGACGTCGACGGCGGCGAGGGGACGGTGACGGTCGAACTCGCCGAGGAACCCGACGACGACGCGGTCGACGGCGAGGACGGCGCGAGCGGCGGGACGACCCGGATCGAACTCGACGCGAGCGAAGGGGTGGAGGTCAACGCCGACCGGCTCTATCAGGAGGCGAAACGCGTCGAGGAGAAGAAGGAGGGCGCGGTGGCGGCGATCGAGTCGACCCGCGCGGAGCTGGAGGCCGTCAAGGAGCGCAAGGCCGAGTGGGAGGAACAGCAGGCGGCCGACGACGGAAGCGCTCAGGGCGGCGACGGCGACGACGAGGACGACGACGAGGAGTACGAGACCGACTGGCTCTCGCGCGCCTCGATCCCGATCCGGAGCCCCGACGACTGGTACGACCGCTTCCGGTGGTTCCACACGTCGACGGGCTACCTCGTCATCGGCGGGCGCAACGCCGACCAGAACGAGGAGCTGGTGAAAAAGTACATGGACAAACACGACCGGTTCTTCCACACGCAGGCCCACGGCGGCCCGGTGACGATCCTGAAGGCCGCCGGTCCCTCCGAGTCGGCCGAGCCGGTCGATTTCTCGGAGGAGACGCTGCGGGAGGCCGCGCAGTTCGCCGTCTCCTACTCGTCGGACTGGAAGGACGGCCGCGGCGCGGGCGACGCGTACATGGTCGACCCCGATCAGGTGTCGAAGACGCCCGAGAGCGGCGAGTACATCGAGAAGGGGAGCTTCGTGATCCGCGGCGACCGCACCTACTTCGAGGACGTGCCCTGTCGGATCGCCGTCGGCGTCCAGTGCGAGCCGGTCACGCAGGCCATCGGCGGCCCGCCGTCGGCGATCGTCGACCGCGCGGCCGCGCACGTCACCTTCGAGCCGGGGATGTACGCGCAAAACGACGCCGCGATGATGGCGTACCGCGACCTGAAAGAGCGGTTCACCGACCAGTCGTTCGTGCGGAAGGTGGCGAGCGCCGACCAGCTTCAGGAGTTCCTCCCGCCGGGCGGGTCGGACATCGTAGACTGATCCGCGCCACGAGTCGCGGGCGAGCGGTTCGTCGAGCGCTCACCCCCGCCGAACGCGACGTTTTCAAGCCTCCGCGACGGAGGGCGACCATGACCTTCGAATCGCTGCCGGAGGGGTGGCGCGTGTGGAACGAGGAGCCGAGCGGTCGGGCCATCCTCGTCTACCGGCCCGACGTCTTCGGGGGCGGCGACCTCCCGGACGAGTGCCTCCCGACGATCTACCTGACGAACGGGTCCCGGAGCGCCCGGCCCGGGTCGGGCCAGTACGCCACCGAGGAGTGGCACGTCGTTCTCTTCCTCGAACCGGAGATCGAGGCGGTCGCGGAGACGTACGAGAGCCGCGAGGCGGGCGAGGCCGGCGCGGTCGACGTCGCGGAGCGGTTCGCCGCCGGCGACGTGGACTACCGGGCGGCGTATCAGGTGCCCCGCGAGGAGTACTTCGCCCGCCTCGACGAGTTCGTCGGCGGCGACGCCGTGGAGTGAGCACCGCGGCGGTCGACCGCATTTCTGTACACGATCGCGGATAATTCCTGGCGAAAAGCAGAGGGATACGCCACGAACACGAGGATTTTTATCGACAGCGGCCCTGCCGACGCGTACATGAACGCCGGTGGGGACCACGGCGGCGACGAACCGCGAGAGAAGTGCGGGGTCGTCGGCGTCTCGCTCGAAGACCGGGAGGCCGCGCGCCCGCTGTACTACGCGCTGTACGCGCTCCAACACCGCGGGCAGGAGTCCGCTGGGATCGTCACGCACGACGGGTTCCAACAGCACAGCCACGTCGAGCGCGGCCTCGTCGGCGACGCGTTCGAGGAGGGGGACCTCGAATCGCTGTCCGGCGGCACCGGTATCGGTCACGTCCGCTACCCGACCGCCGGCAGCCTCGACAAGAGCTGCGCCCAGCCGTTCTCGGTCTCGTTCAAGTCCGGGTCGCTCGGGCTCTCGCACAACGGGAACCTCGTCAACGCCGACGAGGTGCGCGACGAACTGGCGGCGGCCGGCCACGCCTTCACCTCCGACGGCGACACCGAGGTGATCGCCCACGACCTCGCGCGCAACCTCCTCGAAGAGGACCTCGTGCGCGCCGTCAAACACACGATGAACCGCATCCACGGCTCCTACTCGCTGGCGATCACCCACGACGACACCGTGTTGGGCGTCCGGGATCCGCTCGGCAACCGCCCGCTGTGTCTCGGGAAGATCGACGGCGGCTACGTCCTCGCCAGCGAGTCCGCGGCCATCGACACGCTCGACGGCGAGCTGATCCGCGACGTGCGACCCGGCGAACTCGTCGTCTTGGACCCCGACGGGACCGGCTACGACACGTATCAGCTGGTCGAGCGCGACGCGACCGCCCACTGCTTCTTCGAACACGTCTACTTCGCCCGGCCCGACTCCGTCATCGACGAGAGCCTCGTGTACGAGGTGCGCCGCAAGCTCGGCCGGAAGCTCTGGGAGGAGTCCGGCGTCGAGTCCGACGTGGTGATGCCCGTCCCCGACTCCGGTCGCGCGTTCGCCTCCGGCTACGCCGACGCCGCGGGCGAGACCACGGCCGACGGCGACCTGCGCGAGTCCGACGACGGCGGCGTGGAGTTCGCGGAGGGGCTGATGAAGAACCGGTACGTGGGTCGGACGTTCATCATGCCGACCCAAGACGAGCGCGAGCGGGCGGTCCGGCTGAAGCTCAACCCGATCCGCTCGACGGTCGAGGGGAAGTCGGTCACCATTATCGACGACTCCATCGTCCGCGGGACGACCTCGACCCAGCTCGTCGACCTGGTGCGCGAGGCGGGCGCGGAGGAGGTCCACCTCCGGATCGGCGCGCCGCCGATCCTCGCCCCCTGCTACTTCGGTATCGACATGGCCACGCGCGACGAGCTGATCGCCGCCGACGCCTCGACCGAGGAGATCCGCGAGCAGGTGGGCGCGGACTCGCTGTCGTACCTCTCCGTCGACGCGGTCGCGGACGCGCTCGGCGAGAGCCGCGCGGACCTCTGTCTCGGCTGCGTCACCGGCGAGTACCCGTTCGACGTCGAGGGCGAAGCGACCGACCGCGACGTCGACGCGCCCGTTTCGGACCCGACTCCGGCGGACGACTAACCGCCGTCGCTCCCCTTTTCAGCGACCCGTTTCGCTTCGATCGGCACCCTCCAAGCGGGCGGACGCCCGACCTCCGACGCGGTGGTGTCCCGAATAAGTTCGGGTCGAATCCGACCGCTCGGGACGTATCGGGGGCTTAAATACGCTCACGATCAGACGTGGGGGTATGAGATCGAACGCCGACGCGACCGCCGCGGGCGACGACGCCGGGTCGATGAGCCGTCGCGGGTTCTTCCGCGCCGGGGCCGCCGGGGCGGCGGTCGCCGCGGGGGTCGCCGCCGGGAGCGGGAGCGCGGCCGCCCAGTACGACGGCTGGCTGGAGGGTGTCAGCAACTACGACGGGACGCACGACTACACCGGACAGGACGAGGTCACCGTTCAGGTCGGGGCGGGCGAGAACGGCCTCCGGTTCGGTCCCGCGGCCGTCCTCATCGATCCGGGCGCGACGGTCGTCTGGGAGTGGACCGGGCAGGGCGGCGCGCACAACGTCGTCGCCGCCGACGAGACGTTCGACAGCGGGGAGACGGTCGCCGAGGAGGGGACCACCTTCGAGTACACCTTCGAGGACGCCGAGGAGGGCGACACGTTCAATTACTTCTGTACACCGCACCGCGGAGCCGGGATGAAGGGCGTCGTCGCGGTCGGCTCCGTCGACGACGACCTCGTCGACCCGCAGGCGGAAGGCGACGGCGGGGACGGGGGATCCGGCGGCGGTGCGGCCGGGTACGGCGACTGGTTCGAGAACGTCGGCAACTACGAGGGGACCCGCGACCTCCGCGGACAGAGCGAGGTGACCGTTTCGGTCGGCGCGGGCGAGAACGGCCTGCTGTTCGACCCGCCGGCGATCCTGATCGATCCGGGCACGACGGTCGTCTGGGAGTGGACCGGGCAGGGCGGCGCGCACAACGTCGTCGAGGAGAACGAGGTCTTCTCCAGCGGAGAGACGGTCGCGGAGGAGGGATCGACCTTCGAGTACACCTTCGAGGACGCGGGCGAGGGCGACGTCTTCCGGTACGTCTGCGAGCCGCACGCCGGAGCCGGAATGAAGGGGGCCGTCGCGGTCGGGACGGTCGACGACGACCTCCTCGGCGGCGACGGCGGGTCCGGCGGCGACAGCGGCCTCTCGGCGGGCGACATCGGGGCCCTCGCGCTCGGCTTCGGGTTCGCCGGCGCGCTGCTGGTTCCGCTGTTCTACGCCGCACACCAGAAGGCCGAGAAGAACGCGTAGGGACGCCGTCGCTCGCGCGGGTCGGACGCGTCGGTGCTTTTCTGCCGTTCGCGGTCGCGGTCGGTGTCCGGTTACGGAGAATCAGGGAGAAAGCCTCGCGCTTCAGCGCGGGGCGGATGTCAACCGTTGCCGCCGCGAGTCGCGCCGCTCAGTAGAGGTGATACAGCAGCAGGTACACGCCGATCCCCATCGCGAACGAGATCAGCCAGAGGACCGCGCCGACGAACCCGACCTGCGAGTGCCGCGTGTGGTAGAGTTCCTCGAACGGCCGGGTGGCGGCGAGCAGGAGCGCGTGGATGACGAACGGGACGCAGACGATCGCGAGCAGGATGTGGATCGCGAGGAACGGCAGGTAGAGATACGTGTACACCGCCTCCGGTCCGACGAACTCCGTCGTCCCGACGTGGATCAGCCGGTAGAGGTACGCGCCGAGGAAGGCCGTAAAGAGCGCGAACGAGGTCACCATGAAGTTCCGGTGGCGCGTCACGTTCCCGCGCGAGATGGCCCGCCAGCCGAGCAGGATGGTGGCGATGGCGGTCGCGGAGACGGCGGCGTTGAAGTGGGGGATCGCGGCGAGGACGGCGTCGCTCGCGCGCGGTAGCATCGAACTCGGAATGATGCCGCCGACCGCGCCGAAGACGAGCGCGAGCGCGACGGCGGACGCGGCGGCGGTCAGGACGGAGACGTTCTCGCGGGCCCAATCGGACATGTGCGTGCGATGGGACGCGACCCCCAAACGCGTGCCGGTTGCGGCCGGCCGTCCGCCTGAGAAACTCCGGCACGGCACCCGCGAATGGAAGGGCTTTTAATCTGGGGAAAGGTAGGAGGAGACGCGACAAAAGACCGCGAGCGTGGGTAGCCAAGCCAGGCCAACGGCGCAGCGTTGAGGGCGCTGTCCTGTAGAGGTCCGCCGGTTCAAATCCGGTCCCACGCATCGCAGGGGTCCACCCCCGAACGATGCACGGTGTTGTCTCTACGACAGCACCCACGCACAATTCCTTCCGAACGCTACCCGACGAGTGGTTACTCGACCGCATGCGATTGCGTAGGGTGACCTTGAATAGCCACTACTCGCCAGCCGCTTGCTTATAAGTGGCTGACAGCGAATCGACCGTGAACACCTCCGAAGCCCCAGCCGTGAGAACGCCGGACGCTCGCTGCGGTCCTTGTCACTCGCTCCGCTCGTTCCTGCGGTCCTTGCGTCGCCTCCGGCGTTCTCACGGCTGCCCCTTCGAGTCCCACCCCGAACCGCACGGCACAGCACCTCACACCTCCCCAGCCTCGTCGCTCGCTCTGGGCTCCCTTCGGTCGCCCACCCGCTCGCGACTCCCTCGCGCGTGCGACTCACGCCCTCCGGGCGCTCGTCGGCACGCGCCACCGCATCGTTCATTTATATATCACTCCGTGGTCAGCGGAATCTAGGCCTCATCCTGACAATCGGTCACCGTTCGCGCGAACTGCCACCCTTTTAGTCGCGCCGCGTCGGAGTGAGGCGTAATGAGTACGGACGCGACCCCCGAGTACGACTACGAGGAGCTTGGGCTCGTCGCCGGCCTGGAGATCCACCAGCAGCTCGACACGGAGACGAAGCTGTTCTGCGACTCCCCGACCGTCGAGCGCGACCCCGAGGAGGCCGACCGGTCGATCACCCGGCAGCTTCACCCGACGAAGAGCGAACTCGGCGAACTCGACGACGCGGCGATGGAGGAGAGCCGCGTCGACCGCGAGTTCACCTACCTCGCGTACGACACCACCTGCCTCGTCGAGGAGGACGACGAGCCGCCGCGCCGCGTCGACGACGAGGCGCTCGCCGTGGCGCTCCAGATCGCCGACCTGCTCGACCTCTCGGTCGTCGATCGGGCCCACGTCATGCGGAAGCTCGTCATCGACGGCTCGAACACCTCCGGCTTCCAGCGCTCGATCCTGCTCGGACAGGACGGCGAGATCGAGACCGAGTCGGGGTCGGTGTCCGTCGTCGACCTCATGCTCGAAGAGGAGTCCGCGAAGCGCGTCGAGGAGACCGACGACGGCGTCGTCTACTCGCTGGACCGCCTCGGCGTCCCGCTCGTCGAGATCGGAACCGGACCGGACATCCGCAGCCCCGAGGGGGCTCGGAAGGCCGCGGAGCGCATCGGAATGCTGCTCCGCTCGACGGGCGCGGTCAAGCGCGGACTGGGGACGATCCGGCAGGACGTGAACGTCTCCATCGCCGACGGCGCGCGCGTCGAGGTGAAAGGCGTTCAGGACCTCCAGGGGATCGAGGACATCGTCCGCGGCGAGGTGGGTCGGCAGGCCGAACTGCTCGCGATCCGCGACGAGCTCCGGGAGCGCGACGCGAGCGTCGGCGACGTCTCCGACGTGACCGACGTCTTCGCCGACACCGAGTCGGGCGTCATCCGCGGCGCGCTCGACTCGGGCGGCAAGGTGACCGCGGTCCCGCTCTACGGCTTCGACGGCCTCGTCGGCCGCGAGATCCAGCCGGACCGCCGGCTCGGCACGGAGTTCTCCGACCACGCGAAGCGCCACGGCGCGGGCGGCGTCTTCCACACCGACGAGCTGCCGGCGTACGGCGTCACCGAGGCGGAAGTCGCGGCGCTGCGCGACGCGGTCGGCGCGGGCGACGAGGACGCGGTCGCCATCGTCGCGGCCGACCCCGAGACCGCCGACCTCGCGATCGAGGCCGCGGCCGAGCGCGCGGAGACGGCCATCGAGGGGGTCCCGGAGGAGACGCGCGGCGCGAACGACGACGGCACGACGCGGTACCTCCGCCCCCTGCCGGGGGCCGCGCGGATGTACCCCGAGACGGACGTGCCGCCGGTCGAGCCCGACCCCTCGGACGTCGAGACGCCCGAACTGCTCGACGAGAAGACCGAGCGGTACGCCGACGAGTTCGGGTTGGACGCCGGCCTCGCCGAGCAGGTCGCGTTCGGTCAGCGGTTCCCGCTGTTCGAGACCGCGGTCGAACGCGGCGTCGACCCCACGTTCGCGGCGTCGACCCTCGAATCGACGACGACGGAGATCCGGCGCGACGGCGCGCCGGTCGAGAACCTCACCGACGACCACTTCCTCGCGCTGTTCGACCTCGTCGAGGACGGCGACCTCGCGAAGGAGGGCGTCCCGGAGGTGCTGACGACGCTCGCGGAGGACCCGTCGCTGTCCGCCGCCGAGGCCGTCGAAGCGGCCGGCCTCTCGGGCGTGAGCGAAGCGGAGGTCCGCGAGGCGGTCGTCGAGGTCGTCGAGCGCAACGCCGACCAGATCGAGGCCGAGGGGATGGGCGCGTTCTCCGGGTTGATGGGCGAGGCGATGGGCGCGCTCCGCGGGAAGGCAGACGGCGAGGTCGTCTCGGACGTGTTGCGCGAGGAGATCGGGAAGCGGTCGTAGCGCGCTCCGCGCCGGTCAGGCCCGTTCTTTACGTGTTGGGAGGTACAGATCCGATTCGAGAGGGACCACCGAATGGCAGACTCGCCTTCGCCCGACTCTTCGGACGATTCGTCCGCGCCCGATCCTCCCGCCGAGCCGGCGACCGCCCGAACGTCTGGTGACCGGGTCTTCGACGTGACCAATCGGTTCATCCACGGCGTTGAGCTGGCCGCGGCGGCGCTTTTCGCCCTCCTGTTCGGGATCGGGGTCGTCGACCTCGCGATCCAGATCGCCGAGTCCGTTCCGACCGGCGCGATCACCGACCCGAACGTCGTCATCGGATTCATCGAGACCGGACTGCTCCTGCTCATCATCGTCGAGGTGTACGAGACGGTCGTCGCCTACATCGAGCAGAGCGACACCCGGCGGATCGTCCGGTTGGTGATCTACACCGGCGTCATCGCGATGGTCCGGAAGGTGATCATCTACCGGACGACGGAGTACGAGTCGGCCGAGAGCGCGCTGTTCGCCGCCGTGTCGTACACGATCATCATCCTCGGGCTGGTGGCGCTTTTGTACGTCGAGCGCTCGGTCGGGAACCCGTTGACCAAGTGACCACATACCCGCTCCTCGAAACACGTTCTCCACGCAACATTTTTTCGCTCCGACACGGAACCCGTCCCCATGAGAGAGCCGTTCGATCCGGGGTTCGACTTCGGCCGCGGGACGGTCGCGGCGCTCGCCGCGGCGACGGTCCTCCTGTGTGCGATGGTGCTGTTCGTCGTGGACCGCCCCGCGTGGATGCTCCCGGCCGCCATCGCCGTCGGCGCGCTCGCGACGACGCTCGGCGGGTTCTACGACGCGAGCGCGAACAACGCCATCCTCGGCGTGGCGCTCGCGACGCTCCCGCTGTACGCGCTCGTGTTCGTCTACCGGATCGGGGGCGTCCCGACGCCGGACACCCACCCAGACCTGCTGTTCGCCACCGCGGTCTACTCGGCGGGCGACATGCTCGGCTACGTCCCCATGATGGCGGTGTTCGCCTACGTCAGCGCCACCGTCACCGACCGCCTCCGGCGGCGCTTCGGGCCGCCGGTCGGCTACCCCGACCGCGGAGAGACCCGCCGGATCACCGGTCTCAACGACGAGACGCGCTGACCGGGCCGTCGGCGGGCCGGTTCAGTCCGTCAGCTCCTCGATCAGCGTGTCGAGGTCGTACGTCGCCGGCGCGCGCGACTCGTCGCGCAGCGTGGCGATGGTGAACGTCGAGTTCGTACGCTCGACCTCGGGGATCGCCTCGAAGTCGCTGATGAGGCGCTCGACGGTGTCCGACGAGGAGAGCCGCGCGAGGACGACGAAGTCCGTCTCGCCCATCGTGAAGAACGCCTCCGTGACGCCCTCGACCGCGAGCAGCTCGTCGGCGAACTCCTCGTAGGGGCCCTCGTAGCTCGCGAGCACCTCGACGATGACGGTGACGCCGAGGCCGAGCGCCTCGTGGTCGAAGTCGTACAGGTCGTTCTCGATGACGCCGTCGTCCCGCAGGTTGTTCAGCCGGTAGTGGATCGTCGACACCGGGATTCCGGTCTCCTCGTGGAGCCGTTCGGGGCTCCCGGTGCCGAGATCCGCGATGGCCTTCAACAGCCGCACGTCGCGCTCGTCCATACCCCGCGATGGGACCCCGGTCGGTTGTATATGTCGGCCGACAGGCTTGGAGTCGAGTCCAATATCCGGGGGCGACCCGACACCGAATTCGGATCTGATTCGTATGTCTGATTGTTCATCCCGATATCCGAGAGATCTAAGAGTGTAGTTTAACTATCACCGTGTATTTCGAACGGATAACGAATGAAGCTGTCAAAGCTGCTCTCTACTCCGGAAGCGATCGTCGGCGCGTTCCTCCTCCTCGCGACGCTGTGGGGCACCTCCTTCGTCGCCATCGAGGCCGGCCTCCACTACTTCCCGCCGCTGCTTTTCGCCGGCGTCAGGTACGTCGTCGCCGGCGCGGTCGTGCTGGGCTACGCCGCGGTCGCCGCGGACCGGTGGGTCCCGCGGGGCCGCGACGAGTGGCTGGGCGTCGCCGTCGCGGGCACCTTCGTGATCGCGGCGTACCACGGCTTCCTCTACCTCGGCGAGATGCGGGTCTCCGGCGCGGTCGCCGCGGTCGTCGTGAGCCTCGCGCCGGTGTTGACGGCCGTCTTCGCGGCCGCGCTCCTCCCGAACGAACGGCTCGGTCCCGTCGAGATCGGCGGGTTCGCGCTCGGGATCGTCGGCGTGGTGGTGATCGCCGATCCGGCCGCGTCCGGACTCGGCAGCGCGGCCGTCGTCGGCGTCGCGCTCGCGTTCGCGGGCGCGGCCGCCTTCTCGCTCGGAGCCGTCCTGCTCCGCCCCCTCCGGACCGACCTCCCCGTCGCCGCGCTTCAGGGGTGGGCGATGGTCATCGGGGCCGGCCAGTTGCTCGTCGCCGCCGTCGCGACCGGCGAGTCCCCCGCCGCGATCGTCTGGAACCAGACGTCGATCGCGTCGCTCGCGTACCTGACGCTGTTATCCGGCGTCGTCGCGTTCCTCCTGTACTTCGCCCTGCTCGACGCCGTCGGCCCGTCGCAACTCCACCTCGTCGGCTACGCGGAGCCGGTCGTCGCGGCGGTCGGGAGCTGGGTCCTGCTCGGCCACCTCGTCGACGCCGAGGCGCTGATCGGCTTCGTCGCGATCCTCGCCGGCTTCCTCGTCTTGGAACGCCACGAGATCGCCGACTACGTCGGTTTCGACGAGCTGTCCGAGTGACGAGACCGAGGGCCGCCAACCGACAGAAAGGGTTCCCGACCGTCCGCCGATCACTCGACGTCCTGACTCAGTCCCGCGCGCAGGTCGCGGCCGAAGTAGTGGCCGAGCAGCGCCAGTAGCAGGCCGACCCCTCCGCCGACCGCGACGAGCGGGAGCCCCCACTGCGAGAGGTAGTCGATCCCGATCGGGAGGAAGCCGACGCCGAGGACGCTCGTCACCGCGCTCACCGCCCCCGCGGCGGCCCCGGCGACCCCGGTCTCCGCGTACCGGCGCGCCGACGCGACGAGGCCGAACAGGAACGCGGCGACGAACACGCCGCCCGCGGTCCCGATCGTCCCGCCGATGAGCGGGATCAGGCTCCCGGCGAAGACCCCGACCGCGACCGCGAGCAGCGCGAGCGCGAAGGCCTTCCCCGAGAACCACCGCCCGGAGACCCCGATCCTGCCGGCGTCCTCGTCGCTTCCGGCGGTCGGTGCGCTCGGTTCGGCGGTCGCGGGGCCGTCGGATTCGACGACGGAGTCTCCCTCGCCGCCGGCGAGGTCGTCGTCGAGGAGGTCGTCGAGGTCGTCCATCGGGTCGCCCTCGGACGACTCGCGCTCCTTGGAGGGTTGCATACCGGAGCGTTCGGCCCCGCGGACTTGGCTTTTGTGCCGTCCGCCGTAGCCCGATGGCGTGTGACGCGGTACCGTTCGCCGTTTCACCGGAAACGTGGTGTCCGGTCCGGGTCGTCTCGGCGCGTGTTCGGGACCAGATCACTCCCCGTCCGATTCCGGATCGGGCCGTCGGCCGCCCCACACGCGCTTGTCGACGAGCGCGACCGTCATCGGGCGGTCGACCGCGATCTGACAGGAGAGCCGCGGGTAGCCGAACCGGTCGGCGAGCCGGTCGTGCCAGTGGTCGGCCGGCGGTCCCTCCCGGACGCGGACCCCGCAGGTGGCACACAGCCCCCGCCCGCCGCAGTTGAGCCGGCGCGTCGCGGGCGCGTACGGCGACAGCCCGGCGTCGAGCAGGACCCGCCGGAGGTTTCGGCCGCGCTCGACGTCGAGTTCCGTCCGCTCGTCGCCGTCGACGACGACGAGGGGGACCGTCTCCGTCCCGCCGTCGGCCCCCTCGTCACTCTCTCCGGTGGCGTCGCCCTCGGTCATCGTCGGCCCTTCGCGCGCCGGGCACAAAGCGTCCGGGACCCGGAACGGCTTTCGGCGCGGGCGTCGCAACTGGCGGTATGGACACGCGGCGCGCGCTGCTCGACGCCCTCGCGGCCGACGACGGCCCCGTCTCCGGGCCGGCCCTCGCGGAGTCGCTCGGGGTCTCGCGGGCGGCCGTCTGGAAGGCGGTCGAGGGGCTCCGCGAGGAGGGGTTCGCGGTCGAATCGACACCGGACGGGTACGTCGCCCCCGGCGACCCGGGCTACTCCGGGGCGGGCATCGCGTTCGGCCTCGACGCGCCCTACTCGGTGGAGTATCACGACCGCATCGGATCGACGAACGAGCGGGCGCGCGAACTGGCGGCGGACGGCGTGACCGACATCGCCGTGGTCGCCGACGAGCAGACCGGGAGCCGGGGTCGTCTCGACCGGGAGTGGGTGGCCCCCAGTGGCGGCGTCTGGCTGTCGGTCCTGACGCGTCCCGACGTGCCGACGGCGCGCGCGCCGCTCTTCACTCTCGCGGCCGCGGTGGCGACGACCGACGCCGCCCGCGAGGCGGGCGTCGACGCGCACATCAAGTGGCCGAACGACGTGCTCGTCGGGGCCGACGAGAACGGGGAAGCGGCCGACGAGTCGGACCCGACCGGTCGCGGTGGTCGAAAGCTCGCGGGGATCCTCACGGAGATGGAGGGCGAGGCCGACCGCGTCGGCTGGCTCGTCGTCGGCGTCGGCGTCAACGCAGACATCGACCCCGAGACGCTGCCCGAGGGCGCGACCTCCGTGTCGGCCGAGCGCGACGGCCCGGTCGACCGCCGCCGCTTCGCCGCGACGCTGCTCGAACGCTACGCGGAGCTGACGGCCTCGCCCGAGGCGCTGGACCGCGTCCTCCCGGCGTGGCGCGAGCGATCGGCCACGCTCGGCCGGCGCGTCCGCGTCGACACCGCGGACGGCTCCGTGGAGGGGACCGCGGTCGACGTCGCGGGACCGGGGGCGCTCGTGGTCGACACCGAGGAGGGACGGCGGCGCGTCCACGCGGGCGACTGCGAACACCTGCGCGACGCGGAGTGAGAGCGGCCGGCGGCGTCGATCCCCCCCCCGAGCGTCGCGCGCGGTCAGCCCGTCTCGGTCGCGTCGAGCGCCGAGCGGTTCCCCGTCTCCGCCCCGGGCCCGGTCTCCGGTTCCGCCTCGGAGCCGGTCCCCGTTTCCCCTCCCTCGGACGCCGTCGCCGACTCGGCCGCGCTCGCGGCGTCGTCGTCCCCGATCCGGACCGTCAACACCGGGACCGACGAGCCGCGGACGACCTTCTCGGCGACGCTGCCGAGGAGGAGCCGGTCGATGCCGCCGCGGCCGTGCGTTCCCATCACGACGAGATCGCAGCCCGTCTCCTCCGCTTGGGTGATGATCTCGCGGCTCGGCGAGCCCTCGACGACGGCGGTCTCGACGTCGACGTCGCGGTCGGCGGCCAACTCACAGACCGTTGAGAGCGCCGCCTCGCCGTCGTCGTACAGCAGGTCGCCGACGCCCTCCCACGTCGTCTCCATCGGCATCCCGGCGTACCGCGCGGTGTCGACCACGTAGATGGCCCGGACCGTCGCCCCGTGGACCGCGGCGAGGTCGAGCGCGTGGCACACCGCCAGCTCCCCCTCCGAGGAGCCGTCGGTCGGAACCAGAATCCGGTCGTATAGGGGCATGTTCACGTGTACCATGACACCGACGACTGATAACCCTTTGCGGTTCTTGCCGGTTTCTCGCGGTCGACCCCGTCGGACGGCTCGGTGCGCGTCCGACGGCGGTGCGCGTCCGACGGCGGTGCGCGTCCGACGGCGGAGCGCGTCCAACGGCGGTGCGCGTCCGACGGCGGAGCGCGTCCAACGGCGGTGCGCGTCCGACGGCGGAGCGCACCACCCCGGGGACGCGTTTATCCCCCTCCCGGCCGACGGGACCGTATGACCGACGAGATCCACCTGTCCCGCGTCGAATCGGCGCTCGAAGACCGCGCGTACCCCGCCGACCGCGAGGCGCTCGCGGAGTCGTTCGCGGGCACGACGGTGCTTTTCGCCGACGGCGAGGGTGACCTGGGCGACCTGCTCGCCGACGTCGACCAGGAGACGTTCGAGAGCGCCGCCGACGCGGTCGCGGCCCTCCAGAACGTTCTCCCGATCGAGGCGGTCGGCGAGCCGGGCCAGTCCGACGGCGACGCCTGAGGGGGCGACGCTCGGTCGGCGGGCCCGGCTCGCCGACCCGCCGCCGTTCGTCACCGACACCCACGCCACGGCCCGTCTCGCATCGCTTTTTACGCCGCGTCGCCCACCGGTGGTAATGAGCTACCGGATCGGACTCGTCGGCAAGCCCTCCGTGGGGAAGTCGACGTTCTTCAACGCCGCGACCATGAACGACGTGCCCGAGGGGGCGTACCCGTTCACCACGATCGACCCGACCGTCGGTGAGGCGTACGTCCGCGTCGACTGCGCCGCCCCCGAGTTCGACGAGACCTGTACGCCGAGCGTCGGGGTCTGCCGCGAGGGGACCCGCTTCGTGCCCGTGAAGCTCGTCGACGTGGCGGGGCTCGTCCCCGGCGCGCACGAGGGGCGGGGGCTGGGCAACCAGTTCCTCACCGACCTCAACGAGACCGACGTGTTGATCCACGTCGTCGACTTCTCCGGGAAGACCGACATCGAGGGCGAGGCGACCGAGGGCCACGACCCCCGCGAGGACATCGACTTCTTGGAGGAGGAGCTCGACGCGTGGTACCTCGACGTGTTAGAGAAGGGGTTAGAGAAGTTCGAGACGCGGTACCACGGGGCCGACGCCGCCATCGAGGCGGAACTCGCCGACCAGATGTCAGCGTTCGGCACCGACAAAGACCGGATGAAACGCACCATCCTCGCGCAGGACCTCGAACTCGACCCGGAGACGTGGGACGAGACGGACCGGATCGAGCTGGCCCGCGAGATCCGGAAGCGCACGAAGCCGATGGTGATCGCCGCCAACAAGATGGACACGCCCGAGGCGCAGGCCAACTGGGAGACGATTACGTCGGACCCCGACTACGACCACCTCTCCTTCGTCCCCGCCTCCGCCCACGCCGAGAAGGCGCTGAAGAACGCCGACGAGGCGGGCGTCGTCGACTACACGCCGGGCGCGAGCGACTTCGAGGTCGTCGGCGACGTCTCCGGCGAACAGGAGTCGGGCCTCGATCAGATCAACGAGTTCGTCGCCGAGTACGAGGGAACCGGGGTCCAGGGCGCGCTCGAGTCCGCCGTCTTCGACGTGCTGGGCTGTATCGCCGTCTTCCCGGGCTCTGCGAACGGGAGCAGTGACGAGAAGGGCGTGTTCCGCGACTGCTTCATCCTCCCCGAGGGGTCGACCACCGAGGACTTCGCGTACCACATCCACTCGGACATCGGCGAGGGGCTCCTCCACGGCACCGACTGCCGGAGCGGCCGGCAGGTCGGGACCGACCGCGAACTCAGCCACCGCGACGTGATCGAACTGGTCTCGACGAACCAGGCCGCGCCCTGACCGGCTAGAACGGCGCGGTCCCGCCGCCGTCCCCCTCCGTCGCCGGGCCGAACTCGACCGCCGGCGTCGGGTCGCCTCCCTCGTTCTCCGCGACCGCGTCGGGGACCGGCTCGTACCCGTCCGGCCCGCGCCGGGCGAACTCGCGATCGTACGTCTGGAGGTATCGTATCTGCCGTGAATCTAAGCGGTATATCGAGCCGAGGAGGAACTCGACCTCGTCGACGACTTCCTTCACCCCCTTCGCCCCTCGGTAATCGATGTCGCCGCTCGACTCGACGTGTCGGTGCAGTCCCGCTTCGAGGAGGTTCGCGTAGTGCCGAATCAGCGGTCGCCAGGGAGCTAGCTCCGACCGCGCCGGGACCGGGAACCGCCGGAACCGGCTCTTCCCGAAGTCCTGCATGTTCCCGTAGGTCATGTGGTAGCCGTACAGCAGCGAGCTGTTCGCCGCCAGATACGCGAAGTCGCGCGCGGTCTCGGTCGGGAAGCGGTACTCCTTCATGTTGTTCAGGTCGTCGCCGCCCCTGGTCGCCACCAGCCAGTAGTTGAACGAGCGACGGTGGCGGACGCGGTACGGCGAGTCGTCGACCTCCCAGTCGCCGAGCGTCCGCGGAATCTCCGAGAGGCGTTCGAGGATGCCGCGTTTCGTCCCGTCGCCCACCTTCGGGAACGCGTCGAAATCGCCTCCCGGGTCGCCTCCGATCCGATCGCGGAGGACCAGATCGGCGGCCGGGCTCAGGTCATGCGACGTGATCGTCGCCTCGCGCGACTCGTCGGTGAACCTGAGGAGGTCGCTCGACCGGATCGCTCCGGACGACGTCTCGGAGCCCTCCGCGCTCCCGTCGCCCGACCCACCCGACCCGCCCGACCCGACCGGCCGACCGGTGAGTATCGTCGGGTTGATCTCGACGCGGCTCCCCGACCGGTCGAACACCTGCGACGGGCGTCGGGCGAACGACGACACCTCGGCGGACTCGAATCCGTCGGTGATGAGGTCGTGCTCGGCTCCGCGCTCGCTGCTCGACAACAGGCCGACGGTCACGACGTTTCCGAAGAAGCCGTCCGCGGACAACAGGTCGAGTTCGCGCTCGACGAAGTTGCCCGCGATCTCGCCGCTGCGTAGCTCTCCGTACCCCTCTCCGGTATCCATCGGCGTCAGGAGGCGCTTCTCGCCGTCGGTCAGCAGGTCCCCGTACGGAGGGTTCCCGAGGACGACGTCGAAGTCGAGCGCGTACCCGGCGTCGGTCTCCGTGACCGCCTCCGGAAACTCGGCGATCCAGTGGAACGGTCGCCCCGGGACGTCCGCTAGGTCACAGGGGAGCGGTCGTCGCTCGATCTCCGCGAAGACGACGTCCTCGTTCAGCACGTCTCCGAGGTCACGGACGAGTCGATCCCGCGGTTCGTCGGACCGCGTCTCCAGCGCCCGTTCGCGCTCGCCGACGTCCAAGTTCGCCGTGGTTCCGGTGCGGAACACGTCGAAACCGGCGGCCTCGAGGGCCGACCGCTGTGCCGGCGAGAACTCGCCGCCGCCGGCCGGTCTCGCCTTGACGTGCCGGACGTTCGGATGGACTTCCTCGGAACCCGGTACCGAGTCGACGAGGCGACGGAGATCCTCGCGGCTCTCGACGCCCTCGTCGACGACCGTCTCGGACAGCCGCGAAACGTACCGCTCGTCTAATTCCGCTCGGACGTTTCCGGTCAGGGAGCCGCGTCGCTCCTCCCGGGCGTCGTCCTCGGTGTCCGCGTCGAACTTGTACGCCAGCCGCCGTTCCTCGATCTCGGCGATCTCGTCTCCCCGGACCTGGGTGACTTCGTCTCCCCGGACTTCGGTTCGGTCCGCGCTGCCGGTGACGGGGAAGCCGACCAGCGCGTTCCCGCGCGCGACGTTCGCGTCGACGTTCGGGAGCCGCGCGTACGACGACTTCCACCCGTTGTCCTCGATCACTTTGAGCCACAGGCGGAGCCGCGCGACCTCGGTCGCGGCCCCGTGAACGTCGACGCCGTAGACCCCGGTCAACGCGAGTTCGCGTTTCGCCTCGTACCGGGCCTCGGCGGAGGGTTCGTCGCCGTCGTCGAGACCGGTGAGCAGCTCGACCTGCGCGCGGTGGAGCCGGTCCATCGCCGTCGTGAGGAAGTGCCCGGAGCCGCACGCGGGGTCGACAACCCGGAGCTCCGTCACGCCCTCCAGGGCCGCCTCGATCGCGTCCGGTTCGTCGAACGGGACCGCGACCTCCGCGGACTCGTCCCCCTCGTCCCGCCGGAGGACGAGTCGCTTCCGCGCCGAGAAGCGGTCGAGTATCGCTCCCAGCCCCAGCCGGTCCAAGCGATTTCGAACGGCCTCGCGCTCGTCCGCGTCGTCGAACCGATCGAGGAGGGCCCCGGTGACGGCCGCTTCGATCGCCGGCTCGACCGTTTTCTCCGTTACCCGCTCCGTGACGTCCGACGGCGTGTATATCGCCCCCAGCTCCTCCTTCTGGAGTCCGACGTCGGGCTTCGCGCCGAGGTGGTTGATCACCTTCTCGAAGACGGCCCCGATGACCGACGGGTCGAGGGTTCCGTCCCTCGTCAGCGAGTCCCCTCGCTCCGCGTCCTCCTCGCCCAGCTCTTCGACGATCCGCTTCAAGATCCCGTCTTCCACGTTGTACGCCGCCTCGTTGGGGACGGCGGAGCGGAACAGCCCGTCGTTGAGGCACGGCACCCGATCGCGCCGCGAGTCCGCGTCTCGGAGGTCCGGCGGTCGCTCCGACTTCGGCGTGCTCAGCAGGTCGGCGAACAGCGGTCGGATCTCCGACTCGTAGAGGCTCCGCGGCGGGTCAGACGCCTCGTACCGCTCGATTCGTCCGGACAGGAATCCGCGTTCGATCCCGTCGACCTCCCGCCCTTCGAGGACCCTGACGAACAGCAGCCGGTTCGCGAGCGCGAGCGCGAACCGCCGCCGCTCGGACTCCGGAGTCGACTCGTCCGGCGGCGAGATCGACGCGAGGAGGTTCGTCTCGAACGAGTGTGTCGTCCCCTCGCCGAACAGCAACTCGACGTACCGGTCGTAGAACCCCTCGACCTCCCGTCGCCGCCGTTCCCGCCGCTCTCGGGGGAACCGCCGCAGACGCCGGTCGAGGTTCGCACGACCGAACTGCGCCTCGAATCCAGTCGCCGTCCAGTCCGGCTCGCGGCGAGGGCGCGGAAGGGCGTCGAGCGCGGCCGCTGCGTCCCCGGACCCGGACGCCGCCACCCTCACGTCTTCCAGCGCGTCGCGCACGGCGTCGCGGTCGGCCTCTGCCCCGGTCGCGTCCACGTCGGAGGGAAGGACCGTCTCGTCGAGGCACCCCGAGTCGACGGCCGCGGCCAGCAGCGCCTGTCGAGTGTCGATCGCGGCGACGACCGGATACCGGGTGGCGTCCCCCCGCGCCTCGGCCCTGTGTAGCCGCCAGACGACTCCGTCCGTGGCGATACCGTAGTCCTCGTCCCTGAACGGGCCGACGGACGCCTCGACGCCGTCGCTCGCCGCCGCTGTCTCGCCGATCGCTCTCGCTTCGCCGACGACCGCCCTGTCGACGTTCGCGATCCGGAAGTCCGGGGCCGTCGCGCTCGGTCCGGCCCGCTCTTCCACCGGAGCGCCGAGCCGGAGGTCGGCCGCGTCAAGCAGCGGCCGGACGAGCGTCTCCTCGGTGAACGTCTCCGGCTCACAGTCGAGATCGAAGTCGCTGAGAGGTCGTTCGCCGGTGAGGATCGCTTCGAGCGCCTGCTGGCCGACCGCGTCGTGGAGGTCGGCGACGAACGCCTCGAAGACCGCACGGATCGCGCCGGTCGCCGAGTCGGTCATACCGCCGCACGGGGGCGCGACGGGCACTCCGAGAGATCCATTCGGTACGGCCCTTCCGTCGGACTCGCCTTAGTGCTACTGTCCGCGTCGATTTCGGCGACCGAATCGGTGGCCTCGGGAGCCTCAGTCGCCCGCGACGACGAAACCGACGCCGCGGTCGAGACCGCCGAGTTTTCGGCCGGAAGGCAGGCGCACGCCCGCGGCGGTCAGTTCGGTTCGAGATCGAGCGTGCCGCAGTCCCGACAGCGGTACACGCCCGCGTCGTTTCGGTCGGCGACGCGGAACTCGTGGCCGTTCTCGCAGACGCCGCCGTCGTCGAAGTCTTCGTCGCTCGGCTCGATGTCGGTCGACTCGCAGGCCGGGCAGCCGAACGCGCCGTGGCCCAACTGCGTCGGCTCGACGAAGTAGTGGCCCGTCCGGCAGCGCCCGCCGTCCTCGACGCCGTCCGTGCCCGGCGAGACGTTCTTGACGTTGCACTTCGGGCAGTAGTAGGTCCCGTCGCCGGCCTGCTTCGGCGACGCGAAGTAGTGCCCGTTCGCACAGCTACCCCCGTTATCGAAGGGATCCATACCCCGGGTGACGGCGAACTGGGTGTAAATCCCTTTGGTCGGAGACATTCAGGGTTCTCGAAACGAGGTGGTGGTCGATATCAGAGCATGAGTGGGGAAGTCGTTTACTCTCCTGGATTTAGAGTGACACTCCCAACTCGGCTTGAGGGAGATCACACATCGGAGCTCAATCTAGAAGAGGTAGTAGAAGAAGGAAGTATCGACGGGTACGTCCCAAGGTCTGATGTCAAGGAGGTAGAAGACCACTTGATAATGTCGATGTCACAATGAATACGCGTTGGCAGCTAGCAAGGTTTGAACCGCAATTTTACGATCTCTTACACATGAAGCTACTACTCCCTCAAAATACGTGGTATATATACACAATAGTAAGCGGCCCAGTAATTATTGCCAATAATTCGAATAACAATCGCTGCCACTTTTCTCCCGATTTCGATTCTACTTGTAAAAAGTGTCTAGAAGCGTATGATAGGTTCCAAACTCCAATGAGCATTAGAAATGCGGAGATTGATATTGGTATATACAACACTGGTGACTGTACCGAGATTAATGACTGTAATGATAACGTGAGTAGATCCCCTACGATGGGAAATCCAGAAGCTATCTCAGTGAGCGTTTCAGAATATGGTAAACTTGGAAGATCTGTGAACGAAATACTTCCATATCGTAGTGGAATCTCCCCAAAGAGGGGAATGATCTCTCCTACTAGAAATCCCCCAGATAAAAACAGTATTCCCCTGTATTGAGCTGTTTGGATGAGATTCTTAGTTGGCTCTGACTTACCAAATATCTCCACTCCTGAATCAAATGGGGGAGTACAACTCCTCCAGACGTGGACTAATGTTGTTTTTACTGTGGATATGATCTTGATCAGAATTACAGAAACAAGAGATATGAGCAGAATTTGATGGGGAACAAAAAACACGTAATATACTAAAAATCCGGAGCTACTGGGACTAGCTGGAAAGTACCATATTCGTACTATTTCTAGAACTACTCCAATAACAACGTAGATTAGCCAAGGAAGTAATGAGTAGTATTGGTATTTTATGAGTAGGAAGAGATTTCTATCTACTTGATGCCAATTGTCAAACATGGGGACCGATATCCATGTCCGGTTATTAAATCATTTCACTATATGCGAATATGAGAAGTATACTTCGCCTGCCGACCAAACAGGTCGTTCACCGCTAGATTTATTAGTTATCTGTTGCATGACAAGGATATGGAACGCTAGTCGGAGGCCATCAAGTGTGGTTGCTTGATGGCCATATTAGAATCAAACCAGGGCTCCTTCCCCCAGTAATGGGAGGCTTTATTTTGCGGCTCGGTTCCGCTTCTCGTTTCGGCCAATACTGTAGCTGTTAGTCTTATTGCTCCCAAAATTAGCAGTTCTGACTTCGCGTTCCATCCAGTACATAACCATGAGTAGTAACAATCATCCAACGACGAATTGGGCAGCAGTCGATGTATCACAACAGCAAACAATGTCACCAGAGATCCGGGGGGTTTCGCCTCATCTGGTCGGATCTCCGCGGACTCCAGAGGGTGTGTCAGCATGAGTGCTCCAGCATCCACGGTACACTCCCGATCTCGCTTCGCGGTTCGTAGTGACGGATCGAAGCTATCTGTTCAAACTGCGTGGGAGCAGTCGTTCCCCGTGACAGTCGAAAGTGAGGAGGGAGCACGAACACGGTACCACCCCCCGACCAAAACGCTGCTGTACGCCCGCGGAGGTAGTATCACGACAGTCAAGCGAGCCGACTTCGAATCGTGGTACTCCCCGCACACCAGCACTTGCGATCGTTGTACAAAGACGTATAACCCGATTTTTCAGGGGCTGACGTGTCCCTACTGCGGCCACGACAACAATGAATGAAAGCACTAACGACGTTGACGACCGTATCGCGAAGGTTGAGTGTACCCACTGTAACAAGATGGTTCATGCTTACAGAACGAAGCACGGACGCGTGATGGCCGCAACCACGGCTAGTGCCGTGTTAGGAGCTGTTGGAGCTACGGTCGGTACCGGCATTGGTGTTGCTTCCGGTGGTACGGGGACTGCTGCGACGTACTACCTCGGCGCTGGACTAGCAGCAATTGGCGGGGGCTACGGATATATCGCAGGTAGTGCCACGGACCAAACACACTGTCCGAACTGTGAGGGAGTAATCGAATTAGGTATTTAGGGAGATACTAGTTCGAAATCAATTCATTCTGATGAGCTGGGTTGATTCACTAGCCAATATATATCGTAGAGTTAGTGTTTAATACCAAGTGACGACTTCTGAAACAACTCGATAACCGCACCCGGAATACCGGCCCGATCACGCCGGTCGGCCCGTGGGTTCTGCCGTCTTATATATCAGTTTTTAGTAATTTCATGCGGTTAGAGTCCACAGGGAAGTCGAACCAGCACAAAATGTGGCTCCGCGACGACAAGCTGGAAGAGCTCCGCTAGGTGGTCGGCGACCACCGCGACGATCCAATCGTTCAGCTCGGCGGGTACGTCGGGCTCCGTACCTTCGAGATCCCGCGGTACTTGAATTGTGATTACAGACTTAACTATCAGATAGTAGAATACCGAAATTGGGTGGCTGGGGAGTCCCAGCCCACCAATCCCGCACGGCCAAAGACCGTGCGCGTTGTAGGTGGGCCAACACGGATTTGAACCGTGGACCTCCCGGTTATCAGCCGAGCGCTCAACCTGACTGAGCTATTGGCCCAGGTGAGCGCATTCAGTCGTTGCGCGGGTAGGATTTTAAGGGTTTCCTTTCGGGAGCCGCCCGCCGTGTGGCGGTTTCACGGGGTCGAAGCGAGGCCCGTGCCGTCAGTCGGTTCCCTTCCGCTCCTCCTCTTCGACGGTGAAATCCACGTCGACGACGTCGTCGTCCGCGGCCGCGCCGCCGGAGTCAGCGCCCCCCGCAGCGCCGCCGTCGCCGTCGCCGCCGGCGAACCCGTCCGGGCCGCCGTCGGGACCGCCGCCGGGGAAGCCGCCGCCCATCGAGAAGCCGCCCTCGCCGTCGTTCGGGAAGCCGCCGATGTAGACGTTCCCGGAGAGGAACCCGTCCGTCTCCTTCTCGATGTACGGGACGACGACGTACTTCTTTAAGGCCAATCGGATCGGGACCCGGGAGAGCGGGAGCGCGAGCAGGAAGCCGACCGCATCGGTGACGAGCCCCGGCGTGAGCAGGAACGCGCCCGCCGCGATCAACAGCCCGCCGTCGAGCAGTTCGTCGGTCGGGGGCGCGCCCCGGGCCAGCTTCCGCTGGATCCGCGCGAGGGTGGCGCGGCCCTCGGCGCGGAGGAGGAGCATCCCGAGGACGGCCGTCAACACGACGAGCGCGACCGTCGCGGGCCACCCGAGCCGCGTCGCGACCACGATCAGGAACAGCGCGTCCACGAGGGGGACGACGAGGAGCAGCGCGAGCAGCGTTCGCGGGCGCATACCCCCGCCTTCCCGCCGGGCCCCCATAGCCCTTTTCGTCGCGGGCGGGGGTCGGGGCGATCTCGGGTTCGCGCTCGCCTCGGCCCCGCGTCCCCGGTCGCGTCCGCCGCGACCGCCACGGCTTTGCCCGCCCGGTCCGAGCCGGCGGTATGGACATCGTCGGCGCGCTCGGCCGCGACCCGCCCGACCGCGACTCGCTCCCGCGGTGGGTCGCGCCCCTCCCGAAGCGGCTGGAGGACGTCGCCTTCCGGTTCGCGTGGGTCATCGTCGCCATCAACCTCGTCGGCACCGCCTTCGGCTTCTGGTACTACCGGTTCCAGTTTCAGGCCCTGCCGACCGAGATGTGGATCTTCATCCCCGACAGCCCCGGTGCGACGCTGCTCATCGCGCTCGCGCTCGGCGCGTGGGCGCTCGGCCGGTCGAGCGACACGCTCGCCGCGCTCGCCTTCTTCGGCAACGTCAAGCTGGGGCTGTGGACGCCGTACGTCCTCGTCGTCTTCTACCCGCAGTTCCTCGCGAACTCGGGCCCGGCGCTGTACGCGTTCCTCCTCGTGAGTCACCTCGCGATGGTCGTTCAGGCGTTCGTCCTCCACCGCATCACGGACTTCCCGCTCCGCGCCGTCGCGGTCGCGACCGCGTGGTACACCGTCGACCTGCTGATGGACTACTTCGTCCCCGTGGTCGGCGAGGTGACCCACACCGCGCTGCCGTACGCGGACGCCGAGCCGTGGTTCACCACCACGGTGTTACAGGTCGCGGCCGCCGGCGCGGTCGTGCTCACCGTGGTCCCGCTGTTCTGGGCCCTCGGCACTCGGATCGCGACGCTTCGGAGTCGCGCGAGCGACGCCGGACCGTGACCGGATCCGCCGCCCCGCTCCGCTCACCGATTTAAGTGACCGGCCGTCGTCGGATCACACATGAGCCTCTACGAGCAGATTGCGGACCTGCCGGTGACTATCGAGTCGGTCGCCCGCCGCCGGCAGACCGCGGACACGACGAGCGGGTTCGAGCGCACGACTACGGAGTATCGGCTCTCGGGCGACGGCGTCGTCGGGCGCGGCGAGGACGTCACCTACGAGACCGCCGACCACGACGCGCTCGCCGGGACCGACCCGATCGACGTCGAGGGGGAGTGGACGATCGACGCGCTGTCTGACCGGCTCGACGAGGTCGACCTGTTCCACGGGAACCCGCCGGAGAACGAGACCTCGCGGAACTACCGCCGCTGGGCGGTCGAGAGCGCGGCGCTCGATCTGGCGCTCAGGCAGCGCGAAGAATCACTGGGCGGGTTCCTCGGGGTCGAGCCGGAGCCGGTCCGGTTCGTCGTCTCGACGCGGCTCGGCGACCCGCCGTCGACCGACCGCGTCGAGGGACTGCTCGCGCGCAACCCGGAGTTGGAGTTCAAACTCGACCCGACGCCGGAGTGGCCCGAGGCGGCGTTCGAGACGCTGCGCGAGACCGACGCGGTGCGAATCCTCGATTTGAAGGGCTGGTACGAGGGGACCGACGTGGACGTCGAGCCGGACCCGGAGCTGTACCGCGACGTGTTCGCGGCGTTTCCGGCCGCGGTCGTGGAGGACCCCGCGTTCACGCCGGCGACGGGCGCGCTCGTCGAGCCGCAGGCCGATCGACTCTCGTTCGACTACCCGATCGACGGCGTCGAGAGCCTCGAGTCGCTCCCCGTCGAGCCGGGGTGGTGTAACGTCAAACCGTCGCGGTTCGGCACGCTCGAATCGCTGTTCGAGACGATCGCCTACTGCGAGCGCGAGGGGATCGAACTGTACGGCGGCGGGCAGTTCGAACTCGCGAGCGGGCGCACCGCGATCCAGACGATTGCCGCGCTCTGTTACCCGGACGGCCCGAACGACGTGGCTCCGCGGGCGTACAACGACCCGGACGCCGAGCCTCCGTACCCCAAGAGTCCGCTCCGCCCGAGCCGCGACGCGGTGGGGTTCGAGTTCTGAGACCGCCGACTGGACCACTCCGTCCGTGATCGCTCACAAATCGATCTGCGGTGGCGCGTGCCTGCGAGCGGCCGACAGGCCGCGAGGAGCACGCGCGAGGGAGTCGCGAACGGAGTGAGCGACGAGGCTGGGGGGGCGTGAGGTGCGGTTGCTGTGCGGGGCGGGACTCGAAGGGGCAGCCGGGAGGCGGGCGCAGGCGACGTAAGCACCACAGCGAAGGAGCGTTAGCGACTGAGCGAGGAGCGCAGCGAGCGTGCGCCCGCCTCCCGGCCGGGGCTTCGGTGGTCTCTGTCGGGACAAGAGTGACTGCGTATAGCCTCCCGGCCGGGGCTTCGGTGGTCGTGTCGTTGACCGTAGCCGCGTCCGATCGAGTGGCTGAGGATCAGACGGTCTCGTTCCGGTCCGACTCGACCCCTATGAGACGAACTTCAGCAGGTCGTCGCGGTTGTGGTCGTGGAAGCGCGTCCGCAGGCACTCCTCTAACGCCTCGATGTCGCCGCGCTTCGCGCAGATCGGGGCCACTCGGTCGGACCACTGCTGCCACGGCGGGTACAGCCCGAGCCGGTCGCAGATCGCGTCCAACCGCTCGTCGAGGTCGTCGATCTTGTCGGTCTTGTTGACCGCGACGATGGGGTCGACGCCCACGTCCTCCAAGAAGCCGAACATCTCCACGTCGTGGGGGATGTTCCCGCGCTCGCGGTGGCGGTCGATGATGTCCACCGCGGCCTTCCCGTCCAGGACGACGACGCCCGCGAGGATCGAGTCGGCGTTGTCCTCTAAGTAGCGGACGATGTCCGTCTTGATCTGCTCGCGGTGTTCGTCCTCGACGCCGGACATGAAGCCGAACCCGGGCAGGTCGGTGAACATGAACCCCTCGCTGGCCCAGTCGAAGTGGTTCGGCTGTCGGGTGACGCCCGGCTTGCCGCCGGTCGAGAAGTCGTGTCCGGTCAGTTCGCGCATCAGCGTGGACTTGCCGACGTTCGATCGTCCCACGAGGACGACCTCGGCGTTGCGGCCCGGCCGGTCTTCGAACATGTCCGACCGTGCGCGCCTGAACGGGTTAAGTGGCCCGTCCGCGCCCGTGCCGACCCCGCCCGGGCGAACCGAGCACCGCGCCCGCGTCGACCTCACCCGGACGCGTTGCCGGCGGAACGTTGATGCCCGCGAGCGGCGAGGTCGACGCATGGACAAACAGGCCGTCCGCGAGGCGGTGTGGGACGCCTTCGACGAGGGCGACCAAGGCCGGTTCCCCTTCCCGCCGCACGACCGCATCCCCAACTTCGCCGGGGCCGACGCCGCGGCGGAGCGGCTCGCGACGACCGCGGCGTGGGAGTCGGCGGCGACGCTGAAGGCCAACCCCGACGCGCCGCAGCTCCCGGTCCGCCGGGCCGCGCTCCGCGCCGGGAAGACCGTCTACGTGGCGCAGCCGCGGCTCCGCGACCCGAACCCGTTCCTCCGGCTCGACCCCGAGGAGATCCCGCCGGAGGAAATCGACGACGCGACGACCGTCGCGGGGATCTCCGAGTACGGGACGCCGACCGCGCCCGAGGACGTCGCGCACGTCGACCTGATCGTCGCCGGCTCCGTCGGCGTCACGACCGACGGGGCCCGGATCGGGAAAGGCGAGGGGTACAGCGACTTGGAGTGGGCGCTCCTCAGCGAGCTCGACGCGGTCAGTTCCGACACGACGGTCGCGACGACCGTCCACGAACTCTCCGTCCTCGACGGCCCCGAGTCCGCCGCAGGCGCGGCCGCCGAGCTTCCGGCTCCCGACGCCCACGACGTTCCCCTCGACCTCGTCGTGACGCCCGAGCGGACGGTCCGCACCGACACGCCGTACGCCCGCCCGTCGGGCGTCGACTGGGACGCGCTCGGCGGGGAGCGGCTGGACGCGATCCCGGTGCTTCGGGAGCGAGCGCCCTGATCTGACGGAGTGACTCACCGTCTGACGAATCGCGGGCTGTAACCGACCGACGGACCGCGGGCTGTGACGGGTCGTGGTCGACGACGGAAAAACCTGAAACCGCTCGGCTCGGTCAGTCGGCGTGCTGCGGCGTCGGCGCTGCCCGCTCGGAGCGGTGGTCGGCGACGTGGCCGCACTCGGGACAGACGACGGTGCGCTCGTCGCCGTCGCTGACGACGAGCCACCCGTCCGACAGGGCGCTCTCGAAGCGACACTCCGCACAGAAGAGGACCGACTTCCCGCGGGAGGACCGGGGACCGCTGGCGTCTGCGTTCATGTTCCACCACAGGAGCCGGAGCTATAAGGGTCTTTTTCGACCTGATCGTTCGGCATGGTCGGGTCTCCCATGCCGAACTCTTTCACGAATCGAGCCAAAACGGATCGATCATTTCGAAACGAGGAAACATACTGATCGGGGACTGTCACTATCGTTCCGGAATAGACCGCCCGCCGCGACCCCGTTTCCGCCCGATCTTCCGCGCCCTACCGCGCCAGCGGCATGTTGTAGCTCGTCTCCGCCTCCATCACGTACTCCCACGTCGCCTCGCAGTCGCAGGACACCTGCTCGAAGACGCTCGGGTCCTGCCGCTTGTCGAAGTCTTTGATCGCGGTCTGGACGCGGTCGTCGCACTCGCCGCAGTTGTGCGCGCCGCGGTCGGAGCCGTGCCCGACCGGATCGGAGACGACGATGGCGTCGGCGTCGGCGGTCTCCTCCAGCACGTGCGCGACCGACCAGAGCCACGGCGGGCGGTAGCCCCCCTCGAAGAACAGCTCGTCGACCATCGTGTACCGCTGGACGTTCGTCGGGTTCATCGAGACGGTGTGACAGCCGTCCACGTCGGCGCAGCGCCGGATCGAGTCGATCATGTCCTCGACCGCCTCCGGCTCCGCGAGGAAGGGGGGCTTCATGAGGAGGTACGCCTTGATCCCCACGTCAGCGTCGAACTCGGCGTCCGCGTCCGCGGCCTCCGCGCAGGCGTCCTCGAAGTCGGCGAAGTCGAAGTACTTGTTCACGCAGTCGTGGCGGACGCGGTCGGTCGCGGTCTCTAACCCCACCGCCACGTCGGTCGCGATGCCGTGGTCCGCGAAGTCGGCGATCTTCTCCCGGCTCACGAAGTCCGGCAGCGACTCGACGACGATGCGGTCGCGGTCCGCGAACGTCTCGGCGATGGCCGCCCGCGTCTCCGCGGGCACCTCGCGCTCGTCGAGGAAGGAGCCGGAGGTGTAGATCTTGATCAGCTCGGCCGGCTCGTCGGCCTCCTCGGCCTCGTGGTCGAGGCACGCGTCGATCTGCGTCATGAGGTCCTCGTGGGCGACGCTGCCGCCCTCGACCGACTCGGCGACGTACCCGCACATCGTACAGCCGCCGGCGCGCGCCCACCGACAGCCGCCGGTGTTGAGGATGATCGTGAGAGAATTCACCACGCCGTCGGGCGTGTTGTCCTCGTCGATCCACACGCGGGTCGGCTCAGTCGGGTCGTACGTCTCCGAGCGCTCGGCGCGGATGTCGCGCATCACGGCGTTGTGCGCGTCCATCCCGCGCCCCTGCTCGTACGCGTCGGGGCTCGGCTGGCTCATTGCCGAAGGAAGCGGCCGCGCGCGTAAAGCGGTGTCGTCATCGCCGCTCGCCGGCGGCTGGACGAGCGGCTCGGACCCTGCTCAGCCGGCTGCTCGCCGCAGGACGGCGACCGCCGCCACGACCATGACGCCGACGACCGCGCCGACCGCGTTGACCCCGGCGTCGACCCACGCGAACGACCGCCACGCCAGCGGCGCTTGGAGCAGTTCCACACAGAAGCCGACCGCGGTCGACGCGCTCGCCGCCCGCGCCGCGCCCCCGACAGCCCCCGTCTCCGGAAGTCCGTCCTCGCGGGCGTCTCCGCGCCCGAACCCGGTCGCTCGCGTCGCCAGCGCGGCCAGCGCGGCGTAGCCGATCAGGTGGAACGCGGCGGTCGGACCGAGGGCCGCGAGGGGGCCGACCGGCGCGCCCCCGCCGCCAACACCGCCACCGGGGCCGACGAGCGCGTCCGGAACCGGGAGCACCGACGCGACGAGGACCACCGCCGTCCCCGCGAGGAACGGCCGCCACGCGCCGCCCCACCTGTCCGCCGAGCGACCCGCGTCGGCGCTGCTCACCGTCTGCCGAGGAGGAGTGCGGCCGCGAGGACGCCGAGGACCGCCGCGCCGACCGGTGTCGGGGCCTCGTCGCCGGTTGAACCCTCGACCTCGTCGCTCGCGTTCGTTTCCCCGCTCTCGTTCGGGTCTGCGGTGTCGCTCGTGTTCCCGTCGCCGGTCTTCCCGTCGCCGGTCTTCCCGTCGCCGGCGTCCGAGAACGCCGCGTCGTCGTAGGCCGGCGTGACGACCCCGCCGTCGCCGCCGCCGGAGACGTTGAACGTCACGGAGGGGGTCGACAGCGGCTGCGGGTAGTCGCGCCGGCTGGTGAGGTCCGTGCTCGTCTCGCGGGTCCCGACCTCCGCGACCGCCGGCTCCGCGTCCGGCTCCACGCGGACGGTGACGGTCGCGACCGCCGCCTCGCCGGTGACGCCCGTCGTCGGGTCGTCGAGCGACTGGACCAGCCGCGCGGCCCCGCGTTCGTCGTCGTACTCGACCGACTCCGACACCTCGGCGTCCGACTGCGACCGGTCGTCGCCCGAGGGGGCCTCCCGGAACCAGCCCGCCGACTCGATCTTCGTGACCGTCAGGTACTCGCTCGGGTAGTCGAGCCGGAGCGTGAGCCCGTACACCCCGTCGTCGTCGCGCTCCCCGTCGTTGACCATCGCCACCTCGAAGGTGACGGTGTCGCCGGGCTCGACGTCGAACGACTCCGGCGACACCGAGAGCGCGCCCGCGGTGTCACCGGCGCTCGCCGGGGCGGCCAGCGCACCGGCCGCACCGACGAGCAGCGCGACTCCGACGATGACGGCGAGCGCGGCCAGGCCGCCCCGCCGGCCCGGTCTCATTCCGGCACCTCCGCGGTCAGCGTGACCCCACCCGTCTCCAACAGCGCCGTCTCGTAGCCCGCGTGCCGCGAGACGTTCGGGGCGGTCGCCACCGAGAGCGCCAGTTCGTCGCCCGACTCGACGTCGTCGAGCGCGGTCCCGTAGTGGTAGCCGACCGCGTCGTCGAGCGCGGCGTCGAGCGCCCCCGACGCGACGGCGCTCCCGTCGCGGCGCACGGCGTAGTCGAGCGCGGCCATCGGGAGCATCGAGCGGTTGTACGGCGTCCGCGGCGAGACGAGGAGGTAGCGCTCGTCGCCCTCGACGAACCGCGACCCGCCGGGGAGTAGGGCAGTCGCGAGCAGCGCGTCCCCGACGACCGGTTCGCCCAAGAGTCGCCCGGGGAGGTGCGCCGCGGGCGGCAGTTCGCCCTCCGCGGGACCGCGCCAGTAGGTCCCGTACCGCCGGTCGTCGACGCGCGCCTCCCAGCGCGGCTCGCCGCGGTGGTCGCGGTCGACGTCCTGTCGCTGCGCGTCGACGAAGTTCGGCCCCTCGCGGTCGGCGTCGCCGTAGCTCCGCCCGCCGCCGCGCCCGAGCGAGCCGTTCGCCATCGCGCCGCGGACGCCCCAGTCCGACTCCTCTCGGACGTACACGATGTCGCCGATCACCGACTCGCGGAACGCCCGATCGTACTCGAAGGTGAACGTCCCGGTCGCCGGCTCCGCGAACCGCCCGGCGAACGACCCGGTCTTCCGGGCGTCGACGGCTCCCACCCGGACCGTCGCCTCGTAGGTGCCGTCGCCGCCGAGCGAAATGTTGTCGCCGAAGTGGAACCCCATCTCCTGCGAGACCATCGGCCACGGGGTGTGGGGCGTCCCGGACTCGCCCTCGCGGCCGACGGTCACTCGCAGTCCGGTCTCCGCCGGGAGGACGCGCCCGGTCTCGGCGTCGCGGACCGTCACCATCAGGTGGACGTCGTGGTCGTCGGTCGGGGCCGCCGCCTCGACCCGGTCGCCGGTCACGTTCCAGAACCGGTGCGGGTACGTGAGCATCGGTTCGAGGAGGTAGTCGCCCGCCTCGACGAGCTCCAACCGCCGCATCGCCTCGAAGTGCGTCGGGACGTACGTCGCCGCCGGCGGGTCCTCGACCCGGGGCAGCGACGGGGACCCGCCGTCACCGCCATCGTCCCCCGCGTCGTCCCCGCTCCCGTTCGTCGCTTCGTCCCCGCCGCTGTCGGCCCCGCCCGTCGACCCGCCGCCGGCGTTGCCGTCCCCGGAGTTGGTTAAACACCCGCCGAGCGCGCCCGCTCCGACGGTCGCGCCGAGGGCGAGCACGCGGCGGCGGCTGTGCGGTCGCTGCGGTCCGGTCCCGTCTGTCGGTGTCGTGTCGCGTGTCATCTGTCGTGTCTCCGTCGCTCCGAACGCGTCATCGGACCCGCTCCGCGTCGGTCCGGCTGCGGTCCCGAACCCGCTCCCCGAGTCGGCCCCGCCGCGTCACGGCTCGCTCCGCGGGTCCGGGTCGGGGAGCGCGCGCAGGCCGCGGGGCGGCACGAGGAAGTTCCCGCGGCTCCGGACGAACACGTACTGGAGGATCCCGTTGTTGATCCGGCTCCCCACCCCCGTCTCGTCCGCGACGTCCGCCCCCGTCATCGCGTCGCGGACGGCGACGAAGTCGCCGATCGACTCCTGGAGCGTGAGGAAGTGGATCCCCGTGTGGTCGCCGTCGGTCGTCGGGAAGTCGCGCCTGAGTAGCCGCGGTTTTCCGTCCTCGCGGGCGCGTGCCGCCTTCTGTGCGTGCCCGACGACGCCCTCCTCGCGGGCGTACGCGACCGCGTCTTCCGGGAGGTCCGCGACGCCCGGGTCGCTCCCGAGCCGCTCGCCGTACTCGCCGACGCGCTCCTCGTCGGCGTGAGTCGGGCTGAAGAGCTTCGCCACGCGCTGGGCGTGGCTCTCCTGTGACCACCAGGCGTCGAGCTGCGTCCGCAGCGTCGAGACCTGCTGGGTCGTCCCGCCGGCGAACGGTCCGGCCTCGATCGTCACCCGATCCTCGGTCGCCTGCGACGCCGCGAAGCCGTTCGCGAACCCCATGAACAGCTTCGCTCCCTCCGGGACCGGCGCGTCGTCCGGGATCCCGTCGACGTCGCGGTGCTCTCGCGGGAGCCCCGCGCCGATGAATCCGGTCCGCCGGTCGACGGGGTCGAACAGGTCGCTCGCGTCCGTCATCGGGACGCCGTTGGCGGCGGTCGCCTCGCCGAACAGCGCCTCGTCGGCCGCGAGGACCGCCGCCGGCTCGTCTGCGGCCAAGTGGACGAGCGCGTCCGCCTCGTCGATCGACGGGTCCTCCAGCCCGGTCAGCGGTCGCGGGGCCGGGAGATCGACCGACTCCGGGAGCGTTCCCGGCAGCCGGTCGAAGTAGGCGGGCGAGTAGCCCACGGTGAACAGCAGCCCGGCGGCCGAGCGCTCGAACGCGCGTTCGAGGTCAGTGAAGGCCGCCTCAATCCGCTCCCGGGCGTCGGCCCGGGGGGCGTCGCCGCGGTCGACGTCGACGTACCGGAGCACGTGGTGGGTCGGCGGGACGACGTTGCCCGCGTCGTCGCGGTCGAGCGCGTCGTCCCACGCGTGCTGGCGCTCCGGGGCCTCGCCGGGGTCGCCGGCGGGCACGCCGTCGAGCGGGCCGCCGCCGACCGCGTCCCCGTTCCCGCCCCCGCCGGCGTCGCCGTCGCTGCCGAGGCAGGCGCTCAAGCCCGCGACGCCGCCGAGCGCGACGGCGGCCTTCGCGAACTCGCGCCGCGGGACCGAGTCCGGATCCGGGAGTTCCATCCTGTCGTGTGACCGTTCGTGTCTCGTCGGTAAGACGGCGTCGGCGACCGGCCCGGCCGGCCGCCGAGTCTCGTTCGCTCCCTCTTCGCTCTACTCGTCGCCCGCGCCGTCGTCGGCCCCGTCGCTCGCGCCGTACTTCCCGTAGAGGTACGCCGCGCCCGAGACGCCCGCGGCCCCGGCGAGCGGACCGAACCCGGGCGTGTCGTCGGCGGTCTCGCCGTCGCCACCGTCCGAACCGTCGGAACCGCCCGAGTCGCTCCCCCCGTCCGAACCGTCGCCGTCGGACCCGTCGGAGCCGCCGTCCGAACCGTCCGAGTCGCTCCCGCCGTCTCCGCCGGAACCGTCGTCGGAGTCGTCCCCGTCGGAGTCGTCGCCGTCGGAGCCGTCGTCGCCGCCGACGGTCGCCCGAACGTCCTCTCCGGACAGCGAGGTCCGAAGCTCGTAGTGGTCGTAGCTCGCGTTGACGGGGAGTTCGACCAGTTCGCCGTCCTCGTTCTCGTAGCCGTAGTGCTCGCTGTTCGGGTCGAACCCGCCGACCAGCGACAGCGCGTCGGCCCCGGTGGCGTCGAACGCCTCGACGACCGCGTCGGCGGCGAGTTCGACGGCGACCTCCTCGCCCCCCGACACAGACGACGCCTCGACGACGCCGTGCCCGGGTGCCACGAGCCGGTAGGTGTCCTCGACGACCGACGAGACCGCGTCCGTCCGCGGGAACGAGACGGTGAGCGCGTCCGCGGTCGCCTCGACGCTCGCGTCCTCGACCACCTCGTCGACGCGGATCATCCGCTCCTCGCGCTCCGGCGCGATCGTGTCGTACTCGGCGTCGAGCGTGTCCTTGACGAACGGCCCCTGGAACTGCCCCGAGTTGAACACGCGGGAGTCCTCGACGAACTCCTCGCTCCGGCCGGCGACGAAGTCGTTCGTCGAAACGAGGTACGTCGCCTCGGGGTCGAGCGGCTCCCCGCCGACCCAGACGTTCCGGACCCGTCCCTCCCCGTCGTGGCCGGTCCACTCGTAGGAGACGCCGGACACCTGAATGGCCGGCTGGGCCCCGTAATCGCCGGGCATCGGCCGTACCGACCGCTGGAGGTACGACCGGAGCTGCGCGCCGGTCAGCTCGTAGACGACGATCTCGTTCGGGAACGGCAGGATGTTCATCACGTCGCTACCGGTGAGGTCGCCGGGCCCGTACGTCGATCCCGACCGGATGCCGCCGGCGTTCTGGACCGCCACGTCGATCTCCTGGTCGAGGTTGCCGACCTCTCGCATCAGGTCGGTCATCAGGTTCCCCCACCCAGTCTCGATCTCGTAGTTGTCGAAGCTGGCGTTGAGCTCGACCTCCGTCTCGACGACGGGCTGGCCGAGCCGCTCTTCGAGGTCCGAGAGGTAGCCGTCGGCGATCTCGGCGATCGACTGGTCCCGCTCGACCGACCGGACGTCGCGCGGCGTGTAGTTCTCGGTCGACTCCGGCGGCGACTCGTCCTCGCCGAGCGCCTCCGAGTCGTAGACGTCGACCCGCTCCCACTCCGAGAGCTCGCCCGTCTCGACGTCGAAGGTCAGCCGCCCGATGTGGTCGAACTCGTCGCCGAACTCGGCGACGGTCGTCCCCTCGATGGTCTCCGGCTCCTCGTAGACCACGTTGGAGTGCGACCCGACGATGGCGTCGACGCCGTCGACCGCCGCGATGGTCTCGTGGACGCCGCTGGAGACGTGCGACGCGCAGACGATGAAGTCCGTCTCGGGTTCGAGCGCCTCGACGGCGGCCTCGGCGGCCTCCGTGTAGCCGAGGACCTGCCAGTCCTCGGGGTAGTCCGTGATGTCGTAGAAGCCGGTGGTGCCCATCCCGAAGACGCCGACGGTGTAGCTGCCGACATCGACGGTCGTCCACCGCTCCGTCCCGGGGACCGGCTCCCCCTCCGGGGTGAGGAGGTTGGCGATCACCCACGGGAACTCGGAGGCCTCGAACCGCTCGCTCGCGGTGTCGACGCCGAAGTCGAACTCGTGGTTCCCCGCCCCGACGGCGTCCGGTCCCATCTCGTTTAACGCCTCGACCATGTGCTCGCCCTCGAACTCCAAGCCGAGGACCGACGGCGCGAGGTCGTCCCCGTTCCCGAAGAAGGCGGTGTTCGGGTGTTCGCTGCGGAGTTCCTCGACGATGGCGTAGTAGCGCGCGATGTCTATCGCGCCGTTGCCCGCGTCCTCGAACCGGCCGTGGAAGTGCGTGTCGTGGACGAGCGTGAGCGTCCCGTCGTCCTGCGCCGCCGCGCCGCCCGTCGCCCCGGTTCCGAGGGCACCGACGGTTACCCCGCCCGCGGCCGCCGCCAGCAGGCGACGGCGCGTCTCATCGACGACCTCCTCCGACCGCGTGTCTTGCGACATAGTTCCGTAAGACAGAGAGACGCTATTAAACATTTACATGCCGGATAAGTGGTGGTACCAAGCTCTATATATCCACGAACGTGCGGTATCGGCTCGGACCGTGGCGGCTTCGCGGGGAACCGGACCGAGGCCGACGGATCCGAACCTGTCAGTCGGTATGATTTCCCCTCGGCCGGGGACGACGGATGCGCGTAACCGAGAGCGGTTGCGTCGGCGTGTGAAGGAATAACCGTGCGCAGTACAAACATAACGAACGAGAATTACATGACTGAAATGGGCGGCTACAGAGACCGTGTGGCACAGGTCGACCTCACCGGTGGCGACGTCAGCTACCGCGGGATCGACGACGAAGACGCGGAGAAGTACATCGGCGCGCGCGGGCTCGGCGTCAAGTACGTCTTCGACAAGGGTCCCGACGTGGACCCGCTGGGACCGGAGAACCGACTGGCGTTCATGACCGGCCCGCTGACGGGCACCCAGACCGTGATGAGCGGCCGGATCGCCTTGGTGACGAAGTCCCCGCTGACGGGCACCGTCACCGACTCGCACCACGGCGGCTGGTCCGGCGCGCGGCTCAAGTGGGCCGGGCTGGACGGCATCCTGCTCGACGGCGAGAGCGACGAGCCGGTGTACCTGTTCGTCGAGGACGGCGACGTCGAGGTACGCGACGCCTCGCACCTCTGGGGACAGGGCGTCCACGACACGATCGACCAGATCGGCGAGGAGGTCGACGGCAAGGTCGGCCGCGACGTCTCCGTGATGGCGATCGGGCAGGGCGGCGAGAACGAGGTCCGGTACGGCTGCGTCATCAACGAGGACGACCGCGCCTCGGGCCGCGGCGGCACCGGGGCCGTGATGGGCGCGAAGAACGTCAAGGCGGTCGTCGTGAAGTCGGGCACGGACATGCCCAAGCCCGCCGACCCGGAGACGTTCCAAGAGGGCTACCAGCAGGCGATGGAGGTCATCCGCGAGTCCGACGTGACCGCCCCCAACGAGGGCGGGCTCTCGATGTACGGGACGAACGTCCTGATGAACGCGACCGAGGAGATGGACGGGCTCCCGACGAAGAACGCGAAGTACACCTCGACGGAGGAGTACAACGAGACCGAGGGCGTCGACATGGAGGCGGAGCGCGTCTCCGGCGAGAACGTCCGCGAGAACATCCTCGTCGACGAGCCGACCTGTCACTCCTGTCCGGTCGCGTGTAAGAAGGAGGTCGAGGTCAACGTCACCCACAAGGGCCAGGAGATGAACGTCCGCACGGAGTCGTACGAGTACGAGTCCGCGTGGGCGCTCGGCCCGAACTCGGGCCACTCCGACCGCGACGAGATCGCGCTGATGCTCCAGCGCTGTAACGACCTCGGCATCGACACCATCGAGGCCGGCAACATGATGGCGATGGCGATGGAGATGAGCGAGGAGGGCAAACTCGACGGCGTCGGCCACCTCGACTGGGGCGACTCGGAGACGATGATCGACCTCATCGACGAGATCGGTCACCGCTCGTCGGACCTCGGCGACCTCCTCGCGGAGGGCCCCGAGCGCGTCGCGGACGCGAAGGACGCGCACGGCAACAAGCTCTCCGTGAAGGGCCAGACGATGGCCGCCTACGACCCGCGCTGTATGAAGGGCATGGGGATCGCGTACGCGACCTCCAACCGCGGTGCCTGCCACCTGCGCGGCTACACGCCCGCCGCCGAAATCCTCGGCATCCCGGAGAAGGTCGATCCGTACGAGTGGGAGGGGAAGGGCGAACTCACCGCCACCTTCCAGGACCTCCACGCCGTCTCGGATTCGTTCGACATCTGTAAGTTCAGCGCGTTCGCCGAGGGGATCGAGGAGTACGTGCTCCAGTACAACGGCGTGACCGGTCGCGACCTCAGCGAGGACGAGCTGTTCGAGGCGGGCGAGCGCGTCTACAACCTCGAACGCTACTACAACAACCTCGTCGGCTTCGACGGCGCGGACGACACGCTGCCGAACCGCTTCGTCGAGGGGCACCCGGACGCCATCCCCGGCACGGGCGCGAGCGAGGGCGAACTCGTCGAACTCGACCAGCTGAAGGCCGAGTACTACGAGACCCGCGACTGGGTCGACGGGGTCGTCCCCGACGAGAAGCTCGCCGAACTCGACATCGACATCGGGCCCGGAACCGGGGTCTCCGCCGGCGACTCGGCGGCTCCCGCCGACGACTGACGACGGGCGCGTCGCGACCGAGTCCAGGCGTTCATTTTTAACTTATTCGCCCCGGTAGCGTCGCCCATGGCGTACGACCCGCTCTCGCCCTCCGAAGCCCTCCGAACGCCCGCCGGAATCGTCCTCGCGACGCTGAGTCTCCTCGTGTTCGCCTACTCGCTCGTGTTCGTCGGACAGGTCCTTCTCGGTCTCGTCCTCGTCGGCCTGTCGGCGAGCCTGTACGTCTCCTACCGGCTCTTCGTCGCGCTCGACTCGATCGCAGACGGCGCACAGCGGCTCGCCGACGCCCGCGAGCGGGAGGTCGACGCGACAGAAGATAGCCATCGCACGGAGGGTGACGAGCGAGAGCCCCGGCCGCAAACGACGAGTGAGCTCACCGAGCGCGAGCGATGACCGGGCCGCTCGCCTCACGCGAACACGACGAACCGGAACAGCCACAGCGCGAGCATCCCGCTCGCGATGGTGGCGAACACGTCCTCGGTCCGCCACGCGACCGCGCCGGCGACGAGGCCCGCGATCAGCCGCTCGTCGAGCAGCGTCGCGGCGACCGACGGGCGCGGCGTCACCAGGTCGGGGAGGACCAGCGCCGCCAGCACCGCGGGCGGGACATATCGCAGCGGGCGCTGGAGCCGCGTCGGGACCCCGTCGATCCGGCCGAACAGGTGGATGAAGGAGAGCCGGATGCCGTAGGTGATCGCGCCGATCGCGAGGATGGCGACCCAGGCGCGCGGAGAGGCGATCAGCCCGCCGAGCGCGCCGGTCACGACGCCGTCACCCCCGCCGATCCCGCGCCGGGGTCCGTCACGACGCCGTCACCTCCGTCACCAGTCCGGCGGCGATTCCGCACAGCGCGCCGGCGAGCAGGCCGAGGTTGAGCGGGAGTCCGACCGCGGCGACGGCGACCGCACCGCCGGCGACGCCGGCGACGGTCGTCGGTCGGTCCTTCATCGCGGGGACGAGGAGCGCGAGGAAGACGAGCGGCACCGCGAAGGTGAGCCCCCACGCGTCGGGGACGCCGGCACCGAGGACGACGCCCGCGACCGTCCCGATCTGCCAGACGATCCACAGCGACGCGGCCGCGCCGAGGTAGTAGCGCCACCGGCTGCGCTCCGGGTTCTCGTCGAACTCGGCGACCGACAGCGCGTACGCCTGATCCGTGAGCAGGTACGCCAGCCCCGCGCGGAGCCGGCGGCCGTAGTCGGCGAAGTGAGGCGCGATGGAGGCGGAGTACATTAACATTCGGAGGTTGATCACCGCTGCCGTGCCGACCACGACCGCGAGGGGGGCGTTCTCGCCGAGCAGCTCCAGCGCCGCCAGTTGGGACGCCCCAGCGAACACGATCACCGACATGCCCACCGCCTCGGCGAGCCCGAGCCCGGCGTCGACGGCGGCGATGCCGGCCACGAGCGAGAAGGGCGCGATCCCGAGCATGAGCGGGGAGACGTCTCGCACGCCCGCGAGCAGGTCCTCGTCGAGGACGGGCCCGCGCACGGCTACGGATCCCTCGGGTACGGCGGCTCGTCGTACTTCGCCGCGAGCCGGTCGGCGTGTTCCAGCTTCGTGTTCGCCTTGCGGAAGGTGCCGAGGAGCGTGTGTATCTCCCGTTCCGTCGGGTGCGCGCGGCCCATGAGCCGCCGCATCAGCAGCGCGTTCTTCTCGCGGACGTGGTCGCGCTGCCCCGTCGACGCGAGGAAGTCGTCGAAAAAGTCGTGGAAGCGCTCGACGTCGTTCTCGGGCGCGCGGGTCACCTCGGTGTCGGGGAGCTGCGTCTCCCCGACGGTCAGATCGCGGAGTTCGTACAGCAGTACCGTCGCTGCCTGCCCGAGGTTCAAGACCGGGTAGTCCTCGTCGGCCGGGATCGAACACACCTCGTCGAGCCGCGAGAGCTCCTCGTTGTTGAGCCCGCGCCCCTCGCGGCCGAAGACGATCGCGGTGGGTGCGTCGACCGTCTTCAGCGACTCGCGCAGTTCGACGGGCGTCTTGAACGGGAACCGCTCGTGGCTGCGGTCGTCCTCGCCGGTGATCGCGGTGGTCCCGACCGTGTGGTAGTTCGCGACGACCTCGTCGAAGGTGACCTCCTCGGCGTTCGGCAGCACGTCCTCGCGGGCGTGGCCGGCGAAGCCGTACGCCTCGCCGTCCTCCTTCAGCTCCGGCGGGTCGACCAGCTTGAGGTCGGAGAGCCCGAAGTTCTTCATCGCCCGCGCGATGGTACCGACGTTGCCGGGCGTCTCCGGCTCGACGACGACGACGACCGGTTTCCGACGGTCGATCCCCGTCTCCGAGCCTTCTGCGGCTCCGGCCTCCGCTGCCGCCGAGTCATCCGCGGGTTCGTCTTCCGTCGCCGCGTCCGGTTCCTCCGCTCCCTCGCCGCTCATCGGTCGGACGGGTAGTCGGTCGAGAGGTCGAGGTCGGACTCCACGACTTCCTCGTCCGTCACGGTCTCGTCGTCGTCGGCCCGCTCGCCGGCGAGTTCGAGGATGTCGATCCGGTCGCCGTCGAACCCCTCTTCGAGCCGCTCTTGGACCTCCTGCTGGTCTGGGAGGTCGGGGAGCGCGCCGGGATCTTCTTCGACGTGCTCGACGGAGGCGTACCCGTCCGGGGCCTCGTTGCCCGCGGCGACCCACTCGTGGAAGCGGTCGGCGAACTCGACGGTCCCCTTGTGGTCGCTGCCGCCCGCCTCGCGGAACCAGTAGAGCAGGTCCGGCTCGTGTTCGGGGCAGAGCAGCACCTCGCCGTCCGGCTCGCCGTACACGATCTCCGCCTCCCGACAGCGGTGGATCTCCGCCTCTCCGTAGTCGAGGTAGCAGACGTCGCAGGGCTCCTCGACGAGGGAGACGAGCCGCAGGAGTCGCTCTCGCGGGTCCTCGGGGATCTCGTCGAGGGGCTTGAGCTCCTCGTCGTCGGTGAATATCTCGTCCTCCTCGAAGCGCCATCCGCGGAGGCCGATGCTCACTTTCGCCATGGGCACGCTACGCTCCGGCGGCGATAAAAGCGCGTCCTTCCCGGCACGAGGCCGGTCGCGACGCCGACTCGGCACCACTGGGCCACCCCAACGACGCGCCGCGATCGGGCCGCCCAGCGGGATACCCGTTGCCGGGGCTGGAACGCCGCGTCGCCCGCGCGCCGTTTATACGTCCGGCGACCCTCCTCCGCGCCATGAGGCGACGGCGACTCCTCGGGCTGGCCGCGGCCGCAAGTGTCGGGACCGCGGCCGGCTGTCTGGGCGGCGGTCCGACGGCAGGCGAGGGTAGTGGGGACGGCGGAGGCGACGGTGAGGACGATGGTGAGGGAGACGGCTCAGGCAGCGACGGAGACGGCGTCGACTGGCCGACCGGGACGTACGCCGACTACGAGACGACGACGGTGACAGTCGAGAATTCGGCGGGCGAGGAACTCGGGTCGGTGACGGCCGCCATCGCGGACGACGGGGAGAAAAGGCCGCTCGGGCTCAGCGACGCCGAGGCGCTTCCGGAGGACGGCGGGATGCTGTTCACCTACGCCTCGCCGCGCGACCTGACGTTTATCATGCCGGACATGAGCTTCGGGATCGACATCGTCTTCGTTGGCGGCGACCGCGAGATAACCCGAATTCACAACGCGCCCGAACCCGGTCCGAACGAGGACGGAAGCGAGCAGAAGTATCCCGGCTCGGGGCAGTACGTGTTGGAGGTCCCGTACGAGTGGACCGACCGACGCGGCGTCGAGGTCGGAGACCGCCTCGCGTTCGACCTGTGACTCCGCTTCAGCGCGGTCGGTCGGCGGCCGCGGGTCCGTGCGCGTTCAGGTCCGGATCGCGGGCGACACTCACCGCGAGGACGACGCTCATGACCCCGAACAGCGCCACGACCGCGAGCGCGAAGACGCCGACGCCGACCGCGACGAGGGACTGACTCCCGAGGAACTCTGCGCCTATCGTCGTGAGCAGGGCGGCCAACGCGAGTCCGAACAGCAGCCTCTCCGATTTCGTGTACATGGTTCAGTTCCGTGCCGGACGGAGTTAAGCCGTGTCCGACGGCTGCCGTCGTGTCTCACACTGGCACGTCTCGCGACCGTTCCGGGCGGCTCCGCGGGCTATCTCCGACCGGCGCTCTGCGGTCGGTCCGTTGTAACCATTAGTTGCTCGCGTTCGCCTCGCTTCCGTCGCCCACTCCCCCCGTTTATGTCGCTCGCGCCCGTGGTGATCGTATGCGAAACGTGGACGCCGCGGGGCTGGGGATCGGCGACGACCACCCGCCCCGGATCATGGGGGTACTCAACGTCTCCGCCGAGTCGCCGTACGACCCCAGCGTGTACGACGACCCCGGCGAGGCCGCCGCCTACGTCGACGAGGAACTGATCGGGGAAGGCGCGGACATCGTCGACGTCGGGCTGGAGTCGGCGAACAAGGACTTGGACGTGCTCTCGGCCGAACAGGAGTTGGATCGGCTCGACACCGCGGTCGAGACGCTCGAATCGACCTCCGGCGACGCCGTCTGGTCGATCGAGACGCGCTACCACGAGGTCGCCGACGAGGCGATCTCGCGCGGGTTCGACATGGTCAACGACATCTGCGGGTTCGCCGACCCCGAGATGCCCCGCGTCTGCCGCGAACACGACGTGGCGGTCTCGAAGATGGCGTCGCCCCCGGATCTGGAACGCCCGGGCGCGATCGAGGACGTGGACGACATCTACGAGGCGCTGTCGATGAACGGGGTCACCGACAAGACGATCCTCGACCCCGCGTTCGGCGGCTGGTCCGCCGAGAAGACCCACGAGGACGACCGCGAGACGTTCCACCGGCTCCGCGAGTTCCGCGGGTACGGCCGGCCCCTGCTCGTCTCGATCAACCGTAAGAGCTTCCTCAGGACCATCGCGGGCCGCAGCACCGAGGAGGCGCTCCCCGTCTCCCTCGCGGCTACGTCGATGGCGGTCGAGCGCGGCGCGCACGTCATCCGCACTCACGACGTGGCCGAGACGCGCGACGCCGCGCTCGTCGGGGCCGAGTTCGCCCGTAATCGCTACTCCGACCGCGGCTCCGACGGCGTCGCCGCCGAGGAGCTCGACGTGACGACCGTCCGCGAGGCCGAGCGCCACCTCGACCGGATCGGCGCGGCGGACGCGGCGCAGGGGGACCGGGGCGTCGCCGACAGCGCCGTCGTGCGCACATACGAGCTCTCGGGGCTCGGCGACCCGGCCGTCGGCGCGCTCCGCGCCGCGACCGCCGGTCCCGACGCCCCCGCCGCCGCGTTCGCGCTCGGCGACCCGAACCGCGGACGGAGCGAGACGACCGCCTCGGCGGCCGACGGCGGCGACGGAGCAACCGTCGACGCGCCCGCAGGTGGCCGACGCGGACTCCTGATCGGGACGCCGGCCGCCGTCTCGGCGGTCAGAGACGACGTGTCCGGCGTTTCGTCGGATCTCGACGCCGTTCTCGGCGACATCGCCCGACACGGTAGCTAAGAGAAAGTTTATGCCCTCGTGTAGACAACCGATCGACCGGACGCCGGAGGGGCACGCGGGTAGGGGTACTCTGTGCCACTCCGGTCCATACCATATCCGAACCGGCGAGCGGCAGCGCCGTCCCGCGCCGCCCCGGAGAAAGGCCTCCCGGAGCGTGACTCGCCGATGAACTTCTCGACGTTCGAGCCGGCGTACGAGGCGATACTCGACGACTTCGGGTTCGACCGTGCGGCCGACGAGCGCGCCCGCGACGCCGCCGCCGACCTCGCGACCCCGTTCCCCCTCGACCGGCTCGCCGACTGGCGCGGCGAGACCGTCGCCGTCGCGGGCGCGGCCCCCTGCCTCGCCGACGAGGTCGAACTCGCCCGCGACGCCGACGTCGTCGTCGCCGCCTCCACCGCGGTCGACGTCCTCGCGGACCGCGGCGTCGCCGTCGACTGTATGGTGACCGACCTCGACAAGAACCCGGAGACGGCGGCGGCGCTGACCCGCGACGGCGTCCCGGTCGCCGCCCACGCCCACGGCGACAACCTCCCCGCGGTCCGCGAGTGGCTGCCGCGCTTCGCGGACGAGCGGACGCTGGCGACGACGCAGGCGGCCCCCGTCGGACCGGTCCGGAACACGGGCGGGTTCACCGACGGCGACCGCGCCGCGTTCCTCGCCGACCACGTCGGGGCCGGCGAACTCGTCTTCCCCGGGTGGGACTTCGACGACCCCGACGTCGACCCGATGAAGGCGAAAAAGCTCGACTGGGCCGCCCGCCTGTTGCGCTGGCTCGAACGCCGCCGCGACGAGGAGTTCGCCGTTTTGGACGGGCGACGCGAGGCGGCGGACGAGACGCTGGAAGCGATTCTCGGCGGAGAGTTAACCGGCGACCCCGGCGGCGACTAAGCCTCGCGCTCCACTCGCGGCTCCGGGAACAGCTCGTCGCGGTCGCGCTCGCCGATCCACTCGGCCAGCTGGACGAGCTGGTCCGCGGCGGCCTCGAACAGGCGTTCGCTCTTCTCCGGAGTCACGTCGGTCGGATCGCCGAACGCGCCGTTCGCGGAGTTGTCGACCGCGTCGTAGAACGTGCGCGCGCCGTGGACGGTCGTGTCGGCGTCGTCGAGGTCGACGAGCCCCCCGTCGCGGGCGTCTTCGAGTCGGTCCTCGCGGACGAGGTCGGGCGCGACGTGGGTGATCATCGCCGTCTCCTTCGGCCCGGCGTGCGGGCCGTTGCGCTCGAACAGGTCGTCGACCAGCTCCGGGATCGACTCGTCCCACATCCATTCGACGGCGTAGGCGACCTCGTCCTCGTGGAGCCGCCGCCCGACCTCTCGGAGGTGCTGGACGTTGCCGCCGTGGGCGTTGACGAACACCACGCGGTCGATGCCGTGGTACGCGAGGTTCCGGGAGAAGGACTCGACGTAGTCGCGGAACTCGGGCGGGTCGACCCACATCGTCCCCGGGAACTGGCGGTGATGCGGGCTGACGCCGACGTTGATCGTCGGCGTTCGGAAGGCGTCAGACCGGTCCGCGGCCGCCGTCGCGAGCGCCTCGGCGATCAGGTGGTCGGTCGCCAGCGGGAGGTGCGGGCCGTGCTGTTCGGTCGATCCGAGCGGGACGAGCGCGACGGAGCCCTCCGACAGCGCGTCGCCGAGCTCCGGCCAGGTGTGGTTCGCGAGGTACATGTCCCGACGACGCCGGCCGGACGTATCAAACCGCCGTCTCCGGCGGAACCGGCCGGCGAGGAGCCGCCGTTCGCGCCGTGTCGACACCCTTTTTGTGTCCTCCGGCCGAACCGACGACCATGTTCGGAGGCGGCGGCATGAACCCGCGAAAGATGAAACAGATGATGAAACAGATGGGGATCGACGTCGAGGAGCTCGACGCCGAACGGGTCGTCATCGAGACGGCCGACGGCGACGACCTCGTCTTCGACGGCGCGCAGGTCACCAAGATGGACGCCCAAGGGCAGGAGACCTATCAGATCGTCGGCTCGCCCGACGCGGTCGCCGACGCGGGCGCTGGCGGCGGCGCGACGGCCGTCGAGGGCGACGCGGACGACCCGGCGCTCGACGAGGCGGACGGCGGCGACGACGAGATCCCGGAGGAAGACGTGAAACTCGTCGCTCAGCAGGCCGGCGTCTCGAAGGCGGACGCCCGAGAGGCGCTGGAGGCGGCCAACGGCGAGCCGGCCCGCGCGATCTCGGACCTGTAGTGACGGACGCCGCGTACCTGCTCGTCCACGACGACCGGGAGTACCTGCTGGAGCCGGGCGAGGAGTTCGGCACCGACCTCGGCGTGATCGAGGTCCCCGAGGACGTCGCGGCCGGCGACGAGGTCGAGACCCACCTCGGCACCGTCTTCGAGGTCCGCGCGCTCCGCGGCCCGGATCTCTTCAACCACCTCGAACGCACCGGCGCGCCGATGATGCCCCGCGACGTGGGGCTGGTGATGGGCCACACCGGCGCGTCCGGCGGCGACCGCGTCCTCGACGCGGGCACCGGCACGGGCATCCTCGCCGCGTACCTCGGCCGCGCCGGGGCCGACGTCACCTCTTACGAGGTGGACGCCGAGTTCGCCGAGGTCGCCCGCGAGAACATGCGGACGGCGGGGGTTTCCGACCGCGTCGAGGTGCGGACCGGCGACCTCACCGACGAGCTGGACGCGCTCGCCGACGGCGAGCCGTTCGACGCGCTGACGCTCGACACCGGCGACGCGCCGGCCGTGGTCGAGCGCGCGGACGAACTGCTCGCGCCCGGCGGTCGCCTCGCCGTCTACTCCCCGTTCGTGGAGGGGACCCGCGAGGCGGCCCTCGCCGCCCGCGAGGCGGGCTTCGACGGGGTCGAGACGCTCGAGACGATCCAGCGCGAGATGGACTTCTCCGACCGCGGCTCGCGCCCCTCCACCGCCGGCGTCGGCCACACGGGCTACCTCGTGTTCGCCCGAGCGCCCTGACGCCGCCGCAACGCTCTTTCGGGTCGCGGCTGTGACCGTCGGTGTGGTAGCCGACGACGACGCCGCGACCGACTCGACTTCGGACGCCACCAGCGACGCGGCAAGCGACGACACCCGGGCGACACGCGACCCGACGGAGGTCGCCGACATCCTCCCCCGAGACGACGATCCGCTCGCCGAGGCGGTCGAGACGGCCCTCTGCGGCCGGTCCGAGGTGGTCGCGGTCGGCGTTCCCCTTCGCTTGCTCCCGTCAATTCTGACGGCCCGCGAGCGGTCTTCGGGGCCGCCGTGGCGGGTTGCGTGTCGCCCGGGCGTCGTCGACGCGCTCTCCCGGGCGCTCGTCCTCGGCACCGCGGCCGCCGAGGCGGTCGAGACGGACGCGATCCGGATCCGCACCGGAGAACGCCTCGATCACGGGACGAACGGCACGCTGTTCGCGAGTCCCGACCGCGTCGACGCGGTCGTCGGCCCCGCCGGCGATCGGGCGCTCGCGACGACGACGGTCGACGACGACCCCCGAGCCGCGTCCGCGACCGACGCGCGGGCGACCGTCCGGGGCGTCCGGGCCGCCGCCGAGTCGCGGTTCGACGCGGCGACGGCGGAGTCGGTCGGGATGCCCTCGCGGCGGCGACTGATCGCCGCGGCGCGCGAGGTCCTCGACGACCGCTTCGCCGACGACGTGGCCGCCGTGCTGGAGTCGCTCGTGCCCGGCGAGTTCGGTCGCACGAGCGAGCCGTCGGACCGGACGCTGCTCGTCGCGCTCGCGGCGCGACACGACCACCTCTTCCGCGACCTCCGCCGGTGGGTCGGGACGGAGGGGGTCGGGATCGCCCCCGGACAGGAGTTCACCCGCGACCGGCGCGCGCTCGTCGAGCGGGAGCTGATCGAGTCGATCAAGATGCCGATGGGACCGGGGCGGCCGATGCTCCGGCTCCGCGCGGTCGACGACGCGCTGTTGCGCGCCCGCCCCGAGGAGGTGCCGAGCGTCCTCAAGGGCCGGTTCGCGCTGCCGACCGACGCGGACGGTCGGATCCGCAGCGACGCGAGCCGCGACGACCGGCGACCGGTCTGGGAGCGGCGGCGGTGGTGACGGGAGTCCCGGGGCGGGCCGCCGATCCGACGTGACAAGAACTAACTCTCGGCGGCGCGCCCACACGAGTATGACGACGTTCTCCGACAGGGTCGAGCGGATCTCGATGAGCGGGATCCGCGAGGTGTTCGAGGCGGCCGGCGACGACGCGATCAACCTCGGGCTGGGCCAGCCGGACTTCCCGACGCCCGAGCACGCGCGCCGGGCCGCGGTCGACGCCATCGAGTCCGGGAAGGCCGACGCCTACACCGAGAACAAGGGGACTCCGTCGCTGCGGGAGGCGATCGCCGAGAAACACCGCGCCGACCAGGGGATCGACCTCGACCCGGGCAACGTCATCGCGACCGCCGGCGGCAGCGAGGCGCTTCACGTCGCCCTCGAAGCGCACGTCGACGCGGGCGACGAGGTGCTGATCCCGGACCCGGGATTCGTCTCCTACGACGCGCTGACGAAGCTGACCGGCGGCGAGCCGGTCCCCGTGCCGCTCCGCGACGACCTCACGATCGACCCGGCGGCGATAGCGGACGCGATCACCGACGACACCGCGGCGTTCGTCGTCAACTCTCCGGGCAACCCCACTGGCGCGGTCTCCTCCGAGGCTGACGTGCGGGAGTTCGCGCGGATCGCCGACGAGCACGACGTGCTCTGTATCTCGGACGAGGTGTACGAGTACACCGTCTTCGACGGCGAACACCGGTCGCCGATCGAGTTCGCCGAGACGGACAACGTCGTGGTCGTCAACTCCGCCTCGAAGCTGTTCTCGATGACCGGCTGGCGGCTCGGCTGGGTGTACGGCTCCGACGAGCGCGTCGAGCGCATGCTCCGGGTCCACCAGTACGCGCAGGCCTGCGCCTCCGCTCCGGCGCAGTACGCCGCGGAGGCCGCGCTGCGCGGCGACCGCGGCGTGGTCGAGGAGATGACCGACTCCTTCCGGCGTCGCCGCGACCTCCTCCTCGACGGCTTCGACGAGATCGGGCTCGACTGTCCGACCCCGCAAGGGGCGTTCTACGCGATGCCCCGCGTCCCCGACGGGTTCGTCGACGAGTGCCTCGACCGCGGCGTGGTCGTCGTCCCCGGCGAGGCGTTCGGCGAGGGCGGGGCCGGCCACGCCCGGATCTCGTACGCGACCGACGAAGAACAGCTCCGGGAGGCGCTCGACGTGATGGGCGAGGCGTACGACGCGGTCCGCTGAGACCGTTCCGGTCCGCTCCGCGTCAGCCGTCCTCGTCGGCCAGTACCCGGAGCGAGCGCTCGTAGTACTCGTCGCCGTACCGGATCATCTCCTTCTCGTTCGCGCCGACGCCCGCGTCATTCCGTACGTTCCCGTCGACGTACGGCCGCGCGTCGATCGCTCGGAGCAGTTCGACGTACGCCTCGGAGTACGGGTGCGTCTCGCGGTACTCGTCGACCGCCGCGCGCTTGACGATCCGTTCGGCCTCCGTCGAGAGTTCGTCCGTCCCGACCCGGGGGCCGACGAGCTTCGCTCGGAGGGCCGCCTCCATCCGCTCCGGGTCCGCGGCGACCGCCTCCGCGGTCGGCCGGGAGACCGCCTCGTGGAACCGCTCCCGTTCGACCTCGACCCGGTACGTCACGTCCCGGTACGAGACCCGATCCGGACCGTCGTCCGCGAGCAGTTCGCTGTCGCTCCGCGCGGCCTCGGCCCGGTAGACGTACCCCCCGCGCTCGACCAGTCCGACCGGATAGCCGCCCGCGTTCCCCCGGGCCCGCGCGGCGAAGTGCGCGATCCTGACCGCGCGCCGGTCGCTCTCCGGCAGGGGTCCGTCCTCGCCGCCGTCGACGGTCGACTCGCCGCCGTCTCCCGTCGACTCGTCGTCGGTCTCGAAGAGTCGGAGGACCGGATACGTCTCGGCGACCTCGTCGACGACCACCGAGCCGAGCCGGTAGTACGTCCCGTCCTCGCGCACGTACGCGGGGTCGTCCGCGCTCGCGAAGAACGGCTTCCGGCGTCGAGTCGCGTACTCCTCGCCCGCCAGCGCGGCGTCGAGCGCGGCCTCGTCCCACCGCTCGTCCGGGTCGTCGCGGTCGCGCACGTACCGGTCTCGCAGCGACCCGTCGACCCGCGAGAGCGAGAGCCCGAGTTCGGGCCCGTCGCCGTCGCTCGAATCGTCCCCGTCCGTTCCGAGACAGCCCGCGACGACGCCGACGCCCCCGGCGACCGCGCCGGCGAGGAGGCGACGCCGGGAGGGTGTGAGTCCGTCCATATCGGGCGTACCGCGAGGGGACGGAAAGCCGTTGCCGAAACACAAACGCTCGCTTGCGTGACCGCGAGTCGTCGGGACGCGACGCCCGGCGCGCCACTCCGCCGACCGTCTCGAACGAAGTGAATAACTTGAAGTAATTTCCCGGTAGCGGAGCGTTTCCGCAAGTTATACTGTCAGCGGCGGAGTACCGAGGCGTAATGGACCGAAACATACAGGTAAGTCGCCTCGACCGACAGGCGGTCGAGGACCAGGAGGTCGAGATCGTCGAGCGGAAGGGGATCGGTCACCCCGACTCGATCTGCGACGGCGTCGCGGAGTCGGTCTCGCGGGCGCTCTCGCAGCTCTATCTGGACCGCGTCGGGAAGGTGCTCCACTACAACACCGACGAGACGCAGCTGGTCGCCGGGCGCGCGGCCCCCGCGTTCGGCGGCGGCGAGGTCGTCGAACCGATCTACATCCTCATCGTCGGCCGCGCCACGAAGGAGTACGACGGCGAACAGCTCCCGGTCGACTCGACCGCGCTCGCGGCCGCCCGCGACTACCTCTCGGAGGCGATCCCGGAACTGGAGTACGGCACCGACGTGGTCGTCGACGTGAAGCTCGGCGAGGGCTCGGGCGACCTCCAGGACGTCTTCGGCGAGGAGACGCAGGAGGTCCCGATGGCCAACGACACCTCCTTCGGCGTGGGCCACGCGCCGCTCACGGAGACGGAGACCATCGTCCGCGAGGCCGAACGCGCGCTCAACGGCCCGTACCACGACGATCACCCCGAACTCGGCCCCGACGTGAAGATCATGGGCAAACGCGAGGGCGACCGGATCGACATCACCGTCGCCGCCGCGATGGTCGACGCCTACGTCGACGGCCTTGACGACTACGACGACGCGGTCGCGTCCGTCCGCGAGTACGTCGACGACCTCGCCCGCGAGCACACCGACCGCGAGGTCCACGTCGACGTCAACACCGCCGACGACTACGACGAGGGCTCCGTCTACCTCACCGTCACCGGCACCTCCGCCGAGCAGGGCGACGACGGCTCCGTCGGCCGCGGCAACCGCGCCAACGGGCTCATCACGCCCAACCGCCCGATGTCGATGGAGGCGACCTCCGGGAAAAACCCCGTGAACCACATCGGGAAGATCTACAACCTCCTCTCGACCCGCGTCGCCGAGTCCGTCACCGAGGAGGTCGACGGCATCCGCGACCTCCAGGTCCGCCTGCTCTCGCAGATCGGCCGCCCGATCGACGAGCCGCACGTCGCCGACGCGCAGATCGTCACCGAGGACGGCGTCGAACTGGGCGACATCGAGGCGGACGTCCTCGCCATCGTCGACCGCGAACTGGCCGACGTGACCGACGTGACCCGCAGCGTCATCGAGGGCGACGTCTCGACGTTCTGAGGGCGGTCCGTTCCGGGCGGTCGCAGCGCCGCTGACGCCGACCGGCCCGGGGTTTCTACTTGCGACGCCCCGTGCGATCCGACATGGCAGACACGCCGACGGACGTGGAGCTCAAACCCGACCTGACCGACGACGTGGCCCTGGTCACGGGCGCGACCCGCGGGATCGGAGCCGAGATCGCCGCGGAGCTGACCGACCTGGGTGCGAAGGTCTACGCCGGCGCGCGCGACCCCGACGACGTCACGGCCGCGGACCAGCACGCCGTTCGACTGGACGTGACCGAGGACGGCGAGATCCGGGACGCCGTCGACCGGATCGAACGCGAGCAGGGCGGGCTCGACGTCCTCGTGAACAACGCGGGCGTCTTCCCGCGGTCGGGTCCCCTCCACGAGATGGACCTCGCCGACTTCGACCGGACGACGGCCGTGAACCTCCGCGGGCCGGTCGCCGTGACCAAGCGCGCGCTGCCGCTGCTCACCGACGGGACCGCCGGTCGCGTCGTGACGCTCTCGTCGGGGCTCGGGCAGTTCACCGAGGGACGGATGGAGGGCGGCTACCCGGCCTACCGGCTCTCGAAGGTCGGCGTCGGCGGACTGACGGCGTACCTCGACGGCGAGTACGGCGATCGGGGACTCATCGCGAACGCCGTCTCGCCGGGCTGGGTGCGGACGGACATGGGCGGCGACGAAGCGCCGCGGACGCCCTCGAAGGGCGCGGAGACCCCCGTCTGGCTCGCGCGGTTCGCGCCCGGGAGCCCCGCCGGCCACCTCTGGAAGGACCGCGAGCGGATCCCGTGGTAGGGCCGCGGCTCGGCGACCGCAACGGATTTGCGCCGGCCGGACGGAACTCCGGCCATGACGCGGGTGTGTCTCCTCGGCGACCCCGACGTGGAGCTCTCCTACGAGCTGCTCTCCCGCGAGACCGCGCGGGACGCGCTCGCCACCTACCGGATCGAGGAGCCCTTCGAGAACAGCGTCGCCGTCGACACCGTGAGCCTCGGGGCGGCGGTCTCGCTTCTGAACGACCTCGACTGGTACCTCGTCCGCTTCGTCGAGGAGGCGCTGGTGTCTGAGCCGTCCGTCTCCGCCGACGAGTGGCTCTCTCGGGACCTCGCCCGCGAGGTCCGCGACGGCGAGGTCCCCCCGGAAGAGACCGACCAGCGACTGAAGGTGTTCGGCCTCGTCGACGGCCGCCCGGTCGAGCCGCTGTTCGTCCGGCGGCGACAGGGGAAGACCCCCGAGTACGACCTCCGCGACGTCGACGAGACGGTCGTCGTCCGCGTGAGCGAGTCCGAGTTCTCCGGATAGGCGGAGCGGTCAAAGAAAGCCGGATTTTCTCAGTTCAGCCCTCGTAGCCCGCCAGATCCATCACGGAGGCGAACTGCTCGGTGTCGGTGACGCCGTCGTACACCATCCCGCCGATCATCCCGCCGGGGTAGGTGTCGCCGTTCATGGCGTGGTTCACCTTGTGGCAGTGGAGCGCGTAGACGCCGGGGTCGGCGTCGGCGGTGAACTCGATCGTCTTCCGCTCGGCGGGCGCGATCGGGACCACGTCCTCGCGGTGCCGGGCGCTCTCGGGGATCACGCCGCCGTCCTTCTCGACGACGGTGAACCCGTGGTTGTGGGTGTGCATCGCGTGCGACTCGTAGCCGGCGTTGACGTAGTGGATCCTGACTCGGTCGCCCTCCTCGACGATCAGCGGCGACCCCTCCTCGGGGTGGAAGGTGTACGGCGCGCAGCGCCCGTTCACGGTGAAGACGTCCGGGTTGCGGTCGCGGTGACTGAAGTCCACGTCGCCGCCCGCCATCGACGCCGACAGCCGGCTGTCCCAGTCTTTGATCGTGTGGAAGATCTCCTTGTCCGGGGCCTCGTATCCCTCGGGATCGACGCGGAGGATCCCGAACATCCCCATGTCGAGGTGGTTCTGCGTCTGGTAGTGACAGTGGTACAGGTGCGTCCCGGGCTGGTTCGCGTCGATCTCGTAGGTGTACTCCTCGCCGGGCGCGACCTGCTTGCCCGTCGTCGTCGGCACGCCGTCGTCCATCCAGTCCTTCGAGAGGCCGTGGACGTGGAAGGTGTGCGGCCGGTTGTGCTCGGTGTTGTCGTAGGTGATCTCCAGTTCGGTCCCCTCCGTCACCCGGAGGAGGGGGCCGGGGACGCTGGGGTCCGTGTCCGGCGTCTCCCACGCCCAGACCTCCGGCAGCTCCCACGGCCCGCCCTGCGCGTTCTCGCCGAGCAGCGTGTGGCGACACGGCCGCGTGGACATGGTGATCGCGCCGTCACGCTCGTCGAGGTCGATGGTCGACCGCGGCGTCGTGTACGGGTGGTCCGTCTCGACGGCGGTCGAGTCGCTCCCCGACCAGTCGTCGACCTGCTGTGCGGCCTCGCCGCCGCCGTCCCCGTTCCCGGACTCCGCGGCGTTCCCGGCATCGGACTGCGGTGCCCCGCACCCCGCGAGCCCGACGGTCCCCAACGCGGCCGTCGCGGAGAGGAAACTGCGCCTGGAGGCGGTACGCGAGCCGAAGATGTTTCCGTCGTTCATCACACCCTCGTCTCGGCACCTCAACCGGTTAAGAAGCGCTCGGATGTTTCTCCCGTGAGAATTCGGTCTCGAACCGTTGCGTGTTTATGTGTTCGATCGCCAACGAGAGGGCCTCCGCGTCGGCCTTCAGTCGTCTCCGTCGAGCTCGGCGACGATCCGGGTTCGGACCGGCTCCACGTCGACCGGGGCCCACGCCTCCACGTCGTAGGTCACGTCGGCGAGCGTCTCCAGCCGGTCGGCGTCGCCGTCGCCTATCGCCTCGACCGCTTCCTCCCGGAGCCGGTCGAGGACCGCGTCCGCGAGCGCCTCGCGGTCGACCGACCGGTCCGGGACGTCGAGGATATGCGGGAGGTCCTCGGCCCCCTCGGGGAGCGTCGGGAACGCCGCGGGCCCGACCGCGAGCGCGGACCCGTCCGCGGCGGCCTCCGCCTCGCCCCCCTCGTCACCGCCGGAGATCGCGTCCTCCGGGGCCGGCACGAGCGCGTACTCCGCGACCGCGAGGTCGATGGCGGCGTCGATGGCCGCCTCGTCGACCTCGGCGCGCCGCTTGAACGCCAGTTCGGAGAGCGCCTCGGAGAGCTCCCCCCGCGTGAGCCAGCCGAACAGGTCGACGACGCCGGCGAGGTCGTCGCGGGCGGCGACGCTCGGCTCACTCGCGTCGGCCATCGTCAGTCCTCACCCGGGGCCGGCTCCGTCTGTCCGTCGTCGGTCGCCGCCTCGCTGACCGCGTCGTTCTCCGCGGCGACGTTGCCGACGCTCCGGTCGTCGCCGCGGACCGCGTCGAGGTCGTTCCGCGCCGCCTCCCGGACCTCGCCCGGTTCGACCGGAGCGCTCTCCCACGCCGGGAGCCGGGTGTCGGGACCGGGTTCGTCGAGCGCCTCGGCGTAGGTCGCCACCTGCGAGCGCTCGTCGTCGCCGTCGTAGGAGAGCCCGTTGAACGCGGCGTCGGCGGCGTAGCCGTCGATCAGGGTCTCCGCGGCCTCGCGGTAGCGCTCGGAGAGGCCGTCGTAGCGCACGTCGACGCCCGCGTCCTCGACCGCGCGCAGCGTCGCCGCGCCGACCGCCCGGCTCATGTCGGCGAGGCCGGTCGGTCCCTCCACGGAGCGGTGGTCGTGTTCGTACCGCCCCAGATCCACCTGCGCGCTGTCGGCGAAGCCGGCGTGCCCGAACGCCTCGCCGAGCGTCCCGACCTCCAGCCCCCAGCCGCGCTGGACGCGCAACCGGGAGACGAGGTCGCTCGTGGCCGCGAACTCCCCGGCGAGCGCGTAGCGGAACGCCGAGAGGTACTCGATCACGTCCGGCCGCCGCCCGGGCCCGGCGTCGCCGAGCGCGCGGACGAGCGGTCGGAAGAACAGCCGGAACAGCCGCCCGTACAGCGAGCCGTCCTCGACGCGGGCGTAGTACCCCTTCGAGAACGCGTACCCGCGGCCCAGCGGGAACAGCAGGCGGTTGACGAACCCGGGCGAGTAGGTCTTCGTGTCGGCGTCGTGGACGACGACGAACTCCTCGTCGAGCGCTCGTCCCAGCGCGAGCCACACGTCGCGGCCCTTCCCCCGCTCGCCGTCGAGGCCCCGCGCGTCCAGCAGCGACGCGAGCCGGGGGCCGTCGCACCACAGCGTCTCGACGTCGAGGTCGAACCCGTCGAGCCAGTCGGCGAACGGCCCGGCGCGGTCGGCCGACGCCCGCAGCGGGACGATCACCCGGGCGGGGTCGACGGTCTCCAGCGTCGAGAGCACGCGGTCGGCCGCGAGGGTCCCGTACTCGCGTTCGGTCATCGGCACGACGACCGCCGCGCGGTCGGTCGGGGCGTCGGGCCGGTGGTCGGTCAACGCGTGAAGGGTGGTCACGCGCTCCTGAACGTACTCCATTTACCGATCACACGGGCGGGACGCCCAAAACAGGTGCGGTAGCGCCGACCGGTTCCGGGGGCTCCGCGGGACGCGCCGGGCCCGATGCGTCGGGCCTCCGGGATGGGGTCAGGCCGCGCCAGTCGCGCCCGCCGCGCCGCCGGGGACGCGCCCGAGGCGGTACAGGACCGCGTACGCGGCCACGAGGACCGCCAGCCCGCCGGCGAGCGCGAGGAAGACGGCGTCGTACGTCGCGCCCGCCTCGATCGCCTCGCCGACGACCCACGACCCGGCCGCCTGCGCGGACATCATGCCGGCGGAGAACATCGCGTACGCCGACGCGCGGGACTCGTCGGGCAGCGACGCGAGCAGGTACGTGTCCCCGGCCGGGAACAGCATGTGGATGGCGAAGCCGACGACGACGCTCGCGGCGATCACCGCCACGAGGCCCTCTGAGAGGACGACGAGGACCACCCCGCCGACGAACGCCGTGACGATGCCGAGCAGGTACGGGACGTGCGGCAGCCGGTCGGCGAGGTCGCCCGAGACGAGGAACGCCGGGACGCCCGCGGCGAAGATCACCGTCAGGAGGTTCCGGGCGGTCGACCGCGGCAGATTCTTGTCGATCATGTACAGCTCGTAGAAGTTGAACAGCCCCTGCCAGACGAAGCTGGTGAGCCCCATCAGCACGACGCCGGCGAGGATCAGCTTCCACTCCCCGCGGGCGGCCCCGAGGAAGTCGGTGTCGCCCGCGCCGGCGTCCGGGAGGTCGGTCCGGTTCGCGAGGACGACGAAGAGGACCGTGCTGGCGGCCGCGGCGACCGCCAGCCCGTAGAACGCGTACCGCCAGTCGTACCACAGCGCGACGGTGACCGCGGGCGCGGCGACGACCGCGGCGAGCTGGCTCGCCATCCCGTGAACGCCCATCACGCGCCCGACGCGCTGCGGGAACAGCTCCGAGATGAAGGGGTTCGCGGCCACGAAGTAGACGCCGGACGCCAGCCCGACCGCGAAGGCGGCGACCATCAGCGCGAGCACGCCCGGCGCGAGCGCGACGCCGAGCGCCCCGGCGGTCAGCATCGCGCCGGAGACGAGGATCACGCTGCGCCGCGTGAAGCGGGTGAGCGCCCACCCCGCCGGGAGCCGCGGCGCGGCCGAGCCGAGCCACGCGAGCGTGACGATGAGGCCGGCGGTCCCCTCGCGGATCCCGAACGCGTCGATGAACTCGCCCACGAGGGGCGCGAACACGACCCGCGCGAAGTTGACGAGGAAGACTAAGGCGCAGAGCGATCCGAACAGCCGGGTCCGTGACACGGCGGCGATTCCCCGCGCCGGGACACAAGCGTTGCGGAAGCGGTCGGGGCCACGCGGCGTGACGACGGGCGGCCGCGACCCCGCGGAACGCCCCGCCCGCGTCGGCGACGGCGTCGCCGCGTCTGGCGTCGGTTTCGCCCCTCGCGTCAGACCGGCGTCGTACGGGGTTTTTATCCGGCCCGACGACGAACGGCGGGGTATGAAATCCACGCGCAAGGGGCTCCGCGACGGCGACCTGATCAAGGACACCTACGAGCGGCTCAACTGCGCCGACTGCGATCAGGTGTTGAAAAAGGAGAACGACCCAGACGAAGTGTTCTCGGTCCGGATCTGTCCGGAGTGCGGCGAGCGATTCAAGGAGCTTCGCTGACCGACCGCCCCGCCCGCCGTCGCCCTCTCTCTTCGATCTCCCCCCGCGGTCGCCTCCGCCCCGGAGTCGACCGCCTTTGACACGGAGCCGACCGCTTCCGTCCGCGAGCGCTCACGAGTCGAACGCGGCCGCGACCGACTCCGCGACCGTCCGCGCCTCGCGCGTGACCGTCTCGATCCACCGGTACTCGGTGTACGCCTCGGCGATTTGTCTGACGCTCGGTTCGCTCGCCCCGAGCGCCCCGTCCGGCTCCTCGAACAGCGGGAGGAACTCCGTCGCCAGCCACCGCGCCAGCGGGTTCCCGCTCCCCGCGAGCGACGCCGCCGACTCGACCGCCGCGTTACGCGCCTCGCCGACCGCCGCGGCGTTCGCGGGGAACATCGTCTCGCCGTCCTCGATCCGGGACGCGACCGCGTCGAGTCCCCGGAACCGAGCGCGAGCGAGCGCGGTCCGGGTGAGCGCGGTCGCCGGATGGTCCGGTTCGTAGTCGTCGACCGGAACCGGGTCGAACCGGAGGTCCTCGAACGTCCGGTAGAGGGCCGTCGAGAGCAGCGAGACGCTCGGCGCGTCCCGGGCGAGGGGCCGCTCGTCGAAGAACGCCTCGTCGCCGGGGGTCGAGCGGATCCGATCGGTCCCCTCGCCGTGGAGTTCGCGGAGTCGGTCGCCGATCTCGGTCCCGAGTCGCTCGGCCTCCCGGCGGAGCGGTTCGGCGACCGGCACCGGATCGGCGAGCGAGGCTCGATACCGGTCGCGGAGGTACCGGCCCGCCTCGACGTACGACTGGATCCGCTCGACGTCGCCGACCGACTCGCCCGTCCGGAGCGGGTTCGCCCGGCCGCCGGGACCCGCGTTTCCCCCGACCAGCGTTCGCCGTTGCGACTCGTCGTACCACCGTTCGATCGGTCCGTACACCGCGGCCCCGGCGAGGGGGTCGGCCGCCGACCCGGGCAGCGTCTCCAGCGCGTCGGCGGCCCGGCGGCGGACCGTCCCGACGTCGGCGGCCACCGCCTCCGGGTCGCCCTCGACGGTTACGCCGGCCCACGTGCCGACGGCGGTCGCGGCGTAGTCGCGCGCCGTCGCGTACCGCTCCGCCGCCTTCAGCGGGGGAAGCGACGCGTCGGACTCCCGCAGCGCCTCGCGGGCCGCGGTCCGCTCCCTTCCGATCTGCTCGCGGACCTCGCCGTTCGGGAGCGTCTCCGCGGTCAGCGGTTCGGGGAGCGGAGCGAGCAGCCGGTCGACCCGGTCGGCGAACGCGGCCGTGACCCGCGGCTCCACGTCGACCGGGACGAGCCGCGGCCGCTCCGGGACCGGCGCGTCGAATTCGCTCGGAACCGAACCGACATCGAGCGACGGCGGATCGTCCCAGAATCGGGGCTCGTCGCCGGCCTCCGAGCAGCCCGCCAGCGCGCCGAGGGCGACGGCCCCGCCGGCCGCGAGCGCCTCACGCCGGGTGAGACGCTGCGTCACGCCCCGCCACCCCCTTCGTCGATCGCCGTCTCGTTTCCGGGGACGGTGGCGTTCGCGTCGATCACCGCGTAGTCGGTCTCCGTCCGCCGACACGGGGACCGGCCGCTGGCCCCGGAGCCGGTGAGCCGGCCGTCGAGCGCGACCGGGAGCCGGAAGACCAGCGCGAGCGCGACCCGCGTGCCGGCCTCGCACGCCTCGTCGGGCGGCCTGAGTTCGCTGCAGAACTCGTACTCGACGCGTCCGGGGTCCCACGAGACCGAGTGGATCTCGAGGCGTTCGCACGACTCGACGCCGGCGCGCGCGACGTACACCGTCTCCGCGTCGAAGTCGGTTTCGTCGAGGAACGACCGAAGCCGCGACCGGTCGGCGTCGGCGACGCCCTCGGCGACCACCAGGTCGTCCGCCCGGTCCGCGCTCGTGACGAGCCGGCGACCGATCGGGATCGGTTCGCCCTCGTCGTCCGTCTCGCCGCCGTCGAGGAGGACGCGCTCGCCGTCGGGGTTCCGGATCTTCAACACGGTCGGGTCGGTCTCCGTGCCGGAGACCTGTTGTCGGGTTGATTCCGGTCCCGGATCGCCCGTGCCGCCGAGACAGCCGGCGAGGACGCCGACCGAGAGGCTACCGAGGAGGGCTCGTCGCGTCGGGGCCATGCGACCCGCTTGCGTCGGTCCCGATAAACTTCTTGTGTCGTGACTCCCTCCCGCTCACTCGAAGACGGCGTCGAACGCCGACGCGCCGAGCGGGTCGAACGTGCCGGCGGCGACGTTCTCGCGGACGTGGTCGAGGTCCGCAGTCCCCACCAGCGACGAGGTGACGCCCGGCGCGCTCCGCGCGAAGTTGAGCGCCCGCTGGGCGGGCGTCTCCCCCGCGAGCGTCGCGTCGACGTCGGCGGGGATCGCGCCCTCGACCGCGAGGTCGCCCTGTCCGATGCTCGCGCTCGTCACGACGGAGAGCCCGGCCTCGTGCGCGAACGTGAGCGTCGAGACGGGACCGTCCGCGTCGGAGTCGGGCGGCGCGGGCTGGTTCCGGCGGGTGAACGCGTCCGCCATCGCGACGTTGAAGGGGAGCTGGATCGCCGCGAACCCGTGGTCGTCGTCTGGGCCGACCGCCTCGCCGGCGCGCTCGGCCCGCGAGAGGACCTCCGCGAGCGAGAGGGACGCGTCGTCGCCCTCGGGCACGCGGAAGGCGTCCCACGTCGCGACGCCGTAGGCCCCGATATCGCCCGCGGCGCGCCGGCGTTCGAGGGTCTCGAAGGCGACTTCGAGCAGGTCGTACACGTCCTCGCGCGACCGGACGGCGAGTTGCGTCTCCGGGTTGTGAACGTAGTAGCAGTCGACCGATTCGAGTTCGAGCCGGTCGAGCGAGCGGTCGAGCGACCACTCCAAGAACTCGGGCGTCATCGCGTGCGCGCCGTTCGCGAGGTCGTCGGGGGCGACGATTCCCGGGTCGACGAACCGCTCGCGGACGTACGCGCTCGGGTCGGCCGGGCGCTCGCCGTCGAACGGGAGGAAGCCCCCCTTCGTCGCGACGACCACCGACTCGCGGTCGACGGGGGCGTCCCGGAGCGCCTCGCCGACGACGCGCTCGGCGCGGCCGCACCGGTAGTTGGCCGCGGTGTCGACGTGGTTCACGCCCGAGCGCAGCGCCAGTCCGATCGCCTCGCGCGAGGCGTCGTCGACGGCGGGCGTCGCCTCGCCGAGGTACGTCCCGATCCCGACGCTGGAGGCGACGCCCGGTCCGAACCGGCGGAAGTACGTCCGCCCGAAGGCGTCGCCGAACCGGTTCCGGTACCCCCAGAGGGCCTCGCGGGTCGCCATGTCGGCCCCTCGGTCCGGCCGGAATAAAAACGGCGCGTCCGGGCGGCACGCGGCGGGTCGACCCACGGAAGGCCGGGTCACGCGTGCGTCAGACGTTCGCACGACGCAACGACTATACGGGCACCTCGTCTCACCTGTGGTAATGGCCTCGCTCACCGACCACCTGGCGGACCTCGTCGCGGACGTGGACGCCACGCTACTGTTCTCGCCGACGAGTTCCTTCCACGAGCGGTTCGCGGACGACGGGGTCGAGGTCGTCGTCGTCGCGCCCGACAACGACGTCGACGCCGAGACGTTCGTCGAGCTCCCCCTCCCGTTCGACAACGTCAAAGACCGGATCCGGTTCGGTATCGAGGGCGCGATGGACGAGGGCCTCCTCGCGGAGGGCGACGAGGTCGCCTGCGTCGCCTCCGTCTTCGACGGCGGCTCCGACGCGGTGATCCGCGTCACCGTCGACGAGGGGATCCACACCGGGATCTACGACCTGTTCACCAACTCCCGGGCGGAGCCGAGCGTCATCCGCGACGTGTTCGAGGTCGCGATCGAGCTCGGACAGAAGGGACAGAAGGGGAAGCCGGTGGGCGCGCTGTTCGTCGTCGGCGACGCGGGGAAGGTGATGAACAAGTCGCGGCCGCTGTCGTACAACCCCTTCGAGAAGTCGCACGTCCACGTGGGCGACCCCATCGTGAACGTAATGTTAAAAGAGTTCTCGCGGCTCGACGGCGCGTTCGTCGTCTCCGACTCCGGGAAGATCGTCTCCGCGTACCGCTACCTCGAACCCGCCGCCGAGGGCGTCGACATCCCGAAGGGGCTGGGCGCGCGCCACATGTCCGGCGCGGCGATCACCCGCGACACCAACTCGACGTCCATCGTGCTTTCCGAGTCCGACGGTCTCGTCCGGGCGTTCAAGGCGGGCGAACTCGTCTTGGAGATCGATCCGGAGGAGTACTGACAGATGTCCGCGATCCCGACCGCCCTCCGCGAGATCCTGGTGGCCGTCCCGTATCGGATCTGGCTGGCGCTCCTCGTCCTCGTCGTCGGGCTCGTGTCGGCGTACCTTACCGGCGTGATCAATCGTCGGCTGCTCGAACGCGCGGGCGTCCCCGAGGTCATCGAGGGCACGGCCTTCGAGCGCACCGCCCGGGAGTTCGACACCTCGACGGTGCGGATCGTCGCGAAGCTGTCGAGCTATTTCATCCTCGCCGTCACCGTCATCGTCGCCCTCACCGTCGCGGACGTGAACTACCTCGAACAGTTCTGGTCGGGCGTCGCCGCCTTCCTCCCGCGGCTGTTCGTGGCCGTCCTCGTGCTCATCGTCGGGATCGTCGTCGGCGACAAGACCGAACTGCTCGTCGCCGAGCGGCTCCGCGGGATCAAGCTCCCCGAACTCGGCGTGCTCCCGACGCTCGTGAAGTACAGCGTGGTGTACGTCGCCGCGCTCATCGCGCTCGGACAGGTCGGCGTCCAGACGCTCGCGCTCATCGTGCTGCTCGCGGCGTACGCGTTCGCGGTCGTGCTGTTCGCCGCGCTCGCGACGAAGGACCTCGTCGCCTCCGCGGCGGCCGGCGTCTTCCTCCTCCTCCGACAGCCGTACGGCATCGGCGACGAGGTGCGGGTCGCCGGCGAGCGCGGCGTCGTCCAGGAGGTCGACCTGTTCGTCACCCACATCGAGACCGACGGCGAGGAACACGTCATTCCGAACCACGCGGTGTTCCGCGACGGGATCGTGCTGATCCGGGAGTAGCCCCCCGAGACGGCAGTCCCACCGACGCCCGTTCCACCGACGCCTGTTCCCACCGCGTGAAAGTCGTTGACACCATATAACACGGCGCGGCGGTAACGTCGAGACATGAGCCCCGATACCGCGAGCGTCGCCTGCGACGGCTGGGACGGGAGCGAGTGCGAGGGGACGCCCCACTGCCCCCCGCGCTGTCCGCGCTTCGTCGACGAGGAGGGCGCGCGCTGGACGGTCCGTCCGGCGGTCGACGCGGACGAACCCCGGCTCGTCGAGATGTACGAGCGTTTCGGCCGATCCGATCGCGCACAGGGCCTTCCGCCCGTGAGCCGCCGCCGGCGCGTCGAGTGGATCCGGTCGATGCTGACCGAGGGGAACAACGTCGTCGCCGAGCGGGACGGCGAGGTGCTCGGGCACGCGATGTACACGCCGACCGACGCCGCGGTTCCCGAACTCGCCGTCTTCGTCCACCCGCACGCGCAGGACCGCGGCGTCGGGACCGAGCTGTGTCGGCATGTGATCGCCAACGCCGCCGCGGCCGGGCGCGAGGGGATCGAACTCCACGTCGAGACCGGCAACCGCGCCGCTCGGTCCGTCTACGGGACGGTCGGGTTCGAGGTCGTCGAGCGGCGCGGGGACCTCCGGATGCGGCTCGACCTCGACGACCCGGTCGCGACCGAGGTGCGGTGGCCGCCGCTCGCCCGCGAGGGACCGGCGGAACCGATCGTCGAGACCGCGCCCGGCGGCTCCGGGCCCGGGCGGTCGCCGGCGGACGACTGACTCCCGGTCCCGGCTCTCCTCCCCCGCCACCGCAACCGTTACGCCTCGCCGACCCGAGGGTACCGTAACCGTGGACGACGCCATCGAGTGGCTGCGGAACCGCCCCTTCTACGAGGGACAGATCGCCGACCACCGGCGGCTCCCGGCCCGCGAACCCGAGTTCGCGGACGTCGACCTCGAACCGCGGCTCGCCGACGCGCTCGCGGACCGCGGCGTCGACCGGCTCTACCGCCATCAGGCCGAGGCGATCGAGGCGGTCCGCGACGGCGACGACGTGGTCCTCGCGACCGAGACGGCGAGCGGCAAGTCGCTCGCGTACACCGTCCCCGCCTTCGAGGGGGCGATGGACCGCGGCGCGCGGACCCTCTACATCGGGCCGCAGAACGCGCTGATCGCGGACCAGGAGGAGTCGCTCTCGGAGCTGGCCGCCGGGCTCGGGTTCGGGAGCCGCGTCTCCGTCGACTCGTACACCGGGCGGCTCTCGCGGTCGGAGAAGCGCGACGTGCGCGACCGCCGCCCGACAGTCCTCCTCTCGAACCCGGACATGCTCCACTACGCGCTGCTGCCGTACGCCGGACGGCTCTGGGACTGGTTCTTCTCGTCGCTGGAGTACGTCGTGATCGACGAGGTGCACAGCTACCGCGGCGTGTTCGGCTCGCAGGTCGCGCTGACGCTGCGCCGGCTCGCGCGGACCTGCGAGCGGTTCGGCTCGTCGCCGCAGTTCGTCTGCTGTTCGGCGACGATCAACAACCCCGTCGACCACGTCGCGACCGTCACCGGCCGCGACCCGGACGGGATCGCCCTGATCGACGAGGACGCGTCGGGCCGCGGCCCGCGCGACTGGGTGCTGTGGAACCCGCCCGAGTACGACGACGACTGGCAGGAGCGCGGGAGCGGCCGCCGGAAGTCGAGTCACACGGAGAGCAAACGGCTGTTCGTCGACCTCGTCACGGCGGGCCAGCAGACGCTGGCGTTCACCCGGGCGCGCCAGACCGCGGAGCAGTACGCGACCGACAGCGCGAGCGACCTCCGCGAGCGGGGCGAGCGCGACCTCGCGGGGAAGGTCGGCGCGTACCAGGCCGCCCTGACCGACGACCGCCGCCGCGAGATCGAGAACGACCTCCACGCCGGCGACCTGCGGGGCGTCTGGTCGACGAGCGCCCTCGAACTCGGCGTCGATGTGGGCGGGCTCGACGCCGTGGTGCTCGACGGCTACCCCGGCACGCGGATGTCAGCCCACCAGCGGGCGGGGCGGGCGGGCCGCGGCGACGACCCGGCCCTCGTGGTGATGGTCGGCGGCGAGGACCAGCTCGACCAGTACCTGATGCGGAACCCGAGCGACTTCTTCGACGCGCCGCCGGAGGACGCGATCTGCGACCCGGAGAACGGTCAGCTGATGCCCGGGCACGTCGCCTGCGCGGCCGACGAGAACTGGCTCTCGCCGGACGACGAGCGGTTCTTCGGCGACTCGTTCCCGGGCGTCGTCGCGGACCTCACGGACGAGGGCGTCCTGAACCGGCGCGAGGCCGCCAAGGGGACGCGCTGGGTCCACGCCGGCGAGGCGAGCCCGCAGCAGTCCGTGAACCTCCGCACCGCGGAGGAGCGCGAGATATCGCTGATCGAGCGGTCGAGCGGCGAGACGGTCGCGACGCTCGGCTTCGCCGACGCGCTCCGCGACGCGCACCCCGGCGCGATCTACCACCAGCAGGGGCGCACCTACGAGGTGGTCGAACTGGACCTCGACCGCGACGTGGCCGAGCTCCAGCAGTCGTGGGCGGACTACTACACGCAGGTGCGCTCCGACAAGGACATCGTCGTGAACGACGACCTCGACGAGCGCGCGCTCTCCGCGCGCCCCGACGTCCCCGTCCGGTTCGCGGACGTGACGGTGACCGAGCAGATCACGGGGTTCGTCAGGAAGGACGCGGCCACCGGCGAGTCGCTCGGCGAGTCGACGCTCGACCTCCCGGAGACGACGCTGCGGACGAAGTCGCTGTACTTCCCGGTTCCCGAGGACCTCGAACGCGAGATGCGGGCCCTGGGAGACCCGCTCGACGGCGACGCCGAGGCTCCCGGCGCGAGCGGCGACCCCGGACCCGACGCCGACCGCGACGCCGCGTCGGACGGCGGGACGGTCGACGGCGGCGACGGCGAGCCGATCCCGGGCGGCGAGTACGCGTTCAACGGCGGGATCCACGCCGCCGAACACGGCATCATCTCGCTGTTCCCGTTCCACCTGCTCTGCGACCGCGCCGACGTCGGCGGCATCTCGACGCCGCACCACCCCCACACCGAGGGACCGGCGGTGTTCGTCTACGACGGGTACCCGGGCGGCGTCGGACTCACGCGCCGCGGGCACGGCCGGATCGAGGAGCTGATGACCCGGACGGCGCGGCTCATCGACTCCTGCGACTGCGAGGACGGCTGCCCCGCCTGCGTCCAGTCCCCGCACTGCGGCAACGGGAACGACCCGCTGGCGAAAGCGCCGGCCGTCAGCCTGCTCGAATCGCTCACCGGGACGCGAACGGACGGGTGAGGTAACCCTCCCCCTCGATCCCGGTGGTTTCACGGTGGACGCGCCCGTGGCGATCCCATGGAGCTGTTCTGGCACCGGCGGGACCTCAGAGTCGCCGACAGCGTCGGCCTCGCGGCCGCGACGGGGACCGGCGTCGAGGGGGTCGACCGAGGCCCGGCCGCGGCCGTGTTCGTCTTCGACCCCGACGTGCTCGACCACGCGAGCGACGTGCGGGTGCGCCGCCTGCTCGACGGCCTCGCCGCGCTGCGCGACGACTACCGCGAGCGCGGGAGCGACCTGCTCGTCGCCCGCGGCGATCCCGCGACCGTTCTCCCGCGGCTCGCGGACGCCCTCGACGCCGAGCGCGTCGTCTGGAACCGCGACTACTCCGGGCTGGCACGCGAGCGCGACGCCGGCGTGCGGCGGGCGCTCGACGCCGCCGACGTCGAGCGCGAGGCCCACCACGACGCGATCCTCCACGACCCCGACGCGATCCGGACGAACGCGGGCGACCCCTACTCGGTGTACAGCTACTACTGGAAGAAGTGGACCGACCGCGCGAAGGACGACCCGCGGCCCGCGCCGACCGCCGAGGGACTCGTCGACGCCGACGCGCTGGCGGCCGCGGTGGATCCCGATGCCCGCGCGGACGGGGGCGCTTCGGTCGAACGGGTCGCCGTCGGTGACCTCCCGACGCCCGCCGACCTCGGCTTCGCGGAGCCGGACGCCGAGATCGGTCCCGCCGGCACCGCCGCCGCCCGCGAGCGCCTCTCCGCCTTCCTCGACGAGGCGGTGTTCACCTACGAGGCCGAGCGCGACTACCCGGCGAAGGGGGCCACCTCGCGGCTCTCGGCGTTCCTGAAATACGGCGAGATCGGCGTCCGCGAGGCGTACGCGGCGACCGCGGAGGCGATGAGCGAGGCGGCGTCGGACGCGCGCCCCGACGACGCCCCGGAACAGGTGGAGGAGTTCCAACAGCAGCTCGCGTGGCGGGAGTTCTACACGCAGGTGCTGTTCCACAACCCCGAGGTGGTGACGGAGAACTTCAAGACCTACGAGGAGGGGATCGAGTGGCGCGACGACCCCGGGGAGATCGCCGCGTGGAAGCGCGGCGAGACGGGATATCCGATCGTCGACGCCGGGATGCGACAGCTCCGCGAGGAGGCGTTCATGCACAACCGCGTGCGGATGATCGTGGCCTCCTTCCTCACGAAGGACCTGCTCGCGGACTGGCGGCACGGCTACGACCACTTCCGCGAACACCTCGCGGACCACGACACCGCCAACGACAACGGCGGGTGGCAGTGGGCGGCCTCGACGGGGACGGACGCGCAGCCGTACTTCCGCATCTTCAACCCGATGACGCAGGGCGAGCGCTACGACCCCGACGCCGAGTACATCGCGGAGTACGTCCCGGAACTCCGCGGCGTCGACGCCGACCTGATCCACGAGTGGCACGAGCTGTCGCCGACCCAGCGCGCGAACGCCGCGCCCGAGTACCCGGCACCGATCGTCGACCACTCGGAGCGCCGCGAGGAGGCCCTCGCGATGTACAAGCGGGCGCGCGGCGAGGATCCGGAGGAGTAGCGAGTTCCGGGGCGACCGGTCCCGCGCCGCCCGCTCACTCGGCCGTCTACGTCTCGACGACCGCGTCGATCTGCTCGTTCACCGGAAACGCGCCGTCGTAGTCGAACGACGCGAAGACGGCGTCGTGCCGGCTCTCGCCGATCAGTTGCCTGAAGTCGCCGCCGGTGATCCGGTTCGACATCACCAGCTGGTACGCCTCGTCGAGTCGCGGTCCGAGTAGGCGTCCGCCACGTCCTCGTGTCCGTGTTCGACGTCGAACGACACGCTCCGCAGGTCCGCGACGACGCGGGGGTGGGCCGTCGAACGCCGAGATGGCCTCGGAGCCACTCGACATATCGGCGCTGTTTCGCGGTCGCCTTGATAAATCGATCCGTGCCGTCCGCGCCGCCGCGTCGGCGGCCCGCCCCGGTCAGAACAGGGCGTCGCTCTCGTCGAGGACGCGCGCGGGACCGCCGACCTCCCACACGTCGGTGTCGATACCGATCTCCGCGATCCGACTCTCCACCTCGTCGACGCGGTCCGCGACCGTGTTGACGTACACCGACGCGCCCGTGTCCGTCGAAAAGTAGACGGGGACGCCCGACTCGCGGAGCTCGCGGACCGCGTTGAACACGGCGATCGTCTCCGGCTGCCAGTACACCCAGCCCGACGGGCCGGTCATCGTCGTGGCCGTCAGCGACAGCGAGTCGTGTTCCGCCGTCTCGAAGATCCGATCGAAGTCGCCGTCGCGGAGCGCGTCGGTCATCTCGACCAACTGGTCCTGGACGTGGGCGGTCCGCGCCTGCATCATGTGGCTCGCGGCGGCCTCGCGGTGCGCCTCCTCCGTCTCCTTGTACGCGGGGACGTGCGCGGCGACGATCCGGAGGTCCTCCTCGGGGTCGAAGCCGTCCTCGCTCACGCCCACGTCGAGCCGGCGGGAGCGGCAGTCCTCGTCGTTGAGTCCGGCGTCGAGCCGCGAGTACGCGCCGGTGACCGCGCGGGCCGCGGAGGAGGACCCGCGGCGGGCGATGGTCGAGACCTCCGGGAGCGAGCGGTCGAGTCCGGCGGCCTCGACGAGGGCGAGCGCGGCGGCCGCGAACCCGGACGACGAGGAGCCGAAGCCGATGTTCGACGGGAAGGAGTTCTCGCTCTCCAGCCGCACGGCGGCGTCGACGCCGGCCAGGTCGCGGACGTGGTCGACGACCATGTCGATCCGCTCGGCCGCCCGGCCGTCGACCTCATCGCCGCCGATGACGTAGGTGTCCTCGCTCGCGTCGGGCTGCCACTCGACGGTGGTCGTCGTCGCGGTCGGAGCGGTACAGAGGCTGATGCTGTCGTGGTACGGGAGCCGCAGTTCCTCGTCGCGCATCCCGTGGTACTTGACGAGCCCCTGGATCGGGTGGGCTCGCGCGGTGGCCTTGCCGGTCATACCTCGGGAAGCGTCCGGCGGGGGATTAGTCGTTGCGATGGGCGAGAGTGAAAGCGTCGCAGACAGTGGAGGTAACGCGGCGGTTCGATCGAGAGAGGTGCGGTGGCGCGTGCCTGCGAGCGTGCCGCCGAAGGCGGCCGCGAGGAGCACGCGCGAGGGAGTC
>NZ_AOJD01000060.1 GCF_000337415.1 Halorubrum tebenquichense DSM 14210 | reverse complement strand
GAGTGAGGAGCACAGCGAGCCGCGCGAGTCCTCGCGGCTGGGGCTTCGACGGTCTTGGTCGTGGAAACACTCGCCTCGGATTGGCTCTCGCATAGCCGGTGGCTCTGCGAGTGTTCAGTCACTGACCACCAAGATGGTCGTATTTCGTGACAGTCAGTCCGAATTCCGAAGTAGCAGGTAGATCACGACTACCAGCAACATCACGTCCAATCCCGCGATCACGGCGAGCGGCGTGCCGAACCCCCACTGCCACGCCCACTCGCTGCCCCGGTCCTTCGCGTCCTTGTAAACCCATCTGCCGAGCGTCGCCCAGAGGACGAGCAGCGCGGCCAGCAGGAGCAGTTCGTCGCGGGCGACAGTGACGCCCGGCGGGAATTGATACGTCGGAATCTGTGCGACGGAGGGCATGGAGAGCATCGACGACCGCGTCTTCACGCGTCATTTATAAAAAACCGGAAGCGTTGGGTCGCCGTCGTTCGCGTGTGTTTCTCGCCTTCCGTCCCCGCGATGCCGACGCGTTCGAGGGGAACCCTTTTTGACCGGTCGGCGGGTACTCCGCGCCATGACCGAGTACACCGTCGAGTTCGTCGGCACCGGCGAGACGATCGAGGTGGCCGACACGGAGACGATCCTCAGCGCCTGCTTCGACGCGGGGATCGCCCAGGAGTACTCCTGTCGCGTCGGGATGTGTCTCGCCTGTTCCGCCGAGATCGTCGACGGCGAGGTGACCCAGCCCGCGGCCCGCGGCCTCACCGACGAGGAGGCGGAGAACTACGCGCTCACCTGTATGGCCCGCCCGCAGTCGGACCTCAAGCTCGACCGCGGCAAGTACCCGCCGAGCATCGAGAACGACGCGGCGACCCCCGCCGAGGACGGCGACGGCGCGGCCGCAGACGACGACTGAAGGGCTGAGCGTCACGTTTCGATCCCGTCGAAACCGCACTCCGTCAGCCGACGCCAGGCGAGACGCGGCGGGTGTCAGTCGAGTTCGGCTTCCAGCGCCCGATTGCGGTTCGTCGTGGGGACCTCCGAGTCGACGAGCTGTTGGCACGCGTCCACGAACGCGGCGTCCTGGATTTCGCCACAGAGGACGTGGGTGTCCGCCTCGGCGGTGACGTACACGTCGATCACGTCGCGGTCCGGGCGCGAGAGGAGGCTGTAGGCGGTGTTCCACCCGCCGATCACGAACACGGCCAAGAAGGCCGCGAGCCCGATTTCGCGCGGGGTCTCGACGCGTCCCTGATAGACGAGGAAGGCCGTCCCGACGGTGAGGACGAGCGAAAGGACGAGGAAGAACAGGCCGAGGAGCGTGTGGCGTCGAAGGCCGGCGTTCCGGTCGAACTCGACGCCCTTCACGTCGCCGACGGGAATCGACACCGGGGCGCTCTCTCCGGGCCGCGTGTACGTGAGTTCGCCGTCGGACGCGGCGAACACCGTCGTGTTCTCGGCGTCGACGACGTACTCGTCGACGTGCGCGTCCGTTTCGAAATCCAGTGTGGCCATCGGGTCTCGTGAAAACACCTCTCAGTCTCCATATACGTACCTTTCGTTACCTGTCTGACCTCCTGAGGATTTCGCTCGCCGTGTATCCGCCGTCCCGTCCGCACACTCACAATGCGATCGCGACGGCGTTGAACAGGAGAAGCGAGCTGACGGGCGCGCTCAGGGCGCTCGCGACGGCCCACCAGGGGTGTTCGCGACGGAGCCGTCCGGCGAGCCCGTATGGCACACCCAGTCCGACCGTGAGCGCGAGGAACATCGCGACGTTCCTGCCGAGTTCGGCGGCAGCACCCGGATATCCGCCGGGCGTCCCCATCGTCGCGAGGAAGCCGACGAAGGTCGCGACGGAGACGGCCAACGCGCCCCAGGCGGCCAAAAGCGCGAGTTCCCACCAGACGGCGGCGCGGCCGAGTCCGACGTACGCGACCAGCGCGATCGCGAGCGGGACCGCGAGGAGGGCGAAAAGCTGGAGGTTCGTGCTTCGCAGGGGGGGACCCGAGAACGTTTGCGACGAGGAGGGCGGCACCCAAGAGGACCAGTCCCGTCAGGACGAGCGATACCGTCCGGCTATCGAGCGTTCGCGTGGAGGGACTCATGGGCCAAACTCCCTGCCGAGACGGTATATACTTTTTCCGAATCGTTCGGTGCGGGTCGAAAAGACGGTTCCGCCCCGTATTCAGTACGGCACCGCGTACAGCGCGACCGCGAGGAACGGGATCAACGCGATCAGCATCGCGATGGCGTAGCCGAACATCTCCCGCGCCCTGACGTTCGTGATCGCGAGCAGCGGCAGCGCCCAGAACGGGTTCAACAGGTTCGTGTGCGCGTCGCCGACCGCGTACGCGATGGTGGCCTGTCCGTACGGGACGCCGAGCTCCTGTGCGGCCTGAAGCACCGACGGGCCGACGACGAGCCACTCGCCGCCGCCCGAGGGGACGAACAGGTTGGCGACGGAGCCGACGATCCACGCGATCACTGGGTACGTCGCCGCCGTCGACACGTCGAGCAGTCCCTCGGCGAGCAGCAGCGCCAGCCCGGAACTGGCCATGATCCCCTGGATGCCGGCGAAGAAGGGGAAGAGCAGGACGATGCCGGCCGCCGCGCCGGCCGCCTCGTTGAACCGGTCGCGGTAGTACGCCGGCCGCTGGTAGATCAGCAGGCCGGCGAAGAGGAACCCGAAGTTGACCGCGTTCAGCGTGAACGCGTTGAGTCCCTGTCCGGCGAACTGGACCGCGAGGATTGCGACGCCCGACAGCGCGACCAGCCCGCCGATGACACGGCTGTTGTTCATCCGCTCGGCGGGGACGTCGTCGACCGCCGCCGGCGGCTCGTCGACCGGATCGGACGCGTCGGCGGCGTCGGTGCCTCCATCCGCCGCTGAGTCGAACAGCTCCGCCTCGTCGACGTACTCGGTGATCCCCTTCGCTCGCTCCCCCGACGGCGCGAGGACGTACAGCACGGCGCTCGCGAAGAGGATCGAGAGGACCGTGAGCGTGAGCGCGTACGGGTGGAAGATGGTCTCGGCGGCCGGTACCGTCGACGTGAGGAACTCGAAGCCGGTCCCCTCGCCGATGTTGTTCGCGTCGGTCAACTGGAGCGGCGCGGACCCGGAGATGCCCCAGTGCCACGTCAGGCCGAGCCCCATGTATCCGGCGACCGCGAGCAGCGGGTAGTGGACCGTGATCCCCTTGCGGTGCGCGACTTTCCCCATCTCGCGGGCGAAGATGGCCCCCATGATGAGGCTGAAGCCCCAGTGGACCCACGCCAGCGACATCGAGATGAACCCGACGAACGCGGCGGCCTGCGCGCCGGAGTTCGGGATTTCGGCGAGCCGCTGGAGTATCGCGTTCACCCGCGGGTGGTACGCGATGACGAACCCGGTCATCAGAATGAGCACCATCTGCATCGAGAATCCGAGGAACGCCCAGAAGCCGCCGTACCAGAACTCCAACAGTTCCACCGGTCCCGAGTCGGTCGCCAGCAGCCCGGCCCCGTAGACGAGATACGTCAACAGAATGGCGAAGACGAACGGACTCGGCATCCACCGTTCGACGATCTCCGATATTCGGAACCCGACACGTTCGATGACGCCGGCCTCGCTACTGGCTGCCATACCGTCCGTATCCAGTATCACACATTATAAATAATGGGATACGGTCGCGACTGCCGACAGGTCGTCGAGCGCTGTCGGCCGCGGAGGGTGGCGGTGTCGGCCGCGGAGGGCGGCGGATGCCGGCGGCCGACGTGGCGTCCTCACTCGACTCGCTCGAACCGGTGTCGGACAACGTCCGCGTCGTCGTCCCACTCGAAGTTCCCGCCGTGGGCTCGGACCATCCGCTCTTTGTACGCCGAAAGCGACGGCGACCCCTCGCGTTTCGCGTCCTCGTCGGTCATGTCGCCGAGCTTCCGCTCCGTCACCTCGGTCAGTTCGAAGGCGACGCCGTCGATCTCGAAGGTGTCGCCCGCGTCGCCGTACCGGTTCCCGCGATGTAGCTGTGTCACCTCGCCGTCGAGGGCCGCCTGCTTCACGCGGTCGTTCGGCAGCAGGTCGGCCGGATCTGCGTCGGACATGTGACTCCGTTCGGGCCGCGACGGCTTATGCGCGGCGGCGGGGATCGGTCGGTCGGGTCGTCGGTTTCCCGGCGGCTCGGGGCCGAGTTACGGATCTCGAAACCGCCGCCTCGGCGGTGTACACATCTGTGAACATCGGTTTCGCGGTCCGAGCCGAGGGATTCAAGATACTGCCGATACCGTTCTCGGATGATGCGACAGGACCACCTCATCACCGCGACCCAGCTCTCGCGGGATGACATCGAGACCGTACTCGACCGGGCCCGAGCGGTCGCCGACGACCCGGCCGCCTACGCGGACCGGCACGCCGGCCGCGTGCTCGCGCTCTGTTTCTTCGAGCCGAGCACGCGCACCCGGATGAGCTTCGACAGCGCGGCCAAGCGCCTCGGGATGAACACCATCGACATGGGCGACGTCGACTCCTCGTCGGTCTCGAAGGGGGAGTCGCTGTCGGACACCGTCCGCGTCATCGAGGGGTACGCGGACGCCATCGTCCTCCGGCACCCGAGCGAGGGCGCGGCGACGCTGGCCGGCGAGCGCGTCGACGTGCCCGTGGTCAACGCGGGCGACGGCGCGGGCCAGCACCCCTCCCAGACGCTCCTCGACCTCCACACCATCCGCGAGGACCACGGGCTCGACGACCTGACGATCGGGATCATGGGCGACCTGAAGTACGGGCGGACGGTCCACTCGCTGGCGGCCGCGCTCACCGAGTTCGACGCCAACCAGCACTTCATCAGCCCCGAGTCGCTGCGGCTCCCGCGGTCGGTCCGGTTCGACCTCCACGAGACGGGCGCGCAGATCCGCGAACACGAGGAGATAGAACCCGTTCTGGACGAACTCGACGTGCTGTACGTCACCCGGATCCAGAAGGAGCGGTTCCCGGACGAGAACGAGTACCACCGCGTCGCCGGCGAGTACCGGATCGACGCCGAGACGCTCGAGGCAGCCGACGACGACCTCACCGTGATGCACCCGCTCCCGCGCGTCGACGAGATCGCGCCCGACGTCGACGAGGCGGACCACGCGCGCTACTTCCAGCAGGCGCACAACGGCGTCCCGGTCCGGATGGCGCTGCTCGACACGCTGCTTGAGAACGCGAATCCCGACGGCGACGAGGGGACGGGGGTGGACCGATGAGCGAGCACGAGCTCCGCGTCTCGAAGATCCGCGACGGCACCGTCATCGACCACGTCGAGGGCGGGCAGGCGCTGAACGTCCTCGCGATACTGGGTATCGACGGCTCCGAGGGGTTCGGCGTCTCGGTGGGGATGAACGTCCCCTCCGACCGCCTCGGGCGCAAGGACATCGTGAAGGTCGAGGACCGAGAGCTGTCGCAGTCGGAGGTGGACGTGCTGTCGCTCATCGCGCCCGAGGCGACGATCAACATCGTCCGCGACTTCGAGGTCGTCGAAAAGAACCGCGTCACCCGACCGGACACCGTGACCGGCGTACTCTCCTGTCCGAACCGCAACTGTATCACCAACGCCGACGAGCCGATCGAGACCCGGTTCGACGTCGTCGCCGACGGCGTGCGCTGCGACTACTGCGCGACGATCCTCCGCGCGGACATCGCCGAACACATCGACGTCTGAGGGGGGCTTCCGTGCCGTGCGGACTCATCCCACGGTCCGCGACCGCCTCGCACTCCGGTAGATTTTAGCGCCCGCCGGCCGACGTGAGAGGTATGAGCAAGAAAGCAAAGCTCGNCCGCTCAGAGATGTGTATAAGAGACAGGGGTCGTCACGCGCAACGCCGACGAGGTCGAGATGGAGCCGTTCGACCTCGGCTTCTACGAGGTCAAAGACGTCACGGGCCGCGCGGCCGAGCCGCTGCCGAACGCCGTGAACATGGTGTCGTGTTTCGGCGACAACGCCGCCGCGAGCGAGAACGAGGACCTCGTCCCGGTCGACGAGCGCGGCGAGCCGGCGACCCGCGACCGCGACTACTTCGACTGGGCGTACATCTGCCCGACGCACCCGGAGTACCGCGAGGGACTGCTTGAGATCATCGCGGACTGCGCCGCCGAGAACGGTGACGTGCGCTTAGACGACGTGGGGTTTCCGCGAGAGGGGTTCTGTCACTGCGACCGCTGTGAGCGCCTGTTCGCCGAGAGCGACCGCGACGAGTTCGCCGACTGGCGCGCCGACGTCATCTCCGAGTTCGTTGCCGAGGCGGCGGAGCTAATCCCCGGTCGGCTCCTCCTCACGCTGTATCCCGACCCCTATCCCGACCACCTCTACGAGCGCGCCGGCCTCGACCTCGACCGGCTCGCGGAGCACGTCGACGAGTTCGTGGTCCCGCTGTACGACACGGAGTACGCGACGACCTACTGGCTGGAGACGATCGCTCGCGGCTTCCGATCGCGGCTCGGGGGCGACTACGACATCCACGGCGCGCCGCCGGAGACGCCGTTCTCGCTGGAGCTGTACGCCGTCGCCGTCGACGTCGACGACCTGATCCACGCGACCGAGGTCGCCGAGACGTACGCGAAGGACGTGTTCTTCGGCTACGACGCGAACAACGCGGCCGCCGCGGTCCGCCGGAAGGACGCCGACTCGCGCGACGGCGAGGTTCACCGGCCGGAGTGAGTCGACCGGACCGAACGCCGACCGGACCGCTCGCGGCGACGTGAACGAGGGTTTATACGTGGGGCCGGCACACCTGTACTCGACCGGCCGCCGGCGTGCGACACAAACCGGTCGTCTCGCGTTCGCGTGAGGCGGCCGCCTTTCAACGTCCGCGCCGTAGCGGCGGTCGTTCTATAGTCGTGAGCCGCCGGCTCGCCGCTCTCTTCGGCCTCGTTGAAACCGATACAGCGACCGCGATACTGTATTTAAATTGAGCGAGAGACGGCAATAACCGCTTATAAAATCGGGGCGGTGGCGCGTGCCTGCGAGCGTGCCGCCGGAGGCGGCCGCGAGCCAGCACGCGCGAGGGAGTCGGCGGCGACCATCGGGAGCCGCCGACGAGGATGGGGAGGCGTGAGGCTGTGCGGTGCGGGGGCGGGACTCGAAGGGGCAGTCGCGAGGACGCCGCAGGTGAAGTAAGGACCACAACGAGGGAGCGTAAGCGACCGAGTGAGGACCGCAACGAGCGTGCGGCGTCCTCGCGGCTGGGGCTTCGGTGGTGTCCGTGTCGATCGACAGTTTATAAGAATCCACTGCGTCGTACGGCCGAGCGGCCGGGGCTTCGACGGTGTTCGCGGCCGATGCCCCGTCGACTACCCCGTAAACCGCCGACCCCGATCAGTGAACCGTGCGGTCGTCGCTCGTGTCGATGTCCTCTCGCGGCTCCGCGTTGCCGAACTCGGGGGCCGGCCCGTCGCCCGACTCGGCCCAGTCGACCGCGTTCCGGAGGACCTGCCGGACGTCCTCGTCGTGGTAGATCGGGTACGTCTCGTGGCCCGGTCGGAAGTAGAACACCTTCCCGCTCCCGCGGCGGTAACAGCAGCCGGAGCGGAACGTCTCGCCGCCCTCGAACCAGGAGGTGAAGACGAGCGTGTCGGGCGCGGGAATATCGAAGCGCTCGCCGTACATCTCGGCCTCCTCCAGTTCGATGGCCTCGCCGATCCCGTCGGCGATCGGGTGGCTCGGCTCGATCGTCCACAGCCGCTCGCGCTCGGCGGCCTCGCGCCACTTCAGCGAACAGCTGGTTCCCATCAGACGCTTGAATAGCTTCGAGTAGTGCGCGGAGTGGAGGACGATGAGCCCCGTCCCGTCGAGGACGCGCTCGTGGACCCGGTCCACGACCGCGTCGCGCACCTCGTCGTGAGCGGCGTGGCCCCACCAGACGAGCACGTCGGTCTCGTCGAGAACGGCGTCGGTGAGCCCGTGCTCCGGTCCCTCGTCGAGGGTCGCGGTGCGGACCTCGTGGCCGCCCTCCCGGAGCGCGTCGGCGACGACGGCGTGGATCCCGTCGGGGTAGACGTCGGCGACGACGTCGCTCTCGCGCTCGTGCCGGTACTCGTTCCAGACCGTGACGCGTGCCATACGCCGCGTGGACCGCGGAGGGACTTGAGGGCTCGCCCCCGCGGCCGCGGACTGATCGGAGGATTCGCGGGTCGACCGGAAGATAATCGTCGCTCGCGTGAAACGACGAGATATGGCAGGTCCCCGCCAACTGTACCGCCGCGCCGACGACTGGGCGCGCGGGCTCTCCAGACTCCGGTACGCGCTCTTCACGGGCGTCGTGGTAGTCGCGTCGGTCCTCGCCGTCGGCGTCGCCCTCGGCACGTCGACGACGGTTTACGCGTTCTCGATGGGCGTGACGATGGCCCTCATCTACTACGTGACCGACCCCAACTCGACCGACGACGACTGACCGCCGGAGACGGCTCCGGTCGGCCCCGCCGCCCGCTCAGACGGTCGCTTCGACGTCCGCCAGCTGGCGGGCGAGGAACTCCGCGATGGAGACGTCTTCCTCTTCGACGAACCGGGCGAGTTCCTCGCCGTCCGCGTCCTCGACGACGACCGTCGGAATCAGTTCGACGTCGTACTCGTCGACGTACTCTCCCTCCTTGCCGTTCGGTCCCTTCACGACCGGGTACGCCTCGACGCGGTCGTCGGGGACGCCGGCGGCCGCGAGCGCGGCACCGAACTCGGGCAGCTGTCGCCGGCAGTCGCCGCACCAGTCGCCGCCCCACACCTTGAACGCGTAGTCGTCGGCCGCCAAGGCGTCGAGGACAGATTCGTCGAACGCGTCCGCGCCGAGGTCGTCGGCGGGCGCGAGCGTTTCGAGCGTCATACCAGACCGTTCGTCTCCGAGGCACGTAAACGGCGCGTCGGTGGCAAACAGCGTTCGGCAGGTCGTTCGCCGTGATTCATTCGCTCGCTGCGACTGAGACCTCCGAAGCCCCAGCCGCGAGGCGGACAGACGCTCGTTGCGCGCCTCACTCGTTCGCTTCGCTCACTCGTTGCGGTGCTTACGTCGCCTCTGTCCGCCTCGCGGCTGCCCCTTCGAGTCCCGCCCGGCACCGCAACCGCACCTCACGCCTCCCCAGCCTCGTCAGTCGCCCTCGCTTCGCTTCGGGCGACTGACTCCCTCGCGCGTGCTGGCTCGCGGCCGCCTTCGGCGGCACGCTCGCAGGACGCGCCACCTCACGCCTCCCGATGAATTCCCGACGAATCTGTGCTCGCTTCGCCCGACATCCCTTGCCGGAGTCCGCGGGGCCTTTTGCCCGCGACCGCCACCGTAGAGCAAATGGACGACGACATCCTGTCGACGCTCGGCTCGCCGCTCGTGCGGGTCGACGCGCCCGCGGGGACGACGGTGGCCGCCAAAGTCGAGTCCCGGAACCCGGGCGGCTCGGCGAAGGACCGCCCCGCCCTGTACATGATCGAGGCGGCCGAGGAGGCGGGCGAGATCGAACCGGGCGACCGCATCGTCGAACCGACCTCCGGCAACACCGGCATCGGGCTCGCGATGGTCGGCGCGGCGCGCGGCTACGACGTCACGCTCGTCATCCCGGAGGGGAAGTCGATCGAGCGCCGCCGGCTGATGAAGGCGTACGGCGCGACCGTCGAACTCGTCGACGGCGACATCTCGGACGCGAAGGACCGCGCGGACGAACTCGAAGGAGAGCCGAACACCGTCCAACTCCGCCAGTTCGAGAACCCAGCCAACCCCCGCGCCCACTACGAGACGACCGGCCCGGAGATCCTCGATCAGGTCGGCGACCGCACCGTCGACGCGCTCGTCGCCGGCGTGGGGACCGGCGGCACGCTCTCCGGGATCGGTCGCCGGCTCCGCGAGGCGTTCCCGGACGTCCGTATCGACGCGGTCGAACCGTCGGACAACGCCGTCCTCTCCGGCGGCGACCCGGGCAACGACGACTTCCAGGGGATGGGACCGGGGTTCGTCGCGCCGAACCTCGATGTCGACCTGATCGACGAGGTCCACACCGTCGACCTGGCGGACGCCGAGGTCGAGTGCCGCCGCCTCGCCCGCGAGGAGGGGATTCTGGTCGGCCAGTCGTCGGGTGCCTCGAACCTCGCCGCGAGGGACGTCGCGGCCGAACTGCGCGAGACCGGCGCGTTCGCCGGCGAGGAACCGCTCGTGGTCACCGTCTTCTGGGACAGCGGCGAGCGCTACCTGACGGCCGGCACCTTCGACGGGTGACCCGCCCCCGGCGGCCCCAGCGGGCCCAGTGCCCTCAGCGGCCCCGAGCGCGACCGCCAGCGACGCCCGCCGCCACCCGGCCGTTGATTAGCGTCCGGCGCTCAGTTCGCACATGAACACCCGCGCGGAATCGGCGACCGAGCCGCCGGAAGGCGACCCGACCGGTTCGTCGGGCGCTCCGGACCGTCGCTTCGACGGCCCGTGGCTCGCCGCGCTCGCGGCGACGGTCGTCGTCTGGACGGTCCTGTACGCGATCGACTCGGCGTTCCTGACGCCCGAGACCCCGGCCGGGGCGGCCGTCGCCTTCGCGCACGGCTACCTGCTCGCGCCGCTGGCGACCGCGACGCTGCTGCTCGACGCGCTCTCGCTCGCGGAGCGCCGCGTCGTCGACCTCGGCGTCTTCAAGTGGCTCTACGCGCTCGCCGCGCTGCCCGCGCCGCCGGTCGCGGTCCTCTACTACGCGCACCGCGAGTGGCTGAAACCCGGCGATCCGGACCTCCTCGGAGGGCCCTGATGGTCGCGGACGACCCGTTTGACAGACCGTCCGAGACCCCCTCCGAGCCCACCTCCGGGACCGACGCCGCCGGAACGGTCGAGTCGCTCGTCACGGCCCCCGAGGGCGGTGCCCCGCCGGTCCGCCGCGACGCGACAGAGATCTGTCCCGACGGCGTCGAGGGCGACCGCTACCGGCGCGGCGACGGCCACTTCCAGCTCGACGGCTGCGCGGTCACGCTCGTCGCCGCGGAGGCGCTCGCCGCGGTCCGCGAGGAGACCGGCGTCGACCTGACCGGCGGTCGCCACCGCCGGAACGTCGTCGTCGAGGGGTTCGGACCCGGAATGGATCCCCTCCTCGACGCGACCGTCGCGGTCGGGAACGCGGTCTTGCGACCGACTCGCCGTCGACCGCCGTGCGCGCACGTCGAGGATCTCGCGGGCGAGGACGGGCTGGCGTCGGCGCTCCGGGACCGCGGCGGGCTCTGCTGTGACGTGATCGAGCCAGGCCGCGTCGCGGTCGGCGACCCGGTGACGGTCCGCGAGGCCGACCCGCGGACCGCCGGCGCGGCCATCGCGGAGCGACTGGCGGAGCGAGGCCGGGCCGCGGACCGGGAGTGAACCCGCGGCCGCTCGCCGGGAGAGGACGGTTTATCCGAGTCGCGCGCGACGACGGAGACGAGACGTGAGCCTCGCAGTCGACGCCCCCGGCCGTATTACGCGAGCCACCCTCCGATCGCCGAGCCGGCGGGTCCGCGCGGCGGGGAGCGAAGTGCGGCCGGGGACGCGGAGGCGCGAGTCGGCGTGAACTGGCGCTACCGGCACACCGTGTTGACGCTGTGTATGCTCGCCTTCTTCGTGACGTACTTCGCCCGGCTGGCGATCAGCCCGGTCGTCCCCCTCATCATCGACGACTTCGGGGTCTCGAACACGGCGGTCGGCGTCGCGCTCTCCGGGATGTGGTTCGCGTACGGGCTCTCGCAGTTCCCGAGCGGAATCCTCGCCGACCGGCACGGCGAGCGTCGCGTCATCCTCGTCGCGGTCGGTGGGACCACGGCGATGAGTCTCTTGCTCGCCCTCGTGCCGGTCTTCCCCGCCTTCGTGCTGGCGGCGGTGCTGCTGGGGCTCGCCGCGGGGCTTCACTACGCGGTAGCGACCACGCTCCTCTCGCGGACGTTCGACGACCTCGGCACCGCGGTCGGGCTCCACTCGCTCGGCGGCCCGCTCGCGGGGCTGATCGCCCCCGTCGCCGCGACGTGGGTCGGCGTCCGGTACGGCTGGCGGCCCGGGGTCGCGCTGGCCGCGGTCGTCGGCGTCCCCGTGTTCGTCCTGTTCGCGCGTCGCGTCCGCTCGACCGAGCCGAGACGCCCGGACCAGCCGATGTCGGAGCGGCTCCGACTCGGGCCGCTGCTCGAACTGCTCGGGCGGCGGGAGATACTGGTCCCGCTCGCGGTCGCGACCCTCGGCACGTACGTCGCGCAGGGCGTCATCTCCTTCCTCCCGACGTTCCTCGTGGAGTTCCGGTCGTACACGCCCGCGTTCGCCGGCGGCGTCTTCTCCGCGTTCTTCGTGGTCCGCGCGGGCGCGCAGGTCGGACTCGGGCGACTCTCTGACCGGGTCGGCCGCGACGCGAGCATCGCGGCGGCCCTCCTCGGCGGGGCGCTCGGGCTCGCCGGGCTGGTCGCGCTCCCCGACCTCGTCCGGCTCCCCCTCGCGGTCGGACTACCGGCGGTTCCCGAACTCGCCGCGCTCGGAGCGGTCGTGTTCCTCGCCGGCCTCGGGTCGAGCTTCTTCTCGGCCATCGACCCCCGGTTCATGGACGCGCTCGGCGACGCGGAGCGCGGGGCGGGCTTCGGCCTGATCCGGACCGTCTACACGGTGATCGGGTCGGCCGGGTCCGTCGGCGTCGGACTCGTCGCCGACCTGTTCGGGTGGGGAGCCTCGTTCCTCGTCATCGCCGGACTGGCCGGGGTCGCGTTCCTCGTCACCGTCGTGAACGCGCTCGCGAGCGAGCGGCGGTAGCCGGGGTCACCCGACGTACCGTCGCCTCGTCGTGCGCTCGCCGTCGCTGTCGTACACGGTGACCACGTCCCCCTCGTCGTCGAGCGCGGGGCCGCTCCGCCCGAGGTAGTGGTGGCCGGGCGCGTCGCTCCCGTCGCCGACGTGGACCGTCAGGGTCTCGTCGGGGTCCAGCGTCGCGTCCGGGAGGTCGTCCCGCTGGCCGCCGAAGTCGATCGCGTAGCCGGCGACCTCGATCCGCTCGGCGGCGGCGTTCCTGAGCGTCACCGACTCGTCGACGCTGTCCCCGCTGTCCGTCTCGCCAACGTCGCTCCCCGGTCCCGCGTCGATCGCGTCGATCACGAGACCGTCCGGGGCCGCCTCCGACGCGAACGCCGTGATGTCGGCGAGGGTGTACCCCTCCGTCGCCGTCGGTTGCGGGAGACTCGGCTCCCACCCGTCGGGCGCGGCGTTCGGGTAGGCGGTCTCGTCGGCCGCCAACAGTCCGATCAGGGTCTCCGCGACGATCCGGCTCCCGACCGCGCCCAGCCGCTCGCCGTCCTGCTGGTGCTCCGCCTCGGCGAGGACGTAGTACCACAGCGGGGACTGGGGGTCAGCGCCCCGCCCGTGGGCCCGGAGCGTCTCCATGATCGCCGAGTCCTCGCCGAACGCCTCGTTGCGGATCGGGTCGTGCCCCATCCGCTCGGCGACGTCCTGGCCTGAAGCTAGTCCGAGCGCCGTCCCGCGTCGGAGGTTCCTGACGGCGAGCGACGAATCACCCGCGATCGGCAGGTCGAACAGCGCCGGCGCGAGGCGCGGCTCGATCTTCCGACCGCGCTGGTAGTCGCCGTCGCCGGTGTCCAGCAGCCGAGACCAGTCGACCACGAGGTCGCTCGGGACCGGGCGACCGCCGCGCAGGGTAGGGTCGTCTCCGGGCCCGGTCGGGAACAGCGGCACCTCCCCGACCTCGTCGTTGACCCCGAAGGCGTGGCGGATCATACTGTGGCCGAACCGGTACGCGGCACCGCCGAACTCGACCGGAATGGCCGGCGTCCGCCCGGGCGGAAGGAAGTGTCGCCGCCCGTTCTCCTCGATGTCGGTCAGGACGTAGCGGTCGCAGACCCGCGGGAGGAAGTCGTGCCGCACGACCCACTGGTAGTGCCACCGGACGAGTCGCTGTGCGGCCTCGAGGACCGACTCGTCGTCCTCGACGAGCCACGAGCCGGGACCGAGCAGGTGGTCGACGACACGGTTGTGGAAGTTCACGAACGCGAGCATGAGCTGCGAGACGACGACGTTCTCGTCGTTGCGAGGGTCGCCGATCAGCGCCGTCCCCTGCTCGTTCCGCTGGAGGTCCGTCCCCGGAAGCCCGGAAACGCCCCCGTCGTCCGGAGCCCCCGCTTCCCCGGTGAGCAGCTTCCGCTCGTCCGTCTCGTGGTCGTAAAGGAACGGCGCTGCCTCCGCGTTGGTCCGGTACAGCGAGTCGAGGTCGAGCGCCGGCGTCCGGAAGTTACGCAGCGCCGCGGGGTCGTTTCGTCGGTCGATGTCGGAGGTCGGGTCGAACGTGATGTCGTGGTCGACGAACTGTCCGAAGATCCCGTAACCGGCCGGAGTGTCGGCCTCACCGACCGGGTCGTCGGCCGACTCCATCATCGGCGCGTCCGCCTTCCCGTCGGTCCCTCCGAGCGTGCGGAGCAGCTCCTCGTCCGGGTCGTACGGGTCCAGCTCCGGGAACTGCGTGTGGAACCGGTGGCTCTTGACCGGGCCGGCCGCCGTACACGCGGCGTCGTTCATCCCGCGGTGTTCGACCCCGCCGTGGAGCGTGACGCGCCGCGCGTTTACCGTGAGCCGGAGGGCCGTCTCCCCCTCCTCTGGCCGCCTCCGGTCGCGGACCGCCTCCTCGGTGCCGCCGCGGGCCGGGTTCCGCACGGTGAACGAGACGTCGTCGACCTCGACGCCGCCGTCTGCTTCGACGACGAACTCCCCGTCCTCGCCGGTCGTCCAGTGCCCGATCGGTCCCCCGTCGTCGCCTCGCCGCTCTCCGACGACGACCCGGTGCGCCAGCGGCCGGGCGTCGCCGTCGACGAGCCGACAGCGTACCTCCCCCGTCATAACTGTGGGGTGATGTAACATACGTCAAGGAGAAAAAATTTTATAAATGAATTTTCAACGCGTTTTAGCGGAAGGAATTGCTGGTTGCGGTCGTCCGCGGCGGTCGGACCGTGGACTCGCGGCCGCCACGGTGTCGATCGGACGCCGGGCGGGACGGCGCGGTCCGGGGCCGTTCCCCGGCCGACCAGTACCTTCGAGTCGCACAGGGCCGAAGCGACGCCGTGTACGACTACCACGCCCACACGAACTACTCCGACGGGGCGTTCCTGCGGCGGATGGTCGAGGCCGCGGCCGACGCGGGACTCGACGGGATCGGCTTCGCCGACCACTTTGACATCCTCCCCCGAGCCGAGCGCGGAGCGGTACAAGCGCGCGCTCGGGTTCAACCTGGACCTGACCTACGAGCGACGCCGCGAGGCGATCGAAGCGGTCCGCGCGGACGCGGACTTCGATATCGACGTGTTCGACGCCGCGGAGATGGACTACGACCCCGCCCACGAGACGGCCATCGACGAGTTTCTCGCTGACGCCGGCTTCGACTACGCCGTCGGCAGCGTCCACGGCCTCGACGGCGCGAACGTCCACACGCGCTCGCACTTCGCCGACAAGCCGGAGTCGGAGCGCCGAGAGCTGGTGGACCGGTACTTCGGGAAGCTCGTCGCGCTCGTCGAGTCGGAGCTGTTCGCGATCGCCGCGCACCCGGACCTGATCGAGCGCAACCCGCACCTCCGCGGGTTCGCGACCGAGGACCACTACGCCGCGGTCGCCGACGCCTTCCGGGGCTCGCGGACCGTCCCGGAGATCAACGCCGGCCGCCTGCTCGCCGACTACGCAGAGTTCCATCCGGCTCCCGCCTTCCTCGACCGACTCGCCGACGCCGGCGTCGACGTGACCGTCGGGACCGACAGCCACGAGCCGGACGAGATCGCCCCCCGACTACGAGAGATCGAGGCTGAACTCGACCGCCGGGGTTCGGGGCCGGTCCGATTGGACGGGATCGTCGCGGACGCGTGAGATGTTCGACGCGAATAGAGCGGAGAGGACCCGTTGAATCCCCGTTCTTCAGACACGTTTCCGTTTAAAATAAACGTTCGACGGAAATCGCTTATTGAGAAACGGTTTGAGTAGTCATCGTTTTCAGCCGATAGTTTCCTCGTCTCTGACAGTATGTCGAATAGTTAGCTCTTTTGGCGGGTGTGTAAACTTGACTTCCGCGTCGTACGCTATCTGCCCCTCGCACTCGGGAACATCTGTGTTTTCGTGTGAATCGGAGGGGCCAAAATCGATACGAGCCGTCATATCCGCGTGATCTCGATCGCTTTCTCCGACGCCAGTCTGAGTTTGTATGTATAATCTATCAGCGACTCGCGGGACTGCGATGTTCCCCTCTACCTCTATTCGTGTCCCGTCCTCTGACTTACCCGCTATTGTTGCCGATTCATTCGGGGTATCACTACAGCTCCGATTCCGGGGGTTAATGCTCCTCGATACAACTTCAGGCGTGGTCATCGTCGAGAAGTCAGCCAAACAGCCTGCCAAGCTACCAATACCAACGGTCCCGAGTAGCGAGAGGAGGGCTCTCCGGCGCATATCATACCATTCTCTCGGATTGATAAATACATTCTCCTGATTTCAGGTACCTGTACTGAGCGAGATGTGGATTCCCTGTATTGAGGGGTCAAGGCCGTACAATGCTATTAAATGCTAAGGATTCCAAGAAAAATTCCTCCCGTTTGGCGTCGCCTTACGCTTCGTCGAACTGCGGAAATCAAAGATTTCCGCGCTTGACTTCGGCTTACGCCTCGTCAAACAACGTCTCGCCCTCGACCATGTGCTCCTCGACGGTGTCCATGTCGAGCGTGACGCCGAGGCCGGGCTTCTCCGGGACCTCGATGTAGCCGTCCTCGATGACGTCCTCCTCGACGAGGTCCTCCCACCAGCCCAGTTCGTAGGAGTGGTACTCGATCGCGAGCGAGTTCGGGATCGAGGTACCGACGTGGGCCGCCGCCATCGTCGCGACCGGGGAGGCGACGTTGTGCATCGCGACCGGGACGTAGTACTGGTTCGCCACGTCCGCGATCTTGCGGGTCTCGCGCATGCCGCCGACCTTCGGCAGGTCGGGCGCGACGATGTCGACCGCCTGGTTCTCGATGAGGCGGCGCAGCTCCGTGACGCGGTAGCGGTTCTCGCCGACCGTGATCGGCGTCGTCGTGCTCTTCGTCACTTCCTCCTGAACTTCGAGGTTCTCCGGCGGGACGGGGTCTTCGAGCCACCACACGTCGTAGTCCTCGATGGCGTCCGCGAGGCGCTTCGCGGAGCCGCCGGAGAACGTCCAGTGGCAGTCGAAGGAGACGTCCGCCTTGTCTTTCACGCGCTCGGTGACCTTCTCGACGATCTCCGCCTTGTGGCGGATCTCGCCGGGACGGAGGTGGCGGTTCGCGCGGTCCTTCTCGAAGCCCGAGGGGACGTCGAGGTCGAACTTCAGCGCGTCGTAGCCGAGTTCGTCGACGACGCGCTCGGCCTCGTCGGCGCACGCCTCCGGATCGGCCTCCTCCTCGGTGTGGCAGTCGCAGTAGACGCGCATCTCGTCGCGGTACTTGCCGCCGAGCAGCTGGTAGGCGGGCACGTCGAGGATCTTCCCGGCCACGTCGTGGAGCGCGACCTCGATGCCGGAGATGGCCGTGACGGTGACGCCCTCGACGGAGCCCTCGCCGGACATCTTCTGGATCAGGTGCTCGTAGAGGCGGTCGATGTCGAGCGGGTTCTCGCCGATCACGAACGGCTTCATCCGCTCGATGAGTTCGGGGACGCCGGCCCCCCAGTACGCCTCGCCGGTGCCGACGACGCCCGCGTCGGTGTAGACGCGGACGAGGGTCCACGGGAAGTTCCCGTCGACCATCGTCGTCTGAACGTCCGTGATCTCGACGTCGCGGTCGCCGCCGCGGGTCGCCGTGGTCCCCATCGTCTCGGCGGAGAGCTCCCGCATCGTGTACTCCGCGTTCGGGTCGTGAAGCGACTCGTAGTTCCGGCTCATGACCGGTGATTCATTCGGAACAGGGTAAACGTTTACCTTCGCGCGTCACACGGCCCGAACAGGTGGCTTTTCATCCCCGTGCGCGCAAGGGATGGCATGGTCGAAATCACGGATTCCCTCGCGTGTCTGTACACGGGTCGGGTGGAATCCCGTGGCGACGAGTACGTCGTCACGGTACCCGCCTCCGAGATTGAACACGGAAGCGTCAGCGTCGGCGACACGTATCGGATCGCCGTCCTGGACCGCGACGGTCCGGTGGCCGAAGGATCGGCGGAGGCGGGCAACGAGGAGTCGTCGGCCGTCCCCGACGCGACGGGCGGCTCCGCCGGGACACCGTCCGACGACGGCCAGCGGCCCACCTCTCGCGGCGCGGCCGGCGCGGTCCAGCCGGACCCGCCCGTCTCCGAGGGGGAGGTCCGCGACGTGACGATCGAGACGCTCGGCGACAAGGGCGACGGGATCGCCAAGATCGAGCGCGGCTACGTCGTCATCGTCCCCGACGCCGAACCCGGCGAGGAGCCGACCGTCGAGATCACGAGCGTCCGCGAGAACGTCTCGTTCGCGAACGTCATCGAGGAGTAACGCCCGGTCGCGGGGCGGTCGTTCCGGCCGCTCCGGTCGGTCGCGTCAGTTCCGCCTTTCTTCAGTTCGGCGGGTCGCTTCGCGAGAACAGCGCCCGGAGGTTCGACGCCGAGAAGAACGAGGACGGCTCGTCCATGTGGACGCCGATCTCGCCCGAGAGCGCCCGGAGGCCGAGCCGCTGGACGGGCTCCGGCAGCGAGTAACACCGACGGATCGCCTTCCCCAGCCGGATCTCCGTCGATAGCTCCTCGCGCCACCCGGACTCGTAGTCGGCGAGCGTCGACGGGTCGCGGGGGTCGATCGCGGCCGCCGCGACGTCGGCCGCGCGCATCCCGTACAGGATGCCGCCGCCGGTGAACGGCTTCGTCTGCGCGGCGGCGTCGCCGATCAGGAAGCCGCGGTCGCTCGTCGTCCGCGCCGGCGGGCCGATCGGGATCGCGCCCGAGCAGCGCCGGTCCGTCGTCGCGCCGTACGCCTCGGTGAGCCGGTCGAACCGCGCCGAGACGTCCTCGCTCGGCGGGGTCGCCAGCCCGTACTCGACGCCGGCGTCGCCGCGGGGGATCCGCCACGCGAAGAACGTCGGCGCGGTGAGGTGGACGTCGACGAGGTCGCCGGCGTCGGGCGCGCCGTCGAACCCGAGGACGCCGTGGAGCAGTTCGTCCGGCTCCGGGAGGTCGAGCGCGCGCCGGACGCGCGAGGTGGGGCCGTCGCAGCCGGCGATCATCCGCGCCTCGACCTCCTCGACCTCGTCCGCGGGCGTCCGGACCTCGACGACGACCCGGTCGGAGCGCTCCTCGACGCCGACGACCGTGTGGTTCTCGCGCACGTCCGCGCCGGCCTCGCGCGCGCACTCGGCGAGGGTGCGGTCGAGTCCGACGCGGTCGATCACGTTCGAGACCGGCTCGCGCTTGTAGAAGGGATACGCCCGCGAACCGGCCCCGTCGACGTGGAAGCGCGCCCCGTACACGCGGTTCTGGAGGAGTTCGTCGCGGGCGTCGTCCGGGACGTACTCCCACACGTCGTCGGAGACGTGCCCGGAGCAGGCGAGCGGCTCGCCGACCGTCCCCTTCTCGAAGGCGACCACGTCGCGGCCGGCCTCGGCCGCGCGCCGGGCGAACCGGGAGCCGGGCGGGCCCGCGCCGACGACGACGAAATCGTACATGGTGAGAGCGTGGTGACGCGGACTTATAATTACGCCTGGCTTACGCCGACTTCGATCGCCTCACTCCGCCTCCGTCCGCCTCACTCGCCGCTACTCCGAGTCCTCGCGCGTCCCCAGCCACTCCAGCGCGGCGTCAAGGTCGGTCCGGGGCGGCGAACAGGTGAAGTCCTGACAGACGTATGCCGTCGGCTCGTCGTCGGTCGCGCTCCGGTCCGCCCAGATCGGCGGGGCCTCGGCCATGTCGAGGCGGTCGAGCCACTCGTCGAGGCCCGCCGCCGTGGCGGGGCGCGGCGCGACGAGCGCGTTCGGCAGGTACCGCTCGCCGAGGGTCTCGCGCCACTCGTCGGGCACCTCGTCGGCCGCGATCGTCACCTCGACCCCGCCCGTCTCGACGAGGTCGGCCGCCCGCACGAGCGAGGCGTGCGCCAGCGGTCCCCCGCGGATGCGGTCGGCGTGGGTCGTCACGACGCGCCGCGCGATCTCCCGGAACCGGCCGTCGGTCCGGAAGCCGTCGAGGAGCGCGAGCGTCTCGGCCGCGACGCCGAGGCTCGACGGCGTCGAGCGGTCGGTGAACTCCTGCGGCCGCGCGATGAGCGGCCCGGCGTCGTCCGTCTGTCCGCCGTCTCCCTCCGGGTCCCGCGTGAAGTAGATCGTCCCGTCGTCGGCGTCGTAGAACTCGTCGACGAGCGCCTCGGCCAGTTCGAGCGCGAACCCGAGCGGCTCCAGGTCGCCGGTCGCGGCGTAGGTGTCGAGCGCGCCGCGCGCGAGGAACGCGTAGTCGTCGAGGTAGCCCGGCCCCCGCACGTCGCCGTCGAGCCAACGCCGGGCGAGCGCGCCGGTCTCCGCGTCGGCGTCGTACAGCCGGTCGCGACAGAAGCCGAGCGCCTCGCGGGCGATGTCCGCGTACGGCTCGCCGAGCGTCCCCGCCGCGTCCGCGAACGCGGAGATCGCCCGCCCGTTCCACGAGGCGAGCACCTTCTCGTCGCGGGCGGGCCGCGGGCGCGACTCCCGCGCGTCGAACAGCGCGGTGCGCGCCTCGGTCAGCGCCTGTCGGACCGCCTCGGGCGACAGGTCGCGGTCGGCGGCGAGCTCCTCGACCGACGCGGCGGTCGTCGGGACGGTCGTGCCGCGTTCGAAGTTGCCGCCGGACCGGATCCCGTACCGCTCCGCGGCCAGCGACGCCGCGGGCTCGTCGAGGACGGCGTCGACCTCCTCCGGGGTCCAGACGTAGAACGCGCCCTCGACGTCCCCCGCTTCGTGACCGTCGTCGTCTCGGCGGCTCTCGGGCGGCCTGCTCCGCGCGTCGAGGGTGCTGAAGAACCCGCCGTCGTCGTGCCGGAGTTCCCGGTCGAGGAACGCGAGCGACTCGCTCGCGACCCGGGCGTACGCGGGGTCGCCCGCGAGCCGGTAGCCGTCGAGGTAGGCCATCGGTAGCTCGGCGTTGTCGTACAGCATCTTCTCGAAGTGGGGCACCGTCCACTCGCGGTCGACCGCGTAGCGGTGGAACCCCCCGCCGATCTGGTCGTACATCCCGCCGCGGGACATCCCGTCGAGCGTTCCCGCCGCGGCCGACAGGAGCGCGTCGCGGCCGCTCCGCGCGTACGCTCGCATGAGGAGGTCGATACGGCCGGGCATCGGGAACTTCGCGCCGCCGCTGCCGAAGCCGCCGTACTCGTCGTCGTAGCTCCGCAGCGCGGACGCGGCGGCCGATTCGAGCAGGTCGCCGCCGGGCGGCGAGGCGTCTCCCTCCCCGTCCGGACCCGGCGCGTCCGGCGTCGGGACCGACTCCAGTTCGTCGCGCGCGCTCTCTGCCCACTGGTCGGCGCGCCGCTTCATCTCCTCGCGCTGCTCGGGGTCGCTCCAGGAGTCGGCGATCCGCTCACAGAGGTCGCGGAAGCCGGGCTGGTTCTGCCGCGCCTCCGGCGGGAAGTACGTCCCGACGTAGAACGGCTTCCCCTCCGGCGTACACCACGCCGAGAGCGGCCAGCCGCCGCCGCCGGTGACCAGCTGGCAGACCGTCATGAACGTGCTGTCGACGTCCGGGCGCTCCTCGCGGTCGACCTTGATCGGGACGAACGAGTCGTTGATCACGCCCGCGACCGACTCGTCCTCGAAGCTCTCCTCGGCCATGACGTGACACCAGTGACACGAGGAGTAGCCGATGGAGACGAACACCGGCACGTCGTGCTCGCGGGCGCGCTCGAACGCCTCGTCGCCCCACGGCTGCCAGTTGACGGGGTTGTCCGCGTGCTGTCGGAGGTAGGGACTCGCCTCCCCGTCGAGGCGGTTCCGCTCGGTGGGCTGTGACATACGTCCGGTTCGGCCCGGCGGGGCAAAAGGCGTCCGCACCGGAACGAGCGACGGGGCACCGGCATTTATATCCACGAATACGCATAGAAATAGCCGAGAAGAGAGTAAGGTTTACACTACCGTGCGGACACGCGTCGGGCATGACGGAGACCGTACTCCTTGTGGGGGGCGGCGGCCGCGAACACGCGATCGCCCGCGCGGTGGCCGACGACTGCGCGCTGTACGCCTGCGCGAGCGTCCGCAACCCGGGGATCCGGCGGCTCGCGGACGGATTCGAGACGATCGACGAGACGGACGCCGACGCGGTCGCCGACTACGCGGCCGGGGTCGACGCCGACCTCGCGGTCATCGGTCCGGAGTCGGCGCTGGAAGCCGGCGTCGCCGACGCGCTCGACGACGCCGGCGTCTACGCGTTCGGCCCGCGGGCCGCGGAGGCGCGCTTGGAGACGGACAAGGCGTACCAGCGTCGGTTCATGGAGGAGAACGCGATCCCCGGCTGTCCCGACTACGAGGTGTTCGACGACACGGAGGCCGCCTGCGAGTACGTCGACGCGTCCGACGGCGACCTCGCGGTCAAGCCCGCCGGCCTGACCGGCGGGAAGGGGGTGAGGGTGATCGGCGATCAGGTGACGAGCGAGGAGGCGAAGGCGTACCTCCGCGACTCAGACTACGACCGCGTCGTCTTGGAGGAGCGGCTCGTCGGCGAGGAGTTCACGGTCCAGGCGTTCGTCGCGAACGGCGACGTGCGGACGACGCCCGCGGTCCAGGACCACAAGCGCGCCTACGAGGGCGACGAGGGGCCGAACACCGGCGGGATGGGATCGTACTCCGACACCGGCCGCTCGCTGCCGTTCATGGCCGAGGGCGACTACGACGCCGCCGTCGCGGTGCTGGAGGCGGTCGTCGACGCGCTCCCGGACTACACGGGCGTCCTCTACGGGCAGTTCATGCTCACCGACGAGGGACCGAAGGTCGTCGAGTTCAACGCCCGCTTCGGCGACCCCGAGGCGATGAACACGCTGCCCGTCCTCGACACGCCGTTCGTCGACGTGCTGGCCGCCGCGCGCGACGGCGACCCGCTGCCGGAGCTCGACTTCTCCGGCGAGGCGACCGTCTGTAAGTACGCGGTCCCCGACGGCTACCCGACGGACCCCGATTCGGGCGCGGCGATCGCCGTCGACGAGGAGAGCGTCGGCGACGCGCTCCTCTACTACGCGAGCGTCGACGAGCGCGACGGCGGGCTGTACACGACCACGTCGCGGGCGTTCGCCGTCGTCGGCCGCGGCGACTCCATCGCGGCCGCCGAGGCGCAGGCCGAGGACGCGCTGGCGGCCGCGGGCGACCGCGTCCGGATCCGCCACGACATCGGCACGGCCGACCTCGTCCAGCGCCGGATCGATCACATGGACGAACTCCGCGACTGAGCGCCCGTTTCCGGCATTCGATCGGGAGCGACCCTTTTATCCCCGCCGTCCGAACGGACCGACGTGACAACCGACGACGCGGACGCCGAGCGATCCCGGAGCGACCGTCTCGACCGCTTCCCGACGCCGGGGGCCCGCAACTCGCTGTGGTCGTGGCCCGACGCGAAGTCGCCGCTCGCGGTCGTCCGCAACTACGTCGTCATCGTCCTCGCCCGGATCTGCCCGAGCCTCCGGCTGAAGAACTGGCTGCTGGGGCGGATCGGCGTCACGGTCGGCGCGGGCGTCGCGTGGGGGTTAGAGTCGACGCCGGACGTGTTCTGGCCCGAGCGGATCACCGTGGGCGACGACGCGATAATCGGGTACGACGCCACCCTGCTGTGCCACGAGTTCCTCCGCGAGGAGTACCGCCTCGGCGACGTAGTCGTCGAGGAGGGGGCGATGATCGGCGCGGGGGCGGTCGTGCTCCCGGGCGTCACCGTCGGCGAGGGAGCGCGTGTCGCCGCGAACTCCCTCGTCGCGGACGACGTGCCGCCCGGCGCGACCGTCGCGGGGGTTCCGGCCGAGGTCGTCTCGCGGGCCGACGCGGCCGCGAGCGACGACTGATCGGCGGTCCGTCGTACCGCCGTCTGCGATTGCGTCTACGCCGCGTCCTCGCTCGCGTCGTCGCCGTCGGCCGCCGTCTCCTCCGCGTCCGTGATGTGCGCCTCTGTGCTCACACGCTCCAAGTCGACGCCGACCTCCTCGGCGACGGCGTCGAGGACGGCCCGCTGTTCGGCCATCTCGTTTTCGAGCGTCTTGACGCGCTCTGAGGTGTCTAGCACCGTCTCCTGCGTCTCGTCGACCTCGTCGCGGAGCTCGCTGATCTTCTTGTAGGTCCGTTCCGCGCGGTCGGCGAGCGTCTGGATCTTCTTGGCGGTGTCCCCGAATCCCATACCGGACGGTCGACCCGGCGATACGTGTGCCTTTCCGTTCGGTACGGGACCGCCTGCCGCGCGGTTCCCCGGCACGCGGCGCGGCCGACGGTGGACTTTTGCCCGACTCGCCCGTGAAACGGGTATGAGCGTCGACCGGATCCTGTTGACCAACGACGACGGCGTCGACGCCGCGGGAATACGAGCGCTGTACGACGCGCTCACGGAGGAGTACGCGGTGACCGTCGTCGCACCGGCCGCCGACCAGTCCTCGGTCGGCCGCCTGCTCTCCGAGGACGTCGCCGTCGACGACCACGGGCTGGGATACGTGGTCGACGGGACTCCCGTCGACTGCGTCGTCGCGGGGCTCGACGAGCTCGTCCCCGACGCGGACGCGGTCGTCGCGGGCTGTAACGAGGGAGCGAACCTCGGCGCGTACACCCTCGGGCGGTCCGGGACCGTCTCCGCCGCGGTGGAGGCCGCCTTCTTCGGCGTCCCGGCGGTGGCGACCTCGATGTACGTGCCCGGCGGCGACGACTGGTGGAAACGCGAGTTCGAGGGCGAGGACTTCGCGCACGCGGCCCGCGCGACGCGGTTCCTCGTCGACGAGGCGGTCGACGCGGGCGTGTTCGACCGCGCGGACTACCTCAACGTCAACGCGCCCATCGCGGACGCGGAGCGCGCGCCGATCCGCGTCACGACCCCCTCGACGTGGTACGGGATGCGCGCCGAGCGGAACGGCGACGGCCGCGTCGGCTTCTCTGACCCGATCTGGGGCCGAATGAACGAGGACGACGTGCCGGACCCGGTCGGTACCGACCGCCGGGCCGTCGTCGACGGCGAGGTCTCGGTGTCGCCGCTGTCGGTCCCGCACGCGGCCGAGCCGAACGCCGGGCTTGACGAACTGGTCGAGGCCTACGAGGCGGCCGTTCGGTCGTGAAAAAAGGGTCCTCGCGGCGCGTCTCCGCTCCGCCGCCGGGGTGCTACCCGTCGCCGCGCTACTCCTCGTCGCCGCGCTACTCCTCGTCGCCGCGCTACTCCCCGTCGCCGGTGCTGACGGTCACCTTCGCCTCGCTCAGCACGCGGTCGCCCATCTCGTAGCCCGGCTCGTACACCTCGTGGATCGCCCCCTCGGGGCGGTCGCTGTCGACGCGGAGCATCACCTGATGGCGCGCGGGGTCGACCTCCTCGCCCGGCTCGGGCTCGATCGACTCGACGCCCTCCTCGGCGAGCACCTCGTCGAACTTCTCGAGCGTCGACTCGACGCCGGGCCGGAGGTCGCTCCCCGCCTCTTGGTCGAGCGCGCGCAGGAGGTCGTTGCGGACGGGGGCGAGCCGCTCGACGAGCGCCTCCGAGGCGCGTTCCCGGATCTCGTCCTGCTTCCGCTTCGCGCGCTCCTTGTAGTTGCTGAAGTCCGCCTTCACGCGGGCGAGCTTGCTCGTCAGCTCGTCGACCTCCGCGTCGCGCTCGCGGAGTTCCTCGCGGGTCTCGGCCAGCTCCGCCTCCAGCGCCGCGACCTCACGGGCGAGCGCCTCGTCGTGTTCCGCGACCGCGGCGGCGAGCGCCTCCTCCTCGCTCCGGGCGTCGCCGGCGGCGGCGGAGCCGTCGCTCCGTCCCTCGCCGGTCGCCTCCGCCGTGCCGTTCGTTCGCTCCGCGTCGCCCTCGGCGTCGTCGGGGGTCTCGACATCGACGGCGTCGTCGTCGCTCATACCCGATCGAAGTCGGTCGGCGGGCATAAGCGTTCAGAAGCGCGACGCCGCCAGTCCGGGCACGTGGAGTTACCACCGCCGCGCCGAGAGAGCCGCTACCGCCCCGCCGACAGCGCCGTGACGACGCCGTTCGTCCAGCCGAAGCCGTACTGCGGGTCGTACTCGCCCAGATCGGTCGTCTCGCCGACCGAGCGGACGTCGTACTTCTCCGCCATGCGGCCGGTCTCCTCGAAGGAACGCCGCGCGAGGTCGACCCACCGCTCCGCGACCTCGTCGGCCAACGCGTCGTGACCGTACCGGCGGAGGCCGGTGACCGCCATCCAGTGGAGGGGTGCCCAGCCGCTCGGCGCGTCCCACTGCTCGCCGGTGGCCTCGAGCGTCGTCACCAGCCCGCCGGGCCGGAGGAAGTCACGGCGGAGCCGGTCCGCGACCGCCGCCGCCCGGTCGTCGGTCGCGGCCCCGGTGAAAAGCGGCGCGACGGCGGCCAGCGTGAGGCGGTCGGACCGCTCGCCGTCGACCCACGAGTAGTCGACGTAGAACCCGGCGTCGGGGTCCCAGCAGTACCGGTTGATCGCCTCGCGGCGGTCCGCGGCCAGGTCGGCGTACCGCTCGCCGGCCTCCTCCCGGCCGACGCGCGGGAGCCACTCGGCGAGTGCCGACTCCATCCCGAACAGGACGGCGTTGAGGTCGACCGGGATCAGCTCGGTCGTCCGGATCGTGGCGAGGTCGTCGCCCGTCAGCCACCGGGAGCTGAAGTCCCACCCGGACTCGCAGGCGGCCCGGACGTCGCGGAACAGGTCGGGCCGGTCGTCGACCGGGACCCGGTCCGCGAGTCGGCGGTCCTCGTGGTACGACTCCGGCCGGGGGCGGGCGCGGTCGTCCCAGTACCGGTTGAGGACCGCGCCGTCCCCCACCCCGACGACGCGCCGGTGGGTCGCGGGGTCGTCGGCGTCGGCGACGCGGTCGGCTCCGCTCGTCCAGAAGTCGTGTTCCGTCCGGAGCGCCTCCACGTGGGGAGCGACGGCGTCGAACCCCTCCTCGCGCTCCAGCACGCGCAGCATCCGGTAGAACAGCGGGACCTGCGACCGGCTGTCGTAGTACGCCCGGTTCCCGAGCGGGACGAACCCGAAGCGGTCCACGAGCGACGCGACGTTCCCGACCATCCCGTCGACCAGATCGGTCCGACCGGCCGCCGCCAACCCCTCCGCGGTGAAGTAGCTGTCCCAGTAGTACATCTCGCGGAAGCGGCCGCCGGGGACGACGTGCGGGTTCGGGAGGCCGATAATCGTCGACCCCACGGAATCGGCGTCCTCGAAGGTCCGGGTCAGCGCGCCCCACAGCGAGGACACGTGGTCCTCCATCGACCGCGACGCGGCGAGGTCGGGCGCGGCCGCGACCGGCTCGGGCAGCCTGAAGTGGTCCTCGACGAACGACGCCAGATCGAACTCCCGCCGGCTCCGCTCCGTCAGGTACCGCTCGAAGAGCAGGTCCGGGTCGACGCGGGGCTCGGCGTCGACGAACCGCTTGTCGTCTTCGAAGAGGTCCCGCCGCTGGACGGTCCGAAAGAGCTCGCCCGAGATCTGCGGAAAATGACTGTAGTCGAAGAGGCCGGAACTCATCCCCGGGACGTAGTGAAAGGATTGCTAAGTAATTACTGAATTAGCCGGAAAGAGAACGAAAAACGCGCACCTGCGGCTGTCCTCTTATTCGTGGTCCATGATTAATTATAAGTGTAATAAATGAATATCGGTGGGTAGTCGATGACTCGCATTAGCATGCGGTCGGTGAGCAAGTACTTCGACGGGGGTGACACGGTCGCCAACTACAAGCTGGACATGGAGGTGGACGACGGGGAGTTCGTGGTGTTCCTCGGGCCGTCCGGCTGCGGGAAGACGACCGCGCTCCGCATGATCGCGGGGCTGGAGGACCCTTCGGACGGGGAGATCTACTTCGACGACGACCGCGTCGACGGGATGCCCCCCGCCGACCGGAACGTCGCGATGGTGTTCCAGAACTACGCGCTGTACCCGCACATGACCGTTCGAGAGAACATCGAGTACCCGCTGAAGGTCAGGGGGGTCCCGCCGGAGGAGCGCGACGAGCGCGTCGCGCGGGTCGCCGAACTACTACACATCGAGGACCAGATGGACAGCGACCCCGGCGAGATATCCGGCGGGCAGCGGCAGCGGACCTCGCTGGCGCGCGCCATCGTCCGCGAGCCGTCGGTGTTCCTGCTCGACGAGCCGCTCAGCAACCTCGACGCGAAGCTCCGCTTGGAGATGCGCTCCGAGCTCAAGCGGATTCAAAACGAGCTCGGGATCACCACCGTCTACGTCACGCACAACCAGGAGGAGGCGATGAGCATGGGCGACAAGATCGTCGTGCTGAACGACGGCACGATCCGGCAGGTCGCCGAGCCGGAGGAGCTGTACGAGCGGCCGCGGACGACGTGGGTCGCGAAGTTCATCGGGTCGCCGCCGATGAACCTCTTCGAGGGCGAGAACCGCGGCGGGACCGTCAACCTCGCCGACGGCAACACGCTCCCGACGCCGGCCGAGTCGTCCTCGTCAACCGTGTCCGTCGGGGTCCGGCCGGAGGACATCGACGTGTCGACCGACGCGCCGGACACGGACTGGACCCTGCCGGGCACGGTCAAGACGGTCGAACCGCTCGGGGAGTACGTGCTGGTCAACGTCGAGGTGGGCGGCTCCGTGGTCAACGTCAAGGTTCCGCAGACGGAGGCGACCGCGGGCGACGCCGTCCACCTGACGTTCGACCCGGCCGACGCGTACCTCTACGACGAGAACGGCGAACTGGTGGCCTGACACCATGTCCGTCGCATCGTACCTCGACGACCGGCTCGACCGCGACGTGGACACGGAGAAGCTCACGGCGATCCTCGTGTTCATGCTGCCCGGGCTCACGCTGTTCGCCATCTTCTCCGTCGGCCCGATGCTGTACTCGGCCGTCGGGAGCTTCTTCACCTGGGACGGGTTCGACATCGCGCGGTTCGCCGGCCTCGAGACGTGGATCGCGACGTTCCAGGACGACGCGATCATCAACTGGAGCAACCTCCTCGCGTTCGAGTACCCGATGGGGGCGCTCCCGCAGAACATCATCTGGATGGTGGTCCACGTCCCGCTGAGCACGCTGCTCGGGCTGGGACTCGCACTGCTCTTCGCCGACCTGCGCGGGCGGAGCGTCCTCCGCTCGATGGTGTTCCTCGCGTTCACGACGCCGACCGTCGTGATCGGGCTGGTGCTGCTGTTCGTCTACGACCCGCAGGCCGGGATCTTCAACGGGCTCCTCCGGTCGATCGGACTGGAGTCGGTGGTCAGGAACTGGGTCCAGGAGCCGCAGATCGCGATCTACGCGCTGATCGCGGGCGGCGTCTGGGTCCAGACGGGCTTTAGCATGCTGCTGTACAGCTCCGCGCTCGCGGGGATCGACCCCGCGTTACTGGAGTCCGCCCGCGTCGACGGCGCGGGGCGGTTCCGGCGGTTCAAGGACATCATCTGGCCGCTCGTCAAGCCCGTGACGGCGGTCGTCGTGATCATGAGCATGATCTGGGTGATCCGGATCTTCGCCATCGTCTACGCGGCCGGCGGCCCGTCCGGCGGTCCGGGCGGGGTGTTCTCCGTGCTCGGTCTGGAGGTGTACCAGGCCGCGTTCTCGACGCCGATCGAGTACAGCAAGGCGATGGTCGTCGCCCTCATCGAACTCGTGATCGCGCTCCCGATGGCGTGGTACATCGCGTCAATGGACTGATCGACTATGACCGACACACACAACGCGGACGACTCGACCGACGCCGACAGCAAGCCGAAGCCCGACGGCGGGCGCGTGTACCACGAGCCGCCGGAGACCGCGCCGATCGCCGAGGGGAGCGCCGTCGAGCGCCTCCGAGCGGCGGTCCCGAGCGGCCGGCGAGCGGTGCATTACGCGGTCGCCATCGGCGTCGCGCTCCTGTGGCTCGTCCCGCTCGTGGGGCTGTTCATGGCCTCCGTCCGCCCGCTCGACCAGATCATCCAGGGCTGGTGGAACTTCGATACCTTCACCGTCACCTTCGAGAACTACGCCCGCGCGTGGACGTTCCAGTCCGGCCCGATGCGGCAGGCGATGTGGAACACGGCGATCGTCACGGTCCCGTCCGTGCTGGCCGTGACGCTGCTCGGCACGATGGTCGCGTACCCGTTCGCCCGCTTCGACTTCCCGCTGAAGAAGTGGCTGTTCTTCCTGCTCATCGTGGTCATGGCCGCGCCGCCCGAGCTGGTGGCGATGGGCAACTACAACACCCTACGGAACACCGGCCTGTTCGACACGTACATGGGGCTCATCCTGGTCCACATCGGCTGGGGGATGGGGTGGGTCGTCATGTTCCTCCGGAACTTCCTGCTCGGGCTTCCCGAGGAGCTTGAGGAGGCGGCCCGGATCGACGGCGCGTCCCGGTATCAGATCTTCAAGTCGATCGTCCTGCCGTACTCCGCCCCGGCGCTCGTCTCCGTGGCCGTCATCCAGTTCACGTGGGTGTGGAACTCCTTCTTCTTCCCCCTCGTGTTCATGCGCTCGCGCGAGAACCAGCTCGCGCCGCAGGTGCTCCCGCTGATGAAGGGCCGACTCCAGATCGACTGGGGGCTCGTCGCCGCCGGCTCCGTGCTGACGATGATCGTCCCCATCCTGCTGTTCGTCACGCTCCAACGGTACTACAAGCAGGGGATGGTGGCCGCGGTCGCCGACTGAACCGGCCGCCGCGCTCGCTTCCTTTTCCGTGGACGCCTTCGCTCTCCGGAACGAGACCGCGTGAGACGGGGTCGGTGAAGGGCGTGTGCCGATCGGTCCCGAGGTCCGAAGCGGGAACGGATCCCGATCACTCGTCGGCGAGTCCGCCCGGCAGGAACGGGGCGACGTCGGTGTGAACGAACAGCACGTACTCGTCGTTCAGCCGCCGACAGAACAGCGTGAACTCGCCGGATTCCCGGATCGCGTCGACCTTCGGCTCCGAACCGCCCGGGTCGTAGTACGCGGGCACCAACACCGCCGTCTCGTTCTCCGGGTCCCGTTCGACGATCAGCAGGTACACCAGTCCGTCCGCCTCGGCGCGGTACGTCTCGACGGCGGTGAACGCACACTCCGCGGCGACCGCTTCCAGTTCCTCGTACTCGGGACCGGGGAGGACGACGTCGAGGCCGGTCCGAGCCGCCGAGTCGACGAGAACGGAGTCGCCCGGATGTACTTCGAGGACCGTCCAACCGCGGTCGCGGTACGTCTCCGCCGTGGCTGTCATGTCCGCCATGACTGCCTGCCAGCCCTCGGTCGCGTGGGCGTCGGGAACTGCGCCTGAAACGGGCTCTTCGGACATGTGTTGACGCCCGGTAGCGTGCGAGATAAGCGTTGTCCNCTCGGTCGCGTGGGCGTCGGGAACTGCGCCTGAAACGGGCTCTTCGGACATGTGTTGACGCCCGGTAGCGTGCGAGATAAGCGTTGTCCCCCCGCCGGCACGCGCTCGGGTGCGGACGAGGCCGTGCGAAGAGGGCACAAGCTATTTCTCCGATGACAAACGTCACTTGGACAGTGACTGACCTCCTTTCACTCTCCGGCCTGCGGACGCAGTTCAAGACGAAGCGGGGTGCGGTGAAAGCGGTCGACGGGGTGGACCTCACGGTCGAGGAGGGCGAGACGGTCGGTCTCGTCGGCGAGTCGGGATCGGGAAAAAGCGTCACGGCGCTGTCCGCGATGGACCTCGTGGACAGCCCCGGCGAGGTCGTCGGCGGCCGGGCGTCGCTCCGCTCTGCCGACCTCGCCGCCGACCTCGCCGCCGATCACCCCGACGGGGTGGCGTCGTATCCGTACGCGCTCACCGACGCCGTCCGAGAGATCGCAGCCGACCTCCGCGCGGGGACGGAGGTCTCCGCCGCGGCACGGGAGCTCCGGGGGATCGCCGACGACCTCGCGGACCGGAGCGACCCCGCCGGACTCGCGGACGCGCTCCGGAGCGTCGCCGGACGGGTGTCCGACGGAGCGAACGAAGACGCCGCAGACGGGCTCACGGACGCGCTGGCGGACGCCGTCGACGGGTTCGTTTACGTCGACGACGAGGCCCGCGATCGGCTCCGGGGCGGGACGGCCGCCGACGAGATCGCCGTCTCCGAGGGCGTGATCGACCTCACGGCAGCGCCCGAGGAGGCGATGCGGAAGATCCGCGGCGGCGAGATGGGGATGATCTTCCAAGACCCGATGACGTCGCTCAACCCGGCGGTGACCGTCGGCGAGCAGGTCGCGGAGTCGCTCCGGCTCCATCGGTACGGGGGTCGAAAGCGGGACACATGGCTCAACGCGATCCGAGAGATCCTCCCCAAGATCGGCGGTCGGGAGTTCGACGACGAGATAGTCGGCGACGTCGTCGACATCCTCACCGACGTGGGGATCCCGGAAGCGATCTCTCGGCTCGAAGAGTATCCGCACGAGTTCTCCGGCGGCATGCGCCAGCGCGTCCTCATCGCAATCGCGCTGGCGTGTCAGCCCGACCTGCTCATCGCCGACGAGCCGACCACGGCACTCGACGTCACGATCCAGGCGCAGATTCTGGACCTGATCGACGACCTCCAAGACGAGTTCGGGATGTCCGTGCTGATGATCACCCACGACCTCGGCGTGGTCGCGGAGACCTGCGACCGGGTCGCGGTGATGTACGCGGGGGAGATCGTCGAGGAGGGACCCGTCGAAGAGATCTTCCACAACCCCAGCCACCCGTACACGTACACCCTCTTGGAGTCGATTCCGACCGAGGAGAAAGACCGGCTCACGCCGATCGAGGGGAACGTCCCCGACCTCATCGACATGCCCGAGGGGTGCCACTTCGCGGACCGCTGTCCGTGGGCTCGACCGGACTGTCGAACGGGGGAGATCCCGTTCCTCCAGCACGGCGAGGAAGACGTCGACCACCGGTCGAAATGTATCCTGCCGGAGTTCGACGAGAGCGAGTACGGCGCGGACGGCGTCCCGTCGGCGACGGACCGCGAGATCGGCGAGCCGCTCGTGCGCCTCGACGGGATGCGGAAGTACTACGAGCAGGAGACGGGCCTCTTGAGCCGGGTGTTCGGGAGTTCGCCGAGCGTTCGCGCCGTCGACGGTATCGATCTCGACGTCCACGCCGGAGAGACGCTGGGGCTGGTCGGTGAGTCCGGCTGCGGGAAGTCGACGGCCGGACGCGCGCTTCTCCACCTCGACCCGCCGACCGACGGGACGGTCGTGTTCGCGGGCGAGGACTTGGGCGACCTCTCGAAGACTGAACTCCGGGAGAAGCGCAAGGACATGCAGATGGTGTTCCAAGACCCCATGTCGAGTCTCGACCCGCGGATGACCGTCGGGCAGACCGTCATGGAGCCGCTGAAGATCCACGACCTCGCCGAGGGTCGCCGTCGGGAGCGCGTCTTCGAGCTGCTCGACGAGGTCGGTCTCGACCGGAGTCAGTACGGTCGGTACCCGCACGAGCTCTCCGGCGGGCAGCGGCAGCGGGTCGGCATCGCTCGGGCGCTCGCCGTCGACCCCGACTTCATCGTCGCCGACGAGCCGGTCTCCGCGCTCGACGTCTCCGTTCAGGCGCAGATCATCAACCTGATGCGGGATCTCCAGGCCGACTACGGACTGACGTATCTGTTCATCGCCCACGACCTCTCGGTGGTGCGGCACATCTCGGACCGCGTCGCGGTGATGTACCTCGGCGAGATCGTCGAGATCGCGGCGACGGACGAGCTGTTCGCCGAACCGAAACACCCGTACACGAACGCGCTGCTGTCGGCGATTCCGGAGCCGGACCCGCTCGCCGAGACCGGAGACCGGACCATCCTCAAAGGCGACGTGCCCTCGCCGATCAACCCTCCGAGCGGCTGTCACTTCCGCACGCGGTGTCCCTCCGTTATCCCGCCCGACGACCTCGGGATCGAGCAGGAGCGCTACCGGGAAGTCATGTTCTACCGACAGCGGGTCGAGACGCGCAACATCGACCTCGCGGCGATGCGGGAGCGAGCGAGCGACGCCGGCTCTCAGGGGGGTGTCGCCGCCGACGGCGGGAACGGCTTCGACGCGGCGATACGGGCGGAGTTCTTCGACGGCCCGCTGTCGGGACAGGCCGGGGACGCCGTCGAGGAGTCGTTCGACGCGCTGGCCGACGGCGACTGGGAGCGCGCCGAGCGCGTCCTCCGCGAGACCTTCGAGAGCGTCTGCGAGCGGAGCGACCCCGCGCTGACCGACGGCGATCACCCCGCTGCGTGTCACCTGTTCGGCGAGGAACGCGACTGACGGACCGGGAGCGAGAGCCGAGACTCTCCCGTGAGCCGCTGATACTTCGGGCCGACACCCGGCCGTCCGGTACTGTTATTTATGTTGCTGTTAGTAGACACATCCATGTCTGGCAATAACAACCAGGTATCCCGGCGAAGCTTCCTGAAAGCCGCCGGGAGCGCGACGGTCGCGACGGCCGCAACGAGCACGCTCGCCGGTTGTGCGGGCGGAGGCGGGAGCGAGGGTGGAACGCTCAGGTACGGGCGGAGCGCTCACTCGGAGACCCTCGACCCGCAGAACACGACGAGCGGTGAGGTCTCGAAGGTCACGAACCAGATATACGACGGCCTCATCGACTTCGAACCGGGCGAGGCGGCAATCACCGAGTCGCTCGCGACCGACTGGTCGATGGACGGGACCGAGGTCTCCCTCACGCTGCGCGAGGACGCCCAGTTCGACGACGGCACGGAGTTCACCGCCGCCGACTTCATCGCCACGTACCGGCGGTTCACCGACGAGGACTACGAGTACTACTTCGAGGAGGGGTCGGCCTACGGCCCGTTCACGCTCGGGAACTGGATCGACTCCGTGGAGGCCGACGGCGATTACACGCTCAACGTCACGCTCACGCAGCCGTACGCGCCGTTCCTTCGGAACCTCGCGATGTTCGCGGCGGTGGTCCTCTCGCAGGACGACATCGAGAGCGGCTTCGACTTCAACGCCGACGCCAACGGGACCGGTCCGTTCCAGTTGGACGAACTCGACAACGCGAACGGTCGCATCCGGCTGACGCCGAACGAGAACTACTGGGGAGACGGCCCGCAGGTCGGCGAACTGCTGTTCATCGAGCGCGGGCAGAACTCCACGCGTGCACAGGCGCTGGTGGAGGGGGAGCTCGAGATCATCGACAACCTCGACCCGTCGACGATCAGCACCGTCGAGAACGCCGACAGCGCGGAGGTCGCCAGCGGCCAAGGGATCAACATCGGCTACATGGTGTTCAACCAGTCCCGCGTCGAGGCGTTCCGCGACGCCCGCGTCCGGCAGGCGATCAGCTACGCGATCGACACGCAGTCGATCGTCGAGGAGGTCTACGACGGGATCGCGACGCAGGCCGACCAGCCGTGTCCGCCGGCGCTGTTCGGCCACAACGACGACATCGATCCCTATCCGCAGGACCTCGAACAGGCGCAGAGCCTGCTCGAGGAGGCGGGCTACGGGGACGGCTTCTCGTTCCAGCTCACGACGTTCCAGAACGCGCGCGGCTACAACCCCGCGCCGCTCCCCACCGCGGAGACGATCCGCACCAACCTCGGCGAGATCGGCATCGAGGTCGAGATCGACGACCGGCAGTTCTCCGACTACCTGACCTACACCGGAGAGGGCAACCACGACGCCTCGCTGTCCGGCTGGTACACGGACAACGCCGACCCGGACAACTTCTACTACGTCCTCATGCACCCGCAGGTCGAGTCCCCCGACGGCCAGGACTGGGTCGACTGGGACACCGAGGGGTTCAACACCTCGAACCGCGCGGCGTGGGCGAACGATGAGTTCATGACGCTCGTCGAGGACGCCCAGCAGACGGCCGACCAGAGCGCCCGCGCGGAGCTCTACCACGAGGCGGCTCAGATAGCCCGCGACGAGGCTCCCTGGGTGTATATCGACTACGCCGACGAGATCCGCGGCGTGGGAACGTCGGTGAACAACTACACGGTGTCGGCGATCGGCGGTCCGCACCTCCACCTCGTCGAAGTGGAGTGACCCCGACCGCGCGGGAGAAACGGTCCCGGTGACGGGAAGTTTTTAGCCGTTTGAAAATACGGGTTCCTGTAAATGGTATCAAAGCGGTTCGTCGCGAAACGACTCCTGTTGCTGGGGCCGGTGCTGTTCGGCGTCGCGACCGTCGTCTTCGCGATCCTTCACCTGTCTCCCGGCGATCCCGCGTTGACCATCGCCGGCGAGCGGGCGAGCCAGGAGTTCGTCGAGGAGGTCCGTTCGAACTTGGGGTTAGACGATCCGCTCTGGGAGCAGTACCTGCGGTTCCTCCGGGAAACGGCCACGCTCCAGTTCGGCCAGTCCTACCAGATCCAGCGCGGGACACCGGTCAGTTCCATCCTCGCGAACCGCCTGCCGATCACCATCGAACTGGCCATCCTCGGCCAGATCGCGGGGCTGTCGTTCGGACTCCCGCTCGGAATCTTGAGCGCGGTGAAACAGGACACGCTGACCGACCACTTCACCCGCGTCGGTGCGCTCGCCGGCATCAGCGTCCCGATCTATTGGAGCGGGCCGCTGCTGATACTGCTCTTCGCTCAGATACTGGGCGTGCTCCCGACGAGCGGGCGGATATCGTCGTCGTACTTCGTCGACACCACCACGGGACTGATACTCGTCGACACGCTGCTCGAGGGGAATCTCGAGGCGTTCCGGTCCGCGGTCACCCACCTCCTGATGCCCGTGGTCGTGCTCGGTATCTACTCGATGGCGTTCATCTCCCGGATGATGCGGTCCTCGATGCTCGAAGTCATCCGCCAGGACTACATGCGGACCGCCCGCGCGAAGGGCCAAGGAGAAAAAATCACCGTGATGAAACACGGCCTGCGGAACGCGTTCATCCCCGTCATCACCATCATCGGCATCCAGTTCGGGTCGCTCCTCGGCGGGTCGGTCCTGACGGAGACGGTCTTCGAGATCAACGGGATCGGGACCCTCCTCGTCACCGCCATCGAACAGAGCGACTACCCGGTCGTACAGGCCACCGTCCTCGTCTTCGCGTTCCTGTACACGCTCGTGAACCTCTTCGTGGACATCACCTACTCGGTTCTGGACCCCCGGATCGACCAATGAGCACCGAAACACCACAGTCGTCGGACGTCGAACGGAACGTCGTCGAGCGGCTTCGCGCCAGTCCGTTCCTTCAGGAACTGCTCTCGAACCGCATCGCCGTGTTCGGGCTGTTTATCATCGGGACGATGTTCGCGGTGGCGATCTACGCCCGACTCACGTACGACCTCGACGCGATCGTCGACACGATGTTCAACGCGAACCCGACCCAAGCGCCACCCAGTGCGGAGTTCTGGTTCGGGACCGACGGGCAGGCGCGCGACGTCTTCCCGCGGGTGCTGTACGGTGCCTGGTACGCGCTGAAGTTCGGGACGGCGACCGTGCTGGCGTCGACGGTCCTCGGGATCGCCGCCGGGATCGTCGCGGCGTACTACGGCGACCTGACCGACAACGTCATCATGCGGACGATGGACGTGCTGCTGTCGTTCCCGTCGCTGTTGTTGGCGCTCGCGCTCGTCACTATCTTCCCGGAATCGCTGGGGCTGTGGCGCGCCGTCGCCGCGCTCACGCTCGTGTACACGCCGCGGTTCGCCCGGGTCGTCCGCGGCGCGGCGCTGAAGATCTTAGAGGACGAGTACATCGACGCGACGTACGCGCTCGGGGCGACGGACCCGCGGCTGCTGGTCCGTCACGTGCTCCCGAACTGCTTGGCACCGATCACCGTCCAGTCGACCCTGAACTACGGCCTCGCGATCATCGACATCGCCGCTCTGTCGTTCCTCGGATTCGGCGCGAGCCCCGGCGACCCGTCGTGGGGAATGATGCTCTCTGAGGGCGTCGAACGGGGGCTGTTCTCGGGCGCGTGGTGGTGGTCGTTCTTCCCCGGACTGTTCCTCGCGCTCACCGTGCTGGGGTTCAACCTCCTCGGCGACGGGATGCGCGACGCGCTGGACCCGCGGATGCGAGACACCGTTGACTGACTCCTCGCTCCCGATATCGCGGTCCCGACGCGTGCGCTACCGGACGCTGGTCTTCGGCGCGGTTCGGTGGGCCGGGGTCGGCGCTGTGGTCGGAGTCGTCGTCTCCGCGGGACTGCTCGCGTTCCAACCGGCGAAGCCGGCCACCGACACCTCGTTCGCGCTCGGCGCGCTCGTCCTCGGGTTCGGCGTCACCGCGTGGTCGTCGGCGGTCGGTCTCGGCCGGACCATCGAGGGACTCCAAGCGCGTCTCGACGTCTCCTCCGACTGGACGGAGGCGAGCGCACGCGAGGCGTTCTTCGTGCTGTCGTGGACGGGGACCGGATGGGCGGTCGCCGCCGCGTTGACGTCGGTCGCGCTGGGCGTGTAGCCGGCATCGGGAAAATTCGAAACAGCGACCGTCGCCTCAGTACGGCAGCACGCCGGTCACGGTGCCGAGCAGCGCGACGGCGACCGCGAGGACCTGCGCGACGAAGAACGCCTTCGAGGAGGCCCAGCCGAAGTACAGCAGCGCGGCCATCGGGATCGCGCCGATGACGATCGGGCCGGGACCCATCGTGAACAGGATCGCGAGGAGGCCGGTCGTCGCGAGGATGAGGACGTCCATCCCGAGCGAGACGAGGTTGCGACGGCGCAGCTCCTCGGGGTCGAACATCCGCGCGAGCGACCCGCGTCGGTCGCTCCGGTCGTCCGTGGTCGACGCCGATTCCATCGTCACTCGCTAATCGTCTCCTGGTAGGCGTCGTCGAGCGGGCCGACGATATCTTCCGTCGGCGTGTCGGGCGTGGCCCACAGTCCCTTGAGCACCGACCAGAACTCCTGCTGGAACGGGTTCCCGAGCGCGTCGTCGAGGTCGGGCACGACGGTCACCTCGGCGGCGAGGTCGGGCAGGTTCGCCATGACCTCGATCTCGTAGGCCTCGTCGGGGACCTCGGTGTTGGAGGCGATGAACCCGCCGTCCTCGACCCACACCTGCTGGCCCTCGGCGGAGACGAACGAGCTCAGCGCCTCGCGGGCGGCGTCGACGTTGTCGGAGTACGTCGGCACGGTGAACCAGTTGACCGACGAGGAGATGCCGTCGACGCCGGGCAGGCGGAAGACGCCGAGGTCCGAGGGATCTTGGACCGCGTCCTGCGCGGGCGTGAACGAGCCCATGAAGTACAGCGGGAGGCTGTTGTCCCAGAAGTACTCGTACTGGACGCCGAAGTCGCGCGTCTGGCTGAAGTACCCCTCCTCGTGGAGCGTCTTGATCTCGTCGAAGGCGGTCGCGATCCGGTCGTCGGTGAAGGAGGCGTCGCCGTCGATGAGGCCCTGCTGGAGCGACGCGCCGTCCTCCTGCCGCATGAAGAAGCCCTCGGTGAGGTCGCTGAGCGGCCACCCGGTCCCGTTCCCGGAGGCGATCGGGGCGTCGACGCCGTCGATCGCCGCGATCTCGTCGAGCAGCGTCAGGAACTCGTCGTAGGTCTCGGGCTCTTCGAGGTCGTGCTCGTCGAAGAACGACTTCCGGTACCAGAAGCCGGGCTTGAGGTCCATCTTGAACGGCGCGGCGTACACCTCGCCGTCGACGGTCACCCGCGACGGGTCGACCGCGAAGTTCTCGGCGTCCCACGCGTCGCCGACCGGCGCGAGGTGGCCGTTCCGGGCGTCGGAGATGATCCGCGCCGGCGAGGGCATCACGACGATGTCCGCGGAGGCGACGCCGGACTCGTAGTCCATCAGCGTCCCGGTGAGCAGGCTGTCGGTGTCGCGCGGGAAGTACTCCAGCCCCATCCCCGTCGACTCCTCCACGAAGTCCATCACGTTGCTGAACGACTCCTGCTCGCCGCCGGACCAGACGCCGGTGATCTCCAGGCTGCTGCTCCCGCCGTCCCCGCCGTCCTCGCCGTCCTCGCCGTCTCCGCCGTCGGACCCGCCGCCGGAACAACCGGCGAGCGCGACGCTCCCCAGCACCGACGCGGTTCCGGTCGTTTTCAGTACGCTCCGCCGCGTAGTACAGGATCGATCATCGGACATGTCGTTCCCATCGTTCGGTCCCAATTACTTCAAATTTGCTTATTAATTACCGCTATAGTCACTAATCTCAAGCGGTGCGGCGCGACCGGCGACCACCGCTATTTATTGGCGTCTCGAGGGTTGATGGGGACATGACGGTCGAAGCCGACCCGTCCGCCGACGCGACGCGCCGCCCGAATTTAGTGCTGGTCCACTGTCATGACCTCGGGCAGCACCTCGGCTGTTACGGGGCCGACGTCGACACGCCGAACATCGATCGGATCGCGGCCGACGGCGTCCGGATGGCGAACAGCTTCTGTTCGGCCCCCCAGTGCTCACCCAGCCGGTCCAGCATGATGACGGGCTACTACCCCCACGAGAACGGCGTCATGGGGCTGGCGCACATGGGCTGGGCGCTCGGGGACGACTGGGAGACGCTCCCGAAGCACCTCCGGGCGGCGGGGTACGACACCGCCCTGCTCGGCTTCCAACACGAGGTTCCCGACGAGCCGGAGCGGCTGGGGTACGAGCACGTCGACAGCGGGACGAAGCGCGCGCTAGAACTCGTCGACGTGGTCGACGACTTCTTCGCCGAGCGCGCCGACGCCGACGACCCCTTCTTCGTCTCCGTCGGCATCGAGGAGCCGCACCGCCCGTTCCGCCGGGAGTACCTTCCCGAGGGAACGTACGACGACGCCGATCCCGACGCGGTCGACCTCGACGATTTCCCGTACCTCCCGGACGCGCCGGGGGTCCGCGAGGACGCCGCCGACCTCGGCGCGCTCGTCTCGGAGGTACTCGACCCGGCGGTGGGCCGCTACCGCGAGTCGCTCGCGGACGCCGGGCTGGCCGAGGACACCGTGTTCGTCTTCACGACCGACCACGGGCTGGCGATGCCGCGCGCGAAGGGCACCTGCTACGACCCGGGGATCGAGACCGCGCTCTTGATCCACCGGCCGGACGCGATCGAGGGCGGCGCGGTCCACGACGACCTCGTCACCAACGTCGACTTCACGCCGACGATGCTGGACCTGCTCGGGATCGACCCGCCGACGGAGACCGCCGGCGAGTCGTTCGCGCCGCTGCTCCGCGGGGAACCCCACGACGGCCGCGACCGGATCTTCGCCGAGATGACGTGGCACGACCGGTACAACCCGATCCGCGCGGTCCGGACGGAGCGGTACAAGTACGTCCGTAACTTCTCGCTGCTCCCCGAGGTGTTCGTCCCGATGGACGTCGCGCCGACGCCCGCCGGGCGCGAGGTCCACGAGGAGTTCCACGTCCCGCAGCGCCCGGCCGAGGAGCTGTACGACTTAGAGGCCGACCCGAACGAGTCGGAGAACCTCGCCTCGGATCGGAAGCCGTTCGAGACGGCGGCGGCGGCGAGCGACCCGGAGCCGGCCCACGCCGACGCCCTCGACCGGCTCCGCGACGAGTTGGAGGCGTGGATGGAGTCGACCGACGACCCGCTCCTCGACGGGCCGGTGCCGTACCCCGACGCGGAGTGACCGGGCTGGCGGGGCCGGTCCCGCTCTGACGGGTCTCGGTGACTTTTATACACCGAGGTAGTTAATCGATCGTCATGGACACCGAGGAACTCCTGGAGACGCTCCAGGCCGCGGACCTCTCTTACTATCAGGCGAACGCGTACGTCACTCTCCTCGAACTGGGGACCGCGTCGGCGACCGAGGTCGCGCAGGCCAGCGACGTGCCGGACGCCCGGATCTACGACGTCCTCCGCGACCTCGACGACTTCGGGTACGTGGAGCTGTACGAACAGGAGACGTTCCAGGCGCGCGCGACCGACCCGGAGACCATCGTCTCCGGGCTCTCGGACCGCGCGAGCGCCCTCGAATCGGCCGCCGCGGAGATCGAGGAGCGGTACGAGCGGCCGACGCTCGACACCCAGACGGTCAGCATCGTCAAGCGGTTCGACACGGTCCTCGAAGCGGCCCGCACGTTCGTCCGCGACGCCGACACGCAGGTCCACGCGGCGCTCACCCGCGACCAGTTCGAGGCGCTGCGCGGCGACCTCGTCGACGCGCGCGACCGCGGCGTCACGGTCAACGTCACGGTCCTCGACCGCGACGGCGACGAGTCGCTCGACGAGGCGGACTACGAGGGGGCCGTGAACGTCGCGCACCGGCTCTCCCGTCCCGCGCCGTTCGTGCTCACCTCCGACCTCCGGCGGACGGCGTTCGCCCCGAACCCCGCCGCGGTCGAGGACTACGGGCTGATCTTACGCAACCGGTCGTTCACCTACGTCTTCTTCTGGCACTTCCTCCTCTTCATGTGGCTCCCCTCGCCCGTCGCGTACGAGGCCGGGGCGGTCGGGTCCAAGCGGTACGCGGACATCCGACAGTTCCTGCTGGAGAACCGGGAGCGGATCCGGGGCGACGAGCCCCTCCGGGTCGAGATCGAGGGCCGCGAGACGGACGGGGACCGGTCCGTGACCCTCTCCGGCGAGGTCGTCGACGCCGAACACCTCTCGGACGGCGACGGCCGCGACGACCGCGCCCCGAGCGTGATGGCGCTGACTGGCACCGCCTCCGTGGTCGTCGACGACGGCGAGCGACGGTGGACGGTCGGCGGCTGGGGCGCGACCTACGAGGACGTCGAGGCCGAACGGATCCGCGTGACGGACGCGACCGCCGAGACCGAGGCCGAGCCGGCGGAGTGACGCGGGCGGCGGATTTATGATCGCGGCGCGCGATTATCGACGCGACATGCCGCCTCGCCCCTCGACCTTCTCGATCGCCGCCCGCGACCCGGAGACGGACGCGGTCGGCGTCGCCGTCCAGTCGAAGTTTGTCGGCGTCGGTGCCGTCGTCCCGTTCGTCAGCGCGGACGCGGGCGCGGTCGCCACGCAGAGCTTCGCGAACGTCGCGTACGGTCCCGACGGGCTCGACCTGCTCCGCGAGGGCCACGACCCGGCCGAGGCGATCGACCGACTCACCGCCGCCGACGAGGAGGCCCCCTCGCGGCAGGTGGGCGTCGTCGGCGTCGACCCGGACGACGACCCCGCGGCGTTCACCGGCGACGAGTGCCACGACCACGCCGGCGACCGGCAGGGCGACCACTACACGGTTCAGGGGAACATCCTGGAGAACGCCGAGACGCTCGACGCGATGGCCGCAACGTTCGAGGAGACCGACGGCGGCCTGCCGGAGCGGCTCATCGCCGCGCTCCACGCCGGCAACGAGGCCGGCGGCGACAAGCGCGGCGAGCAGTCGGCGGCGCTGTACGTCGCCAAGCCCGAGGGCGGCTACGACGGGAAGAACGACCGGTGGATCGACGTGCGCGTCGACGACCACGAGCGCCCCATCGACGAGTTGGAGCGCGTGTTCAAGATATACGACGTGACGCTCCTCGAACGCGAGGCCCCAGAGGAGACGCGGGAGTTGACGGGCGAGGCGGCCGTCGCGGTCGAGTCCGCGCTCGCGGATCTCGGCTTCTACGACGGCGAGCCGGCCGGCGAGTTCGGCGGCGACGCCCGCGACGCGCTGGAGTCGTTCCGCGGCATGAACAACTTCGAGAACCACTCGCTCGCGGTGCTGGAGGACGCGCTCGCGCGTGGCTGGGAAAATGCGGAATCCGACGCCGACCCCGAAACGCGGCTGGTCGATGCCATCTGGCGCGGGCTCTCCCGGCTCGACCGGGCGTAGTCGCCGACCGCCCGCGTCGACGCCGGTCGGAGTTGCGCCGAACCGGGACGCACGCACGCGGGCCGGTCGACTTTTGCCCGTCCGCGACCGACCGGGACCCATGACCATCGAACCGGACGAGGTCGCGGCCCTCATCGAGGAGAACCTCCCCGACGCGGTCGCCCGCGTCACCACGCCACGAGTCCACGACGACGAGGACGAGGACGCCCACTTCGCGGCGTGGGTCGTCTCGCCAGTCTTCGAGGGCGAGTCGCTCGTCGACCAGCACCAGCGCGTGTACGACGCGGTCGGCGACCACATGACGCAGTCGGTCCACGCGCTAGAGATCAAGACGTACACCCCCGAGGCGTACGCGGAACACGGCGACGGGGCCCTCGACGAGGCCCTCCGGGAGGCCGGGCTGTTCCCGGTCGACGAGGCCTGAGTCGCGTTCGACGAGTTCCCTCCGGCGGTCCGCCGCGTCGCCGAGCCGAATCACTACCGTCTCCACCACCCGCACCGATGCGATCCGCACTCGTCCGCGCCCTCCGCGGGATCTGCTCTGCGATCTCGCTGCTGGCGTTCGCCGTGCTCTTCCTCGCTGCCGAGTCGCGCGTCACCGATCCGACCGTCCTGCTCGGGCTCGCCGGAGTCGGGACCGCGACGCTCTCGGCGGCCGTCGGACCAGCGGGAGTCCGGCGACTGCTCGGTGTCGGCGAGTCGAGCGCGAACGACTCCGAAGACGGCGACGGCGCGGTCCGAGACGAGAGGGCGGAACCGGGGGACGCGTGGCTCGACGAGACGGCCGACGACACGCCCTGGACCGACCGGGCCGACCGCGCCGCCGCCGAGTCCGACCCCGACTGGTGGGTCGCACGGCTCGAACCCGCGCTTGACGACGCGTGGAACCGCTGGTCGGACCTCGCGCTGACGGTCGGACTGGCGCTGCTCGGGGTCGGGTCGTTCGCGCTGCTCGCGACCTACCCCGGAGACGACCCGCCGCTCGGGCTTGCGCTGGTGGGCCTGTTCGGACTCAACGGGGCGCTGCTGACGGTCCCGTTCCTGTTCGAGTGAGGGGTCGGTCGGCGTCGCCTCACTCCTCGTTCCGATCGGCGGTCGCGGTCGACTCCGGAGCGACCGCGGCGAACGTCACGGGTGCGAACGGGACGAGGCGGTCGATCCCCGGCAGCAGCGTGACCACGGTGAGGACGCCGACGACCGCCAGCGCGCCGATCAGGAGCCTGCTCGCCCACCGCACCGCGTCGCCGTCGAGGGCCGTTCCGACCGCTGTGTCGTTCGAACTCATGTGCGCGCCGCCCTTGCCGACCGACCGGTATAGTAGGCGGAAGCGCTTGGGCCGAGCTTCGGCGATTTCGCTCGGCTCTCCCGCGCCGACGCGGGCGGCGAACGCGGCCGATCGCGGCGGGACGGCGGGAGTTCCAATACCTTTTACAGCGTCTCGCGGGAAGGTCGGCGCATGGGTGACGACTACCGCACGGAGGAGGACAGCCTCGGCGAGATGCAGGTGCCGGCGGACGCCTACTGGGGCGCGCAGACGCAGCGCGCCGTGGAGAACTTCCCGGTCTCCGGGATCGGCATGAGCCGACGGTTCGTCCGCGCGCTCGGCGTCGTCAAGAAGGCGGCCGCGCAGGCGAACCGGGACCTCGGCCTCCTCGACGACGACACCGCCGACGCCATCGTCGCCGCCGCCGACGAGGTGATCGCCGGCGAGCACGACGACCAGTTCCCGGTCGATGTCTTCCAGACCGGCTCCGGCACCTCCTCGAACATGAACGCGAACGAGGTGATCGCCAACCGCGCCGCCGAGATCGCGGGCGCGGAGATCGGCGACCGCGTCGTCCATCCCAACGACCACGTCAACTACGGCCAGTCGTCGAACGACGTGATCCCCACCGCGATGCACGTCGCCGCGCTCGAAGCCGTCGAGAAGGACCTCGTCCCCGCGCTGGAGACGCTCCACGCCGAGCTGGAGGCCAAGGAGACCGAGTTCGACGGCGTCGTCAAGACCGGACGCACGCACCTTCAGGACGCGACGCCCGTCCGGCTCGGGCAGGAGTTCGGCGGCTACCGCACGCAGGTCGCGAAGGGCATCGAGCGCGCCGAGAACGCCCAGTCGAACCTGCGCGAACTCGCCCTCGGCGGCACCGCGGTCGGGACGGGGCTCAACACGCACCCCGAGTTCCCGGAGCTGGCCGCGGAGTACATCTCCGACGAGACCGGGACGGAGTTCCGCGAGGCCGAGAACCACTTCGAGGCGCAGGCCGCCCACGACGCGATGGCTGAGGGGCACGGCGCGCTCCGCACCATCGCGGGGAGCCTCAACAAGATGGCCAACGACCTGCGGTTGCTCGCCTCCGGTCCCCGGAACGGGCTCGGCGAGGTCGAACAGCCGGAGAATCAGCCCGGCTCCTCGATCATGCCCGGCAAGATCAACCCGGTCGTCGCCGAGTCGGTCAATCAGGTCCACAAGCAGGTCGTCGGCAACGACGCCGCGGTCTCGGCGGGCGCGGCGCGCGGCGAGATCGACCTGAACCTCTACAAGCCCGTCATCGCGCACAACTTCCTCGAATCGGCGAAGCTGCTCTCGAACGTCGCCGAGACGTTCGGCGAGCGCTTCGTCGCGAAGCTCGAAGCGAACGAGGAGTACTGCGAGACCCGCGTCGAGCAGTCGATGGCGCTCGCGACCGCGCTGAACCCCGCGATCGGCTACGACAAGGCGAGCAAGGTCGCCAAGAAGGCGCTCGCGGAGGACAAGTCCGTCAAGGAGGTCGCCGTGGGCGAGGGGTACCTCACCGAGGAGGAGGCCGACGACGTGCTCGATCCCGAGGCGATGACCCACCGCGTCATCCTCGGCGACGAGGACTGAGCGGCGGCCCACCTCTCCGAGGCGCTTCGGCGTCGTCTCGGGGTTGCCGGTAGCGGTTGCTGGTTTCTGCGGCGCGATTCGCGCCGGATCGGCACCATTTAAGCCGCAGTCCGTACCGATCAAACACGGATGAAACTTCACGAATATCAAGCGAAGTCTATCTTCGCGGACGCCGGGATCCCGGTACCGGACTCCCGGCTCGCGACGAGCGTCGACGAGGCGCTCGACGCCGTCGACGAGATCGGCTACCCGGCCGCGATCAAGGCGCAGGTCCACGTGGGCGGCCGCGGCAAGGCCGGCGGGATCAAGATCGCGACCGACCGCGAGGAGGCCGAGGAGTACGCCGAGGAGATCCTCGGGATGGACCTGAAGGGTTACACCGTCGACTCGGTCCTCGTCGAGGCGGGCGTCGACTTCGTCGACGAGCTGTACGTCGGCGTCACGATGGACCGCGGCGAGGGGAAGCCCGTCCTGATGGTGTCGACCGAGGGCGGCGTGAACATCGAGGAGGTCGCCGAGGAGAACCCCGACGCGATCGCGCGCGAGCACGTCGACCCCGCGTTCGGGCTCCACCCCTATCAGGCCCGGAAGGTCGTCTACGAGGCGGGCGTCGACGCCGACGTGGCGCTCGACGTGGCGTCGATCCTCTCGACGCTGTACGACCTCTACGAGGAGAACGACGCCTCCGAGATCGAGGTCAACCCGGTGATGATCACGGGGGACCGCGACGTGGTCGCCGCGGACGCCGTGATGAACATCGACGAGGACGCGCTGTTCCGCCAGCCCGAACTGGCCGAGATGGCCGAGGCGTCCTACGAGGACGACCTCGAACGCAAGGCCGGCGAGTACGGCTTCGACTACGTCCGCCTGTCGGGCAACGTCGGCATCATCGGCAACGGTGCCGGCCTCGTCATGACGACGCTGGACCTGGTCGACTACTACGGCGGGTCGCCCGCGAACTTCCTCGACATCGGCGGCGGCGCGAAGGCGGAGCGCGTCACGCAGGCGCTCGACATGGTGTTCTCCGACGACAACGTCGACGCGGTCGTGTTCAACATCTTCGGCGGGATCACCCGCGGCGACGAGGTCGCCAAGGGGATCAACGAGGCCTTAGAGCAGTTCGACGAGATCCCGAAGAAGGTGGTCGTCCGGCTCGCCGGCACGAACGCCGAGGAGGGGATGGAGATCCTGAACACGGACCTCGTGGAGGTCGAGAAGACGCTGGAGGACGCGGTCCAGCGCGCGGTGCAGAACGCCGAGGAGGTGACCCAATGAGCATTTTCGTCGACGACGACACGCGCGTCGTGGTACAGGGAATCACCGGCGGGGAGGGGAAGTTCCACGCCGGCCAGATGATCGAGTACGGCACGAACGTGGTCGCCGGCGCGGTGCCCGGCAAGGGCGGTCAGGAGGTCGACGGCGTCCCGGTGTACGACACCGTCGACGAGGCCGTCGAGGCGGAGGACGCGGACGCCTCCGTGATCTTCGTGCCGCCGGCGTTCGCCGCCGACGCGATCTTCGAGTCGCTCGACACCGACCTCGATCTCGCGGTCGCGATCACCGAGGGGATCCCGACGCAGGACATGGCGAAGGTGAACAAGCGCCTGAGCGAGACCGACACGCGCCTCCTCGGCCCGAACTGTCCGGGCATCATCACGCCCGGCGAGGCGAAACTCGGAATCCTCCCCGGTAACATCTTCTCCGAGGGGAACGTCGGGCTCGTCTCCCGCTCCGGGACGCTCACCTACCAGGTCGTCGACAATCTCACCGAGCGCGGACTCGGCCAGTCGACCGCCATCGGCATCGGCGGGGACCCGATCATCGGGACCTCCTTCATCGACGCCCTAGAGGCGTTCGAGGCCGACACCGATACCGACGCGGTCGTGATGTGCGGCGAGATCGGCGGCGAGGACGAGGAGCAGGCCGCCCGCTTCATCGGCGAGCACATGGACACGCCGGTCGCCGGCTTCATCGCCGGTCGCACGGCACCGCCGGGCAAGCGGATGGGCCACGCGGGTGCCATCGTCTCCGGCTCCGGCACCGGGACGGCGCAGTCGAAGATCGACGCCCTCAACGACGCGGGCGTCCCCGTCGGCGACACTCCGGAAGAGGTCGCCGACCACGTCGAGGACTTCCTGTAGACGGTCCCGGACCGCCGCTCCGACCGCGCGGCTCCCGGTCCGTTTTTCAGTTCCGGGACTCGGAGCGAAAGCTAAACCTACCGGTAGGGCAATACACGGACATGAACGCCCGCCCCGACGACTCGTCTGAAGGGACTGACTCGGTCGCGTCCGACGCGTCGGGAGCGAGCGACGACGGGCCTCGGCGCGTCCTCTTCGTCGACGACGAACCGGGTGCCGCCGACCTCGCCGCGACGCACGTCGAACGGCTCGTCGACGACATCGAGACCGTCACCCGGCTGTCGCCGGACGAGGCGCTCTCCGTGGTCCGGGGGCAGGACGTCGACTGCGTCGTCAGCGACTTCGACATGCCGGGGTCTAACGGGCTCGAATTCCTCGAAGCGGTTCGCTCGATCGACCCCGGACTCCCCTTCGTGCTGTTCACCGGGAAGGGGAGCGAGGAGATAGCGAGCGAGGCCATCTCCGCGGGCGTCACCGACTACCTCCAGAAGGGGGCCGGCCGGGACCGCTACGAGATGCTCGCGAACAGCGTCGCGAACGCCCTCGGACGCCGGAAGGCGGAGCGCGACCTCCGCGAGGTGAACGCGAAGGTCACCGCCATCCACGAGTTCGCGACGGGGCTGGCGTCGGTCACGGACGTGGCGACGGTGTTCGACCGCACCGTCGACGCGGCCGAGGACATCCTCGAGTTCGACCGCTGCGTCGCCGCCCGCCGCCGCGGCGACCGGGTCGTTCCGACGGCGCTCTCCGAGAGTGTCACCGAAGACGAGATCCGGACCTTCGACGTCGGGGAGGGGGTCGTCGGAACCACCGTCGCCGAGGAGGAGACCATGGTGGTCGACAACCTCAGCGTCGACCCCGCGGACCCGGACGAGCTGGAGGACCCGGCGTCTCCCGGCCGCGATCCGCCGGAAGCCGACCGGCGGAAGGGGGCGGAGGTGGCGGACCCGGTCGCGGACGACATCCGGTCGGCCATCAGCGTCCCGATCGGCTCACACGGCGTGTTACAGGCCGTCTCGGACGGGTACGCCGCGTTCGACGCGCGCGACGTCGAGTTCGCGGAGCTGCTGGTGACCCACGCGGCCGACCGGATCGAGCAGATCGAGACGGAGGGCGCGCTCAGGCGCGAGCGGGACCGCCTCGCCGCGCTCTTCGACGACCTCCCGCTCCCGGCGGTGCGCACCGTCGCGCTCGGCGATGGGGAGCGTCGCCTCGACGCCGCGAACGAGGCGTTCGAGGAGACGTTCGGCTACTCGGCGGAACACGGGTACGAGGAGACGCGAGACGCCCTCATCCCGGGCGGTGCCGACCGGCCCGACCCCGAGGCGGCCCTCGACCGCGACGGACCGTCGCGGCTCGAAGTGCGCCGTCGGACGCCTGACGGCCTTCGGGACTTCATCCTCCACGTCATCCCGGTCGAACAGACGCACGAAAACGTCATATACTGCGTGTACGCCGACATCGGCGAACAGAAGCGGGTCGAGCGCACCCTCAGGAAGCTCCACGCGACGACCCGCGAGATGTTCGGCGGTGAGAGCCGCGAGGAGATCGCCGAACTGGCCACCCGCGCGGCGATCGACATCCTCGAGTTCCCGAACAGCGGCGTCCGGCTGTACGACTCCGAGGCGGACGTCCTCCGGCCGACGGCGATAAGCGACGAGGCGACCGCGGCCTTCGGCGACCGACCCCCGTTCGGCCCCGGAGACGGCCGCGTCTGGGAGGCGTTCGAGACCGGCCAGCCGGTCGTCGTCGACGACATCAACGCGGTCGACACCGCGGTCGGGTACGGCGACATCCGGAGCCTCCTCGTCGTTCCGCTCGGCGATCACGGCGTGATGCCGCTCGGCTCGCGCGAGCCGGACGCCTTCGACGAGACCGACCTCCAGTTGGCTCGCGTCCTCGCGGCGAACGTCACGGTCGCGCTCGACCACGCCGAGCGGACCGAGCAGCTCCGCGACCGCGACGCCGCGCTCCAGCGGGAGATCGACCGGTTGGAGAAGTTCGCCGGGCTGGTCTCGCACGACCTGCGGAGTCCGCTCAACGTCGCCAGCGGTCGGGCGGACATGGCGCGGTCGCTGACCGACGACGAAGCCGTCCTCGCCGAGCTCGACCGGCTCGAGGACGCTCACGACCGGATGTCACAGCTGATCTCCGACCTCCTCGCGCTGGCCCGACAGGGCCGGACGGTCGATCAGATCGAGCCCGTCCCCCTCGCCGAGACGGCCGAGCGCGCGTGGAGCACCGTTGACACCGCGAACGCGACCCTCGACGTCGCCGACGCGTCGGCCGCGGTCGACGCGGACCCGGAACGGCTCCGGACGCTCCTGGAGAACCTGTTCGCGAATAGCGTGGAGCATGGCTCCACTGACAGCCGGCCGGAGGCCGGCGATAGCGTCGAGCACGGCTCCGCTGACGGCCGGTCGGAGACCGACGACGACCTCACCGTCTCCGTCGGACCGCTCTCGGACGGGTTCTACGTCGCGGACGACGGCTCCGGCTTCGACATCGACCCGGACGAGGCGACGGACTACGGGCGGTCGAGCACGGCGGCCGGAACGGGCTTCGGTCTCGCGATCGTCCGCGAGATCGCGGCCGCGCACGGCTGGGAGCTGTCGATCGAGGACGACGACGGCGCTCGCTTCGAGTTCCGGACCGATCGGTGATACATAAAAACGGGGGTTGCGTGCGCGGCCGGCGCACAGACGGGCCACGGTTATGCGCGATTCGCCCGTTTACGTGATGTATGGACGAAGGAACCCGCGAGCTGCTCGAACCGCTCCCGCCGAGCGCCAAGCTGGTCTACTACGTGCTCGACGCCGAGGGCCGGTTCGACCAGACCGGCCTCGCCGAGGAGACCCGTCTCTCGACGCGAACCGTCCGGTTCGCGGTCGAGAAGCTCACCGAGGTCGGGCTCGTCGAGGAGGGGCTGTGCCCCCGAGACGCCCGCCGCTCCGTCTATCAGGCGGTCCCGCCCGCGGAGCGCGACCCCGTCGACGAGCCGGAGGCGGCCGCCGAGGCCGACGCGCCGACCGCCGCGGTCGCCGAGGACTGAGTCGGACCGGGCTCGAACCGCTCCGACCCCGACCGTCCGACGCCCCGATCCGTCGCGCTTTTGCCCACGGGACCGATACCCTACACACTCAGATGGCGACGTACCACATCGAGACGTACGGCTGTAGCTCCAACCGGGGAGAGAGCCGGGAGATCGAGCGCGCCCTCCGCGACGGGGGGCACCGCCCGGCCGACGGCCCCGAAGACGCGGACGTCGCCATCCTCAACACCTGTACTGTCGTCGAAAAGACCGAGCGCAACATGCTCCGCCGCGCCGAGGAGCTGTCGGACATCACCGCAGAGCTCGTCGTCACCGGCTGTATGGCGCTCGCGCAGGGCGAGCAGTTCGCGGAGGCGGACGTCGACGCCGAGATCCTCCACTGGGACGAGGTCCCCTCGTACGTGCTCAACGGCGAGTGCCCGACGGTCACGCCCGACGCCGAGCCGGTCTTGGACGGCGTCGTCGGCATCCTCCCCATCGCGCGCGGCTGTATGAGCAACTGCTCGTACTGTATCACCAAGTTTGCCACCGGCCGCGTCGACTCCCCGTCGATCGAGGAGAACGTCGAGAAGGCCCGCGCGTTGGTCCACGCCGGCGCGAAGGAGCTCCGCGTCACGGGACAGGACACCGGCGTCTACGGCTGGGACAACGGGGATCGGAAGCTCCCCGAACTGCTCGACCGGATCTGCGACATCGACGGCGACTTCCGCGTCCGGCTCGGGATGGCGAACCCCGGCGGCATCCACGGGATCCACGACGAACTGGCCGACGTGTTCGCGGACAACGAGGAGCTGTACGACTTCATCCACGCGCCGGTCCAGTCCGGCTCCGACGACGTGCTCGAAGATATGCGTCGCCAGCACCGCGTCGAGAAGTTCCGCGAGGTCGTCGAGACGTTCGACGACCGGCTCGACCACTGGACGCTCTCGACCGACTTCATCGTCGGCTTCCCGACCGAGGACGACGAGGACCACGAGCTGTCGATGGACCTGCTCGCCGAGGTCCGGCCGGAGAAGATCAACGTCACGCGCTTCTCGAAGCGCCCCGGCACCGACGCCGCCGAGATGAAGGGGCTCGGCGGGACCGTGAAGAAGGAGCGCTCGAAGGCGATGTCCGAACTGAAGATGGAGGTCGTCGGCGAGGCGTACGAGTCGATGGTCGGCGAGACGTTCGAGGTGCTCGTCGTCGAGGAGGGGACCGGCGACTCCGTGAAGTGCCGCGACTCCGCTTACCGGCAGATCATCGTCCAGAACGCGACCGACCGCGGCGTCGAGGTCGGGGACTTCCTCACCGTCGAGGTCACCGGCCACAACACCGTGTACGCGTTCGGCGATCCGGTCGCGACGGACGAGGCGGCCGACCTCGACGCGGCGGAACGCGACGCGCTCGACGGCGACTCGGTCGACCGCGACGACGGCCCGGAGTCGACCGCTTCCTCGGCGTAGCGGCTCGCCGACGACCGGCCGACCGCCTCTCTCGCCGGGCCGGCCGGACTCACTTCGGGTCCGTCGCGTTCGACCCGCTCGACTTCGAGTCTCTCGACCCCGGCCGCGTCGACCGCCATCCACCCGACCCGGAACGTCCCGAGCTCTCCCCGACCGACCGGGTCGCTTCCGGGTCGTCGGGGAGCCGGATCCGGACGACGGTGCCCCGCGGGTCGTTCTCGGCGAACTCCACCGTTCCCCCCGCCCGGGCCACGGTCCAGTATATCAGCCACAGCCCGAGCCCCTCGGTGTGTTCGAGCGGGGTCTCCTCGGCGTTGCGGAGCGTCTGTCGCTCGATCCGCGGGATGCCTCGGCCCGTGTCCTCGATGACGAGGTCCGTCGCGTCCCCGTCCCGCCGCACCCGCACCGTGATCGCCACGTCGTCGTCGTTGTGTTCGATCGCGTTCCGGAGCGCCTCCTCGACCGCGAGCGGGAGCGACGGATGGGTTCGGACGACACAGCTGTCAGGGAGCTCCGTGTGAATCGCGACTCCGGGCGACTCCGCGGTCACCCGGGCGATCCGCGCCTCGACGACGGCGACGAGGTCGATCGACTGGAGGGTTTCCGTCCGCCAGATCGCGGCGATGCGCCGCGTTCGCTCGCTCGTCTCGACGAGCTCCTCAAGGTGGGTCCGGGCGATCCGCGCCTGTTCCCCGATCGTCTCCCCGTCCGCCGCGTCCTCGATCCCTTCGAGGTGGCCGAGCGCCACCGCCAGCTCGTTTCGGATGTTGTGGCGTAGCACCCGGTCGTTGATCGACAGGAGCGTCGTCAGGTCCTGCGCCTCGGTGAGCCGTTCGTCCGCCTTCACCACGTACAGCCCCGCCCGCGATCCGACCGCCGCGCCGAGGCTGACGGCGAACGAGAGCAGGAAGGAGAGCTTGAACGCGTGGTGGCCGAGCAGCCAGATGAGCCAGACGACGCCGGCGAGCGCGGCGAACCCGAGCGCGGTGTAGACGCCGATCCGGACCGCTCGCCACTGCCCCGAACGGGAGATCTCCCAGCGCGGGAGGTCGTGGACGGTGTAGAAGACGACGGCCGAGAGGGCGAATATCAGCCCGAACTCGAGCGCGGTCCCCACGTTTCGGCTCCCGAAGGCGAGGTGGCGCGCGCCGACGCCGAAACAGCATCCGCCGAGAGCAGCGAAGCCGTATCGGGGCGGGACACGCCGGACCATCGACGATACTACCCGCCGGAGACTGATATCCGTTTCTAGTTCTGACAGGTGCGGACCGGTCTACTCGTCGTCGTAGATCAGTTCCACCTCGTCGGCGAACCGGTCTAAGATGTTCCGCCGCTTCTTCTTCATCGTGGGCGTGAGCAGGTCGTTCGCCTCGGTGAACTCCTCTTCGACGAGCCGGAACTGCTTGATCCTCTCGTACGACTCGAACTCCTCGTTCACGCGGTCGACCTCCGCTTGAATCCGCTCGCGGACCCGGTCGTCGCGGCAGATGTCCGCGGGGGCCTCTGGCAGGTCGATCCCCTCGGCGTCGGCCCACGCCGCGACCTTCTCGAAGTTCGGGACGATGAGCGCGGAGACGAACTTCCGGCCGTCGCCGAGCACGACGCACTGCTCGACGAACTCGTTGGCCGCGAACCGGTCCTCGATCGGCCCCGGCGCGACGTTCTTCCCCGTCGAGAGCACGAGCAGCTGCTTCGCGCGCTCGCGGAAGGCGACGTAGCCGTCCGGGCGAAGCTGGACGATGTCACCGGTGCGGAACCACGGCTCGGCCGCCGCGTCCGACGGGTCGGGCGCGTTCCCCTCGACGCCGACGCGCTCGTCCGGTGGTGTCCCGGCGGTCACGACGCTCTCGGGGAGTTCGTCGGCGGCGACGAACGCCTCCTCGGTCGCGTCCGGCCGGTTCCAGTAGCCGTCGGTCACCTGCGGGCCGCGGACGAGCAGCTCGCCCACGTCGCCGTCTAAGTCCGCGACCTCCTCGCCGACGACCGCGTCGTCGATCGCGATCTCTGCGTCGACGACCGGCGGGCCGATGGTCCCCACCGTCGGGCGCTCGGGCGGGTTGACGCTGATGACCGGCGAGGTCTCCGTCAGGCCGTACCCCTCTAAGATCGGGAGGTCCATCGCGTGGTACAGCGCGCAGAGCTCGGCCGACAGCGACCCGCCCCCGGAGATGAAGAAGTCGATGTTGCCGCCGATCGCCTCCCGGACCGACGAGAAGACGAGCCGGTCGGCGACCGCGCGCTTGGCGTCGAGGATCGGACCGGGGTCGTCGGCCTCGTGGTGGGCGCGACCGACCCCGACCGCCCACTCGAAGATGCGCTCCTTGACCGGCGACTCGCTCGCCTGCTCGCGGATCGCGTCGTACAGCTTCTCGTAGACGCGCGGAACGCTGGTCGTCGTCGTCGGTCGAACCAGTCCGAAGTCCTCGCGGAGCGTGTCGGGGCTCTCCGCGTACGCGACGGTCGCGCCGGCGGCGAACATCATGTAGTGGCCGGCCATCCGCTCGAAGACGTGCGCGAGCGGGAGGAACGAGAGCGTCGTCGACTCGGCGGAGATGCCGGGCACCTCGGGGTCCCGGTCGGGCCTGTCGGCGAACCGGCGGTAACACTGCGAGACGTTGTCGCGGAAGTTCGCGTGCGTGAGCCGGACGCCCTTCGGCTTCCCGGTCGTCCCGGAGGTGTAGATGAGGCTGGCGAGATCGTCGGGGTCGGGGGCGTCGATCCACCCCTCGTAGGCCGCCTCGTCGAACGCCGTCGCGCCGCGCTCGTGGACCTCCCCCAGCGTGTACACGTCGTCGGTGGTCAATCCGTCCGCATCGATTTCGGCCGCCACGGCGTCGGCGTCGACGTCGTCGATCGTCACGATCGCGTCCAGATCGTGTCCGAGGTCGTCGCGGACGCGGAGCACGTCCGCGAGCATCTCGCGGTTCTCGGCGACGACGACGGTCGCCTCCGGGTCCTCCAGCAGGTATCGGAGCTGTGTCGGCGACGAGGAGGCGTAGACGGTCGTCACCGCCGCGCCGGCCGCCAGCGCGGCGAAGTCCGTCTGGGCCCACTCCATGCGAGTCTTCGAGTACATCGCCACCCGCGTGTCGCCGTCGACGCCCACCTCGCGGAGCCCCGCGGCGAGGCTCCGGACGATCCCGCGCATCTCGGCGTACGTCAGGTCGGCGTACTCGCCCGCGGGTGCCGCCGGGACGACCCCGGCGGCGACGAGCGCCCGGTCGTGGATGCCCCCTTTGTACCGCTGCGCGAGCCGGTCCGCGTGCCGCTCCGCGCTCCCCTCGAACATCTGCGGGAGGGTTTCCCGGGCGATCGCGGCGTCGGTGAACGATCGTTCCGCCTCCTGCCAACTCATACCCCCCCAGTCCCGCCCTACCCTCATAAACGACCCGGTAGTTTTGAGTTTTCTCTCGACCATCCGCTCCACGGAAGCGACTGTTCGCGGTCTCCGAGTCGGATTTACGCCGTCTGCGGGTCGGTCCCGAGCCGTCGTCGAAGCGTCCGATACACGGTCGAGCGCGGCGGTGGCCCTCTGCGGTCAGCGGTCGGCGGCGATTCGACTCCCGACGCTGTCCCTGTCCGCGCGGACGCGGTCCGCCAGCTCCGCCACCTGCGCCAGCACGGGATAGCGCGGCCCGTCGGTGGGTCCGTAGAGATAGCCGTAGAACGTCCGCTCGGAGTCGTCGTCGAGGCGGGGCGTCAGCGGGGGGTCGTCGAGCGAGCGCTGTCGGTCGGCGGCGAGCTCGTCGCACTCGCGCTCCAACACCGCCAGCCGGTTCCAGACGTCGATCGCCGCGTCGGTCTCGCGCCCGTCGCGGACGCCCTCCATGTGACCGAGCAGCCGCCGGCGGCGACGGTCGATACCGGACAGCGCCGTCTCCCGGTCCGCCAGCTCCGCTATCTCCTCGTCTATCGCGCCCGCCAGTCCGTCGCGCGCGTCCGCGGCGCGCCGGCTCCGGTCGACGAGCGCCGACTTGGCCCCGCTCGATAACCCCCCGTCGGTCGCCAGCGCGGTCGCCGTGTCGGGGCCGAGTTCCGCGGCCAGGCTCTCGGCCGCCGTCTCGTCGTACTCGTCCCGGTAGTGCGACAGCGACAGCACGGTGTCGTCGTACGCGGCCAGCACCCGCCGGAGCGTCACGTCGCCGCCGCTCGGGCCGCCGCCCGGCGAGACCCCGTTCCCCGCCGAGCCGATGCCGCCGAACGCGCCGGCGGGGACGCCGGACGGGGACGAGTCGGACGGGACCGGCACGGTGTCCATCTCGGCCACCCGGTCGGCGAACGTCTCGAACGCGTCGCGCTCGTCGAGGACGCGCCGCCGCTCCGCCCGGCAGGCCGCCTCGGCGTCGCGGACGTACGCGAACGCGAGCAGCGCGACGACCCCGACGACCGCCACCGCCGCGACCACCTCCGGCCGGGTCGCGACCGCGCCGACCTCGCACCATGCGTTCGAGCACCCCGCCGCCGTCACCCCCCGATCGGGGATCTGGAAGACCGTCGTCGAGCCCGGATGTACGCTCATTGCGTTTGTTAACACGTTACACGCACAAATCACTTTGGTTCGCCGCTCGGGAGTTCGTCGCGACGCGCTCGGTCACCGTCGGGTGCGGGGGCGGGCGTCGCGTTCGGAGGGCGTATCGTGTTCGGAGAGGGCGGCAGGTACGAAGCCGTCGTCAGTTCCAGACGCCGTCGTCAGTTCCGGACGCCGTCGTCGGTGATCACGGTGTCGATCATGCCGATCGGGGTGGCGTCGTAGCTGGGGTTCTCGATCTCGACGTCCTCGACCGGTTCGCGCATCACCTCGACGGCGTCGCGGAACTCGTTCTCGAACCGGAACTCCTCGATGGTCTTCGCGCCCGAGCCGACCGCGGTGACGGGAACGCCGAGCTCGCGGGCGGTGACGACGAGCGGGAACGTCCCGATCCGGTTGTAGTAGGTCCCGCCGGTGATACAGGTGATTCCGAGGAGGACGCGGTCGCAGTCGCGGAGCGCGTACCCCATCGCGCCGTCGACGACCATCCGGGTCTCGACGCGGGACATCCCGGCGAGGACGCGCGCGGTCTTGCGGCCGAGGGTTCGCGGGCGGGCCTCGGTGACGTAGACGGTCAGGTGCGCGCCGTCGCGCGCGGCGTTCTCGATGGCCTCCAGCACGGTCGTCGAGTAGTCGTGGACGAGCAGCGTGTCGCCGTCCTCGATGTGTTCTGCCGCGTTGGCCGCCGCCTCGCCCTTCGCGGTCTCGATGTCCTCCGTGACGCGGGCGATCACGTCCTCCAGCAGCTGTTTCGCGCCCTCGACGCTCGTCGCCTCGCCGACGATGGAGCGCTCGACATCGCGCATCGCGTTGTGGAGCGCGGCGTGGGAGGGGTTCGACCGGCGCAGCACGCCCGCGTTGTGTTCGAGGTCGCGCTCGAACTCGTCGACGGTCACGTACTCGCGGTCGAGCAGGTCCGCGAGCGACCGCGTCGCCTTCACGGCCACCGCCGACGTGCTGTGGGTCCGCATCGCCCGGATCTCGGCGACGGTCTCGTCGATCATGCCCGAAGGGTCGGCCGGGCCGGTAAAAGGGGTTCCGGGGACGGACGCGCTCTCTGTCGAGACCCGCCCCACGGTCGAGGCCGATCTCAGCGTGATACAAGGTGGAGCCTCCGACCTCAAGGAGCGAGCGGAGCGAGCGAGTAGGTCGGAGAGGAAACCGACATGAAACGTCACCAACCACGCTCGATGGCTGGCCAACTCCCCATCGACCGTTACTATAATAAAAAACACAAGACCACATCTGAAACACGGATGGAGGTGCGTCGTACCGTTCCCGTCAAACTCGATGTGGCCGACAGCGACGTCAACCTCCTCCACGAAACCATCTCCGAATTCCTGTGGGCCGCCAACTACGTCGTTGACCACGCGTGGCAAGGCGAGTACAAGACCACGAGTAAAGCTGAACTCCAACGCGAAACCTACGACGAAGTCCGGGCCGAAACGCGACTCCAAGCGAACCTCGTCCAGAACGCTCGCAATAAGGCAGCCGACGCCGTCCAGAGCGTTGTCGCTCGATGGAAGCAAGGTGACTACGCGGGCAAGCCACACTTCATAGCGCCGACACTCGTTTACGACAAGCGATGTGCGACGTTCAACGACGATCACGCGACACTCTCGACTGTCGAAGGACGCATTACGGCAGAATACGTCCTTCCCGACGAGAGCCGCGAGACGCCCCACTCGAAGTACCTGTTCAACGATGACTACGAAGTGACGGGCGGAGAACTACACTACCGCGACGGCGGGTTCTACCTTCACGTCCGAACAAAGGCGGACGTGGAGTCTGAGACTGCCGACGACGGCAACGACGAGCACAACACAGTCCTCGGCGTTGACCTCGGCATCGAAAACGTCGCCGTCACTTCGACAGGCGAGTTCTGGAATGGGTCGGAGTGGAACCACTGGCACCGCGAGTTCGAGAAACGACGCGGGGCGCTCCAACAGCGTGGAACGCGCGCTGCCCACGAAACCATCCAGTCGGTCGGACGCACCGAGACGGGACGCTATGACCACTTTTTCCACACCGTCTCGAAGGAACTCGTCGCCGAGGCCGTCGAGTACGGTTGCGACGTGATCGCGTTCGAGAACCTGACTGGGATCCGTGAACGGATGCCCAACGCGAAGAAGTTCCACGCGTGGGCGTTCCGACGCCTGTTCGAGTATGTCGAGTACAAATCCGAAGTAGTCGGTATCTCGGTCGAACAAGTGAGTCCTGCCTACACCTCTCAACGGTGTTCGAAGTGCGGATTCACCCATGAGAACAACCGCCCGACTTCGGATGGGCAGGACGTGTTCGAGTGTCTGAAGTGTGGGTACTCACCACACGCGGACTACAACGCGGCGAAGAATATTGGCCTGAAGTATCTCCGCTCGGCGCAAAAGTCGTCGGGCGGAGGCGCACCCGTAAACGTGTGCTTGAATCGCGGGACGTTGAACGTGAACGGCGAGTATTCGCCTGCCGCCGGCGGCGGCCAGAACGGGAGTCCACGCGAAAGCCCCACCCGCAACGAAGCGAACGGCGAAGCCGTGAGCGAGTAGGGTGGGGTAGTTTACTCGAGTCCGATCCGGCCGACCGCGCGCGGCATACACCCCTCCTCCGGCTCTATGTACGAGTAGTGGTCCGCGATCAGATCCGTGACGTCGACGTTCGCGTAGCCGTCCGGCGCGGTCGCGGCGTCCGGGAGCCCCCCGTGACCGACCGCGCGGGTCCGGTCGGAGGCGCGGTACACCCAGCCGAGGACGCGGTCGTTCCGGCTGTGGAAGTTGTAGAGCGGGGCGTCGAGCGCGCCGATCGCCGGCCCGTACCGCCCGTCGCGCCCGACGCTCTCGTCAGGGACCGCGCCGCCGAACAGCGACGCCGAGGCGAGGGCGTCCGTCCGGCCGCGGTCGTCGAGCTCGCGGAGCGCCTCCCCCGTCACGCGAGCGCCGAGCGAGTGCGCGAACAGGTGGACCGGCCGCCCGTCCGCGTCCGCCCACGCCGTCAGCCAATCGGCGAGCGGGACGGCGTTGGCCTCGGCCGTGCGCTTCGCCGGCCCCCAGTCGACATCCGACGCCCACGAGTAGCCGATCACGGGCGGGGCGTCGGCTCCGAGCGACTCGTCGAGGGCGAGTCCCGCGGTGTACGCCTGATCGCGCGCCGACGCCGCGTCCGCCCCGAGGCCGTGGACGTACAGCACCACCCGGTCGGCACCGTCGAACGCCCACGACCCCGACCGCTCCGTGGGATCCGACTCGTCGAGGCGTCCGCGGGTCGACACTACCGGCTGCGTCTCCGGAGCCTCGTACCCGCCGAAGTCGCCGCCGAGTTCGTTCGCGGCGTAGAGCCCGCCGCCCCCGAGGAGGCCCACGCCGCCCGCGACGCCCGCGAGGAGCCGCCGGCGAGCGACGAGGCCGCCGTCGTCGCCCGGGCGGCCGGTTCCGCCTGAATCGTCCGCGCGGTCCGCGCCGTCGGGGCCGCCGGAAGTGGGATCGGATGAGATGTCGGATCGACGCGCCGGAGGATCAAATATTTGACGCGACTGCGACGGCTGTTTATCAGTTCGGGCCGTACGACGGACATGAGCTACCCGGTCACGTACTACTGTCCCCACTGCGGGACGCTCGTCGCGCTCGAACGCGAGGGGTACCTCGCGGACAAGTCGGTGACCCCGTACCCGCTGGAGGGGTGGACGTACGCCGCGCCCACGGAACCGTTCGACGCGGACGGGGGCGGCGATGGAGACTCCGCCGAGGGGAACGGAGGCGGCGATGGAGACTCCGCCGGGGCGGACGGCGTCCGGTTCGTCTGCGGCGAGAGCGACGGCGTCGAGTGGGACCCGCACGACGGCGTGCGCGGCACCGACGTGGGCGGCGACGAGCCGTACCGGGAGCCGGACGCCGAGGGCGTCGGCTGCGGCGAGGCCTTTTACCTCTCGTTCGTCCGGTACGAGGAGGGCCGCGAGATCGATCCGGACGCGGAGTCGGAGCCCGTCGAGATCAACCCGGATCCGCGGCCGAGCGGTCCCCAGGGACCGAGCGGACCGAGCGGCGTCGGCGACTCCGACGGCGGTTTCTGGTGACTACGGATGTGGGCGTCGTGCTGGTCGGCCGCTGATCGAGACGAACAACATCGAAGAGACAGCCGCTCGGCTACACGTACTCATTTATAAACACCTGATCGACACGAACACCACCGAAGCCCCAGCCGCGAGGCGGGCGCACGCTCGCTGCGCGCCTCACTCGGTCGCTCGTTTCACTCGCTCCCTCGCTTCGGTGCTTACGTCGCCTGCGCCCGCCTCGCAGCTGCCCCTTCGAGTCCCGCCCCGCACCGCTCCACACAGCACCTCACGCCTCCCCAGCCTCGTCGGCGGTCCTCCGCTTCGCTTCGGACCGCCGACTCCCTCGCACGGCGCTCCTCGCGCCCTTAAAAAGGCGCTCGGAGGCGCGCGCCGACCGCCGCGGTTATTTAAGCACACTTGCGAGGGAGACGCCGCCGCTCGCGCCCAACAGCCAAACCCCTTAAACGGTGAGCGAGTAGGCGTCGACATGGAGAGCATCAACCGGACCGCGATCGAGCTGGTCGACGAGGCGCTCGATTTCGCCGGCGAGCTGGACGTCGTCGGCTACGAGTTGGACAACGGAGCCACCGTCGTCGACTTCGGAATCGACGCGGCCGGCGGGGTCGAAGCGGGGCTGCTGCTCGCGGAGATACAGACCGCCGGGCTGGCGAACCTGCAGACGCGAATGGGGAAGCTCGCGGGCGCGCCCCGCCAGTACGTCGAGCTGTCGACGGACCACCCCGCGGTCGCGCTGCTCTGCTCGCAGAAGGCCGGCTGGGAGCTCACGACCGAGGGCGGCTTCGAGGGGCTCGGCTCCGGCCCGGCCCGCGCCTTAGTCGGCCGCGAGACCGAGTTCGAGCGCGTCGGCTACTACGACTCCTCCGAGTTCGCCACGCTGACGATCGAGTCGACGGCGCTGCCCGACGAGGAGGTCGCGGAGCAGGTCGCGGAGCTGGCCGAGGTCGAGACCGACGGCGTGTTCCTCCCGACGTTCGCGACCGGCTCGACCGCCGGCTCCGTCACCACGGCGGCCCGCGCCGCCGAACTCGCCGTCTTCCGCCTGCTGGAGGTCGGCTACGAGCCGACGGACGTGCTCCACGCGTCCGGAGCCGCGCCGCTCGCGCCCCCGACCCGCGACGAGACCGAGGCGATGGGGCGGACGAACGACGCCCTGGCGTACGGCGGCGAGGTCCACCTCCAGGTCGCGCGCGACGACGACCGGTTCTCCGAGATCGTCTCCACCGCGAGCGAGGAGTACGGGACGCCCTTCGTCGAGGTGTTCGAGGACGCCGACTGGGACTTCTACGACGTGCCCGAGAGCGTGTTCGCCCCGGCGCAGGTCACCGTCGACGTGGTCGACGGCCCCGTCTACACCGTGGGCGACACCGACGAGGAACTGCTCGCGGAGTCGTTCGGCTACCGCTGACTCCCCGGAGCGTCACCGACTGACCCGCAGACCCCGTCACGACACCCGATGCGACTCAAACCCGTCCCCGAACCCCCGTCCGACCTCGACGCGCTGCGCGAGCACCGGCGCGCGGTCCCGCTCGTCCCCGGCGACACCGACGACTGCTGCGCCCGCCTCCGGCGGCGCTGTGACCTTCCCGACCGGCAGACCGCAAACGACTGGCTCGCCTTCCTCCGGACGCTCGGACTCGTCGAGGAGACCCCGCGGGGGTTCGTCCGCGCCGACGCGGAGCCGACCCCGGAGCGCGTCCGCGATGGGCTCCGGGACGGCGTGCTGTTCGCGCCCGAGGCGCTCGCGGCGCTCGCCGAGGCCTCGCGCGAGGACCCCGTGACCCCCGACGACCTCTTCGCGGCCACCCGCGACCGGGTCCCGCGGCACGACCGCGCCCGCGACCCCGAGTGGGAGGCCGAGTGGCGCGACCGCGCGGCCCGGCTGCTGGCGTGGCTCGCGCTCGCCGACCTCGCGGCACGGGTCGAGAGCGAGGACGGAACCGCGGGATACGTCGCCGGAGACGCCGCCTGAGTCTCCCCGACGCGACCCGCGCGTCCGGCGACGCCGGCCCCGGAACAAGCCTTTTACTCGCAGCCGGAGAGGGACGCACATGAGACGCGCCGACGAGCGCACGGTCCGCTACGAGCCGACGAGCGTCAAGGACCTGCTCGTCGAGATGAAAGACACCGCGGAGCTGCTGATCGACCTCTCGTACTCGGCGGTGCTTCACGGGAGTCCGACGGTCGCCCACGAGGTCGTCGAGCTCGAACACCGGATGGACGCCCTCCAGATGCAGGCTCGGATGAGCCTGATGCTCGCGGCGCGGAACCCGAACGAGGCGGAGACGCTCGCGCCCGTCCTCGGCGTCATCGCCGCCGCCGACAAGGTCGCGGACGCCGCGGGCGACATCGCCAAGATCGTCACCGAGGAGATCGGGCTGCCCGACGCGATGCGGGGCGCGCTCTCGGCCGGCGTCGAGACGCTCGTCCGCGGGACCGTCAGCGCCGACTCCGCGTACGCCGGTCGGAGCCTCGACGCCATCGACCTCGAATCGGCGACGGGCGTCCGGGTCATCGCGATCCGGCGCGACGAGGACTGGATCCTCAATCCCGGACCGACGACGCGACTGAAGGCGGGCGACGTGACGCTGCTTCGCGGTCCCGAGGCCGGCGTCGCCGAGGTCTACCCCGAACTGAGCGGCGAGCCGTTCGACCCGGAGCCGCCCGCGGAGCCCGCGATAGACGACTTGGAGCGCGCGGTCGACTCGATCGTGTTGATGAAGAACCTCTCGGAGCTGGCCGTCGACCTGGCCTACGGCTCCGTGCTCTTCGACAACGAGGAGCTCGCGGAGGAGGTGAGCAACCTGGAGATCGAGGTGGACGCGCTCCAGTCGCGGTTCGAGGCGTGGACGCTCCGGGCGGCCGCCGAGGCCGACGACCCGGTGTCGCTGCGCGGGCTGATCCACCTCGGCGTCGCGACCGAGGAGATCTCCGACGCCGCGCTGGCGATCACGGAGGGGGTCCGCCGCGATCTCGACGTCCACCCGGTCGTGGAGATGGCGGTCCAGGAGTCGGACGAGATAATCACCCGAACCATCGTCGCCGAGGGGAGCGACCTCGACGGGACCGCGGTCGCCGACGGCGTCCCCGCGACCGACATCTCGACGAGCGTCCTCGCGGTCCGCCGCCCGGATGAGGGGTGGCTGGTCGGTCCCGACATCGACACCACGCTCCGGGCCGGCGACGTGATCATCGCGAAGGGGACCCGCACCTCCGCGGAGGAGTTCGATGCCCTCGCGGCGTGAGGCGGACGGGGCGGAGCCGGAGAGCGGGCGGCAGGACGGCGACGCTAACGGGGAGGGTCCGGGAGACGAGAGGGACGAACGGGGTCCCGTCGCCCTCGTCAGAGCGTACTACGACGCGCTCGACGCCGGCGAGTACGACCGGCTGCGGTCGCTGCTCGATCCCGCGTTCGTCCAGCGACGCCCCGACCGGACCTTCGAGGGCCGCGACCGCTTCGTCGCGTTCATGCGCGACGAGCGGCCGGACACGGACACGACCCACGTCGTCGAGCGCGTCTACCCCGCGGGGCCCGGCGTCGCGGCCCGAGGGAGGCTCCTCGACGCGGCCGGCGAGGAGCTGTTCGCGTTCGTCGACGCCTTCGACGTCGAGGACGGGCGGCTGACCGCGCTGGAGACGTACGCGGCCGACTCGTAGGATCGGTTCTCGCCGCGCCGTCCCGAATTACCAGGCCGCGCGCAACACGCCGAGGATCCCCTCTGCGGTCGCGTCGAGGTCGGCCGGCGCGCGCGCCATCGGCGGGTCCTCGGCGACGAACTCGGCGATCGACGGGAGGTCGTCCTCGTCCGTCTCGGGCAGGTCCCGGAGCCGGCTCGGGGCGTCGAGCGAGTCCCGGACCGCGGCGACCGCCGCGACGACGTCCTCTGCGACCGCGTCGTCGTCGCGGCCCTCCGTCGGGACGCCCAGCCCGGCCGCGAGCGCCCGGCGGCTCGCGTCGACCTCGTCGAAGAGGTACGCCAGCGCGTGGGGCGCAATCGCGGCGTGGACCGCGCCCTGCTGGACGTCGTAGCGGCGGGCGAACCCGTGGCCGAACGCGTGGATGACGGATAGCTTGCGGTCGAGCTGGACGAGCAGCGCCCCGACGACGGCGCGGTCGGTCGCCGCCTCGCTCGACGGCCGGTCGCCCGCGACGTGCGGGAGCGCGTCCGAGAGGAGCCGGAGGCCGTGGACCGCGGTCGCATCGCTTACCGGGGAGGCGTCGCGGGCGTACGGCGTCTCGACGCCCTTGTTGAACCCGTTCATCGCCGACCCGGCGAGCACCGACCGCGGCGTCGTCTCGAACAGCGCCGGGTCGGCGACGTCCGCGATCGGCCACGCGCCGCTCCCGCTGACGGACACCGGCTGATCGGTCGGGGACTCGTCGGCCGAGAACACCGCCAACGACCCGCCCGCCGAGAGGTCCGCACCCGCGAACGTCGTCGGGACGACGACGACCGGGAGGGCCGGCTCCGACCCGGGTGCCAGCTCGCCGAGCGCGTCCGGTCCCGACTCCGCGTCGGCGCGGAGGTCGTCGAGGTCCCGCCCGTCCGCCGCGAGCAGCGTCGACTGCCGCGCGACGTCGAGGCTCGCGCCGCCGCCGACCGCGACGAGGACGTCCGCCCCCGCCTCCGCCCGCGCGTCGAGGAGGTCGTAGGCGGTCTCGATCCGCTTGTCCGGGGTGGTCCCGTCGAAGGTCCCCGCGAACCGGTCGCCGAGTCCGTCTCGGATCGGGTCCATCAGGCCGTCGTTCGCGCCGGTGTTCGAGCCGCAGACGACGAGGGCGTCGTTGAGGCCGCGGTCGCCGAGCCAGCCGCCGAGGTCGGCGACTCGTCCCCGTCCGAACCGGATCTCGCAGCCGCGATGAACGTGTTCGAAGGAGTCCGCGATCGGTAGCATCGGCGGGGCGTACGGCCGGCGGCGGCTTGTAGCTGTGGGAGGCGTCGCCACACCGCGGGCCCGGACGAGAACCCCGGTCGAACCGGGCCGAGTGCGCCGTGCGGGGTCCGTGGCGGCCGTTCACGCGCGCGGGCGTGCGTCGGGTTTATAAACCGACGGCAATTAGCTGGAGTAAGTTCCTATGTCAGAGCAGAGCGAATACGGAGCCGGCCAAATTCAGGTCCTCGAAGGCCTACAGGCCGTCCGTAAGCGACCGGCGATGTACATCGGGTCCACGGACGGTCGGGGGCTCCACCATCTCGTCTACGAGGTCGTCGACAACTCCATCGACGAGGCGCTCGCGGGGTACTGCGAGGAGATCGAGGTCCGGGTCCACGACGACGGCTCCGTCTCCGTCCGCGACGACGGACGCGGGATCCCGGTCGACACCCACGAGGAGTACGACCGGCCCGCGCTGGAGGTCATCCTGACCGTCCTCCACGCCGGCGGGAAGTTCGACTCCAAGTCGTATCAGGTGTCCGGCGGGCTCCACGGCGTCGGCGTCAGCGTCGTCAACGCCCTCTCCGAGCGGTTGGAAGTCGAGGTGAAACGCGACGGCGGCGTCTACCGCCACGAGTTCGAGCGCGGCGAACCCGGCGAGGACGCATTCGAGCGCGTCCGCGACATGGACGCCGACGAGTCCACCGGGACGCAGATCCGATTCTGGCCCGACGACGAGATATTCGAGACGACCGACTTCCAGACCTCGACGCTCGCGAACCGGCTCCGCGAGCTGGCGTTCCTCAACTCGGGCGTCGAGATCCGACTCGTGGACGACCGCGACGACACCGCGGAGACGTTCAAGTACGACGGCGGCATCCGCGAGTTCGTCGCGTACCTCAACGAGACGCGCTCGCCGATCCACGAGGAGGTCATCTACTTCGAGGGCGAGAGCGAGGGCGTCCACGTCGAGGTCGCGATGCAGGCGACGGAGGAGCTCCAAGGCTCCGTCCACGCGTTCGCGAACAACATCAACACCCGCGAGGGCGGGACCCACCTCACCGGGTTCAAGACCGCCCTGACGCGGACGGTGAACGACTACGCGAACGAGCACGGGCTCGTCGACGACCTCGACGCCAACCTCAAAGGGGAGGACGTCCGCGAGGGCCTCACGGCCGTCGTCTCGGTGAAGCACCCCGACCCGCAGTTCGAGGGGCAGACGAAGACGAAGCTCGGCAACAGCGAGGTCCGGGGCGTGGTCGAGTCCGCGACCCACGAGAAGCTCGGGACGTTCTTCGAGGAGAACCCGGACACCGCGGAGAAGGTCGTCCACAAGGCCGCGGAGGCGGCTCGCGCCCGGAAGGCCGCGAAGAAGGCCGAGGAGCTCACCCGGCGGAAGTCCGCGCTGGAGTCGACCGCGCTCCCCGGCAAGCTCGCCGACTGCCAGACCCGCGACCCGACCGAGGCGGAGCTGTTCGTGGTCGAGGGCGACTCCGCGGGCGGCTCGGCCAAGCAGGGTCGGAACCGCGAGAACCAGGCGATCTTACCCCTCAAGGGGAAGATCCTCAACGTCGAGAAGCACCGCCTCGACCGAATCTTAGAGAACGACGAGATCCGCGCGCTGATCACCGCCATCGGCGCGGGGATCGGCGAGGAGTTCGACATCGACGACGTCCGGTACAACAAGATCATCCTGATGACGGACGCCGACGTCGACGGCGCGCACATCCGGACGCTGCTCCTGACGCTCCTCTACCGGCACATGAAGCCCTTACTGGAGGCCGGCTACGTGTACGCGGCCCAGCCGCCGCTGTACCGCGTCCGCTACCGCGGCGAGACGTACGACGCGATGACCGAGGAGGAGCGCGACCGCATCGTCGAGGAGGTGTGCGACGGGAATCCGACGCAGGTACAGCGGTTCAAGGGCCTCGGCGAGATGAACCCCGACCAGCTGTGGGACACGACGATGGACCCGGAGAACCGCCGGCTCAAGCGCATCAACGTCGACGACGCCGCCGCCGCCGACCGCATGTTCAACGTGCTGATGGGTGACGCCGTCGAGCCGCGCAAGCAGTTCATCAAGGAGCACGCGACCGAAGCGGAGTGGGTGGACATATGAGCTCAGAGACTCCCGACGCCGACACCGGAGACGTACGGGCCGCGCAGGTGACGAACGCGCGAATCGAGGACGAGATGGAGCAGTCGTACATCGACTACGCGATGTCCGTCATCGCGGGCCGCGCGCTCCCCGACGTGCGCGACGGGCTCAAACCCGTCCACCGCCGCATCCTCTTCGCGATGAACGAGGCGGGCGTGACGAGCAACTCCGCCCACCGCAAGTCCTCCTCCGTCGTCGGCGAGACGATGGGTGACTACCATCCCCACGGCGACAGCGCCATCTACGACACGCTCGCGCGGATGGCACAGGATTTCTCGATGCGCTACCCGCTCGTCGACGGGCAGGGGAACTTCGGCTCCGTCGACGGCGACCCGCCGGCCGCGATGCGGTACACGGAGGCGCGGATGTCGCCCATCGCCGAGGAGCTACTGGCCGACATCGAGCGCGACACCGTCGACTTCGAGGCGAACTACGACGACCGCCTGGAGGAGCCGGCGGTGTTGCCCGCGGCATTCCCGAACCTGCTGGTCAACGGCTCGTCGGGCATCGCCGTCGGGATGTCGACGAACATCCCGCCGCACAACCTCGGCGAGGTGATCGACGCGACCGTCGAGCTAATCCAGACCCCCGACGCGACCGTCGAAGATCTGATGGAACACGTCAAGGGGCCGGACTTCCCGACCGGCGCGAACATCGTCGGCCGGAACGCGGTCCACAAGGCGTACAAGACTGGTCGCGGTCGGATCCGCGTCCGCGCCGAGTTCGAGGTCGACGAGGAGGAGGGCCGGATCGTCATCTCGGAGCTCCCCTTCCAGCAGAACAAGTCGCGGCTCGTCGAGCGGATCGCCGAGGACGTCAACGAGGGCGCGATCGAGGGGATCCGCGACCTCCGCGACGAGTCCGACCGCGACGGGATCCGGATCGTCGTCGAGCTCAAGCGCGACGCGATGGCCGAGGTCGTCAAGAACCAGCTGTTGGAGAGCCACCTCGAACGCACGTTCGGCGTCATCAACCTCGCCCTGGTCGACGGCTCGCCGCAGGTGTTGGACCTCAAGGAGACGCTCGAACACTACGTCGAGCACCGGCGCGAGGTCGTCCGGCGGCGCTCCGAACACGAACTCGCCGAGCGCGAGGACCGCGCGCACATCCTCGAAGGGCGGCTGAAGGCGCTCGACAACGTCGACGACGTCGTCGAGACGATCCAGGACTCCGACGACCGCGACGCCGCGAAGGCCGCGCTGGAGTCCGCGTTCGACTTCACCGAGGCGCAGGCGGCCCACATCGTCCGGATGCAGCTCGGCTCGCTCACGTCGATGGAGACGGCCGAGATCGAGGCGGAGTACGAGGAGGTGAACGCCCGGATCGAGCGGCTGGAGACGATCCTCGCCGACCCCGACGAGCTCGATCAGGTGATCGTCGACGAGCTTCACGAGATCAAAGCCGAGTACGACGACGAGCGCCGCACGAGCTTCATCGAGGACGCGGGCGACGTGACTCACGAGGACCTCATCCCCGAGGAGGAGTGCGTCGTCGTGATGAGCGAGGACGACTACATCAAGCGGATGCCGCTCGACGAGTTCCGCGCGCAGAACCGCGGCGGCAAGGGGATCATCGGCACGGGCCTGAAGGAGGGCGACCGCGTCTCCTCGGTGTTCGCGGCCAACTCCCACGACTACCTGCTCGTATTCACCAACCACGGGCAGATCTACGAGCTGAAGACCTACGAGATCCCGGAGATGTCCCGCACCGCGCGCGGGAAGTCCGCGGTCAACCTCCTCGATCTGGACGACGGCGAGGAGATCGAGTCGGTCGTCAACACCGAGGACCTGGACGACGACGAGTACCTCACGATGGTCACCCGCGACGGGTACATCAAGCGGACCGCCGTCGACGAGTTCGGCAACATCCGCTCGACGGGTATCCGCGCCATCCGGTTGGAGGACGGCGACGAACTGGTCGACGTCGAGGTGACCGACGGGGACCGCGACATCGTCATCGGGAGCAAACACGGGATGGCGATCCGGTTCGACGAGTCCGACGCCCGCGCGATGGGCCGCACCGCCCGCGGCGTGATCGGGATCGACCTCCGCGAGGGCGACGCCGTCGCCGGCGTCGCCGCCATCGACGACGAGCACCACAACTGGGTGCTCACCGTGACCGAGAACGGCTACGGGAAGCGCTCGGACCTCGACGAGTACCGCCCGCAGTCCCGGAACGGGAAGGGGCTCGTCGACATCAAGACCGGCGACCGCAACGGCGAGGTCGTCGCCATCGAGGCGGTCACCCACGGCGACCACCTCGTCGCGATGAGCGGGGCCGGCCAGATCATGCGGACTCGCGTCGAGGAGATATCGACCGTGAGCCGGAACACGAAGGGCGTCATCGTGATGAACTTAGAGCCCGACGACGAGGTCGCGTCCGTCGATATCGTCCCCGAGTCGGTCCACGCCGCCGAGAGCGAGGCGGACGACGCCGACGAGGAGGGAGACATCGAAGCGGACGCCGCGGCCGAGTAGTCGCCCCGCGCGACGAAACCGCCCCGGTTCCGGTCTCCCGACCGCCCTCCGGGCGCGTGTGCGGAGTTGAACTGCCGACCCCCGGTAGGTCCTTCAGGAAAGTTACTTACTGTCGCCGCGAAAATCCCCGGACGAGATGGACGAGTACGAGGGGATAGACGAGGTCGTACACGAGCCGACCGAGGCGTTCGCCGAGTCGACGAACGTCGCGGCGTTCATGCGCGAGTACGGGATCGACGACTACGAGGAGCTGATCGAGCGGACGACCTCGGAGGTCCCGGGCGAGCCGGCGTCCGGGGTCGACTGGTTCTGGGACGAGATCGTCGACTACCTCGATCTCGACTTCTACACCGACTACGACGCGGTGCGCGACGACAGCGACGGCCCGCAGTTCTCCGACTGGTACCCCGGCGGCGAGGTCAACGTCGCGCACAACGTCGTCGACCGCCACGCCGCGGCCGACTCCCCGAACCGTAACCGCGTCGCGCTGCTCTGGGAGGGGGAGCCGGGCGACGTCCGCGAAATCACCTACCACGAGCTCCGCCGGCAGAGCGACCGCGTCGCGAACTACCTGACGGAGGCGGGGATCGAGACCGGCGACACCGTCGGGCTGTACATGCCGATGGTGCCCGAGGTCGTCTCGATCCTCTACGGCTGCCTGAAGGTCGGCGCGATCGCGGTGCCGATCTTCTCCGGGTTCGGGCGCGAGGCGACCGCGACCCGGATCGAGGACGGGGAGCCGTCCGTGCTGTTCACGGGCGACGGGTTCTACCGCCGGGGGGACGAGGTGCGGCTGAAGGGGACCGCCGACGAGGCGATCGCGGACGCCGGCCACGTCGAAGAGGTGGTCGTGTACGACCGGCTCGGCGCGACGCCCGCGAGCGACGGCGAGGGCCCGAACGCGGCCGGCGGCGGCGCTGACGACGCCGACCCCGTCCCGTGGAACGACGACCGCGACCGGACGTGGGCGGACGCGGTCGGCTCGCAGCCCTCGACGTACGAGACGAAGCGCCTCCCGAGCGACCAGGAGTCGATGCTGTTGTACTCCTCGGGGACCACGGGCGAGCCGAAGGGGATCGTCCACACCCACGCGGGCGTCCTCACGCAGTGCGCGAAGGAGATCCACTTCGGCTTCGACCAGAAGCCCGCGGACCGGTTCTTCTGGGTCTCCGACATCGGTTGGATGATGGGCCCGTGGACGCTGATCGGCAACCACGCGTTCGGCGGGACGGTGGTGATGTACGAGGGCGCGCCCGACCACCCCGAACCGGACCGCTTCTGGGAGCTGATCGACCGGCACGCGATCACGCAGTTCGGCATCTCGCCGACCGCGATCCGCGCGCTCCGCAAGCACGGAGACGAATGGGTCGACGATCACGACCTCTCCTCGCTCCGAATACTGGGCTCCACCGGCGAGCCGTGGGACCCCGAGTCGTGGCGCTGGTTCCACGACGCGGTCGGCGGCGGCGACTGCCCGATAATCAACATCTCCGGCGGCACGGAGATCTGCGGCTGCTTCCTGATGCCGATGCCGAACCAGCCGCTGAAGCCCTGTACGCTCGGCGGCCCCGGACTGGGGATGGACATCGACATCGTCGACGAGACCGGCGAGTCGGTCCGGGAGTCCGGCGAGCGCGGCTACCTCGTCGCGCGCGACTCCTGCCCCTCGATGACGAAGTCGCTGTGGTCGGGTGACGAGCGCTACTTAGAGGAGTACTGGTCGACGTGGCCCGACTTGTGGGACCACGGCGACTTCGCGCAGAAGGACGACGACGGCTTCTGGTTCCTCCACGGCCGCGCCGACGACGCCCTGAACGTCGCCGGGCGGAAGGTCGGCCCGGCCGAGATCGAGGGCGTCCTCATCGACCACGACGCCGTCAACCAGGCCGCGGCGGTGGGCGTCCCGGACGACACCACCGGGACGGCAGTCGTCGCGTACGTCGTCCTCGAACCCGACGCGGAGCCGAGCGACGACCTCCGCGAGGAGCTGCGGGCCCTGGTCGGCGACGAGCACGGCAAGCCGTTCCGGCCGCGCGAACTGCTGTTCGTCGACGCCTTCCCGAAGACTCAGTCGGGCAAGATCATCCGGCGCGCGATCGAGTCGGTCTACAACGGCGAGGACCCGGGCGACCTCTCCTCGATGGAGAACCCGGAGGCGCTCGATGCGCTGCGGGACGCGGTCTGAGCGAAGAATCAACCGACCGAACACGGCTTCGGGTCCGTCGAGGCCCTCTGAAATCGATACCCCCGTAGGCCCCGTTGAAACACTCAGGTTCCGACGGTTCGACGACCTCGATCGCTCAGTACAGCTGATCCACGGATCACTCAGCCTGTCGTTTCCATCGGATGACCAATCCGGAATCACTGTTCAGGAATCGGGATCTCAACAGCCCAAACGGTTTATTTATCGGTAAACAGGGATAAACTGGTTCGGGCATATTATTATGCTGTTTAATATGTAAATAAATCGTTGAGGAGTCCGTTCACGCGGGTGGTCAAATCCTGGTCGATACTTCCGGCAGGCGGATGGACCGTCGTCTCACCGTACCGGTCGAATCTCGTGTCGATACGATGCGTCAACGATTGCTCGGAAGTTCCCTGTACGTCAATACTAACGTCACGGTGGTTGACGACTCGTCGAAGTCGTCCCGTGTCACGACCGAGTGTCACCTCGATCCAACAGTCGCCGAGCTGTAGCTGGCGACTGATATCGGATGGAAATGGAACGACCTGCGCGTACGTGTCTGGACCGGAAACGCGGTACGTGACGGTTTCGGCTGCTGCTTCGGTTTCCATCCACTCAGTCCGGTGCGGCCGGACAAAATCGATCCAAGTCGATTCGCCAGGATAGCTATTGGGACTGATATTGTAAGCGTGCGCATCTGAGACGCGAACTGTGTCTCCGTCTGGGGCCGGCGCGTCAGGGTCGTAGATCGCTTTCCCGTCAGTGAGATAGTAAACAGTGGTCGACGGAAGATACTCGGGGTCTCTGAGTACCCGGACCGAATGATCCAACTCCAAGACCGTCTCGTGGGGGAACATCTCTTCGACACCTAACTCATCACGAACCGGGTGGTCACGAGCCAGCGGTGCCTTGTATGTCGTTAGCGCCCGGAGTTGGCGACGACGTGAATGCTGGTACCACCGTCGAAACACGTCCAGATCGTACGGTGCTTCACCGGTCCAGTCATCGAGGACCCGTACCCGAGTAACTGCCCGATGATCGGCCGCGTGACGGTGTTTCGCCGCCGCGACGATGCGTTCACGCGGTGAGTCGCCCGTCGGAAGTTCCGGATCGTACGGACGGATATCAGCGACACGAAGACCACCGTATCCACCCGCGGCCCCGACTACAGCAGTACCAGTCCCGGCAAGAAACTGACGGCGGTTCATTCGTTCGCACCCTCCGTTTCTACTTCAGGACGCCATGCTCCGGCCTGTATTCTTGCTTCTTCAGATCGAGTCCATATAATCCGCGTCTCTGCTGGAGCCGATAGTTCGTGGGCTACCGTCGCTTTCGGTGTGAGTGGAAATGTCGCCGCCGGATCTCTCTCCGTAGGCCCGACCCAGACGGTCTCCCTTTCGTCCCCGTCTTCTGTGATAATGCTCAGACGTTCCGTATTTTCGGTCGTGAGGCGGTTCCCGCGCTCGAACGTGACCGTGAGTACTGACTGATCGGGAGCCCAGTCGAAAGAGAAGAACGTGTTTGGGGTGGTTGCCGGGTACGACTCCGTAGAGGGCTCACTCGGCGACAGCGTACAGCCCGCGAGTGCCGTGCCAAGTATGGCTCCGCCTGTCGTGAGAAACGCACGTCTGGAGGGCATAGTGTCAGTTGATGATTACGTGGGCATAGGCTTTTTGTACGTCATTCCACGCCTCAACAATCTGGCCCTATTGGACGCCACGAGCCGCATACACCGGAGTTGCCGGCCATATCGCAGTCATTTCTCTATCTGATGTGATTAACCGACTGTCAGGTACGCATTCTCCGACTACCCGCCGTTTCAGAGAAGACGAATCTGAGGAGTCGGGTCACGACTCGTCTCGTGTCGAACCGAGGGCGCGAAGGCAGGCACGGGAAGGTCCCCGAAGATCGATCCGTCTGTCGTTGAGGCCCGTAGCGCGTCGCTGTAGCCGCGGAGGACGAAATTCCCGTTCGACTCCCGTAACGGAGTCCGAACTCCGCTTCAGGCCGCCTCGTCGACCGCTTCGTCGAGTTCGTCGTAGTCCGGCTCCTGTCCCGCGTTGTCCGCGAGCCAGCGGTACGTCACGGTGCCGTCCGCGTCGATAACGAACACCGCGCGCTGGGCGACCGTCTCGACGCCGTAGCGTTCGAAGTCCTCGATCACGTCGTACGCCTCGATCGCGTTGTGGTCCGGGTCGCCGACGAGCGCGAACGGGAGGTCGTACTGGGCGCGGTACGCGGCGAGCGCGTGCGGGAGGTCGGTGCTCACGCCGAACAGCGTACAGTCGTCGCGGTCGAACCCGTCGCGGAGCGCCTCCATCTCGTCGGTACAGGTGTTCGAGAAGGCGGCCGGGAAGAAAGCGAGCACGACAGGCTCGTCGCCGAGGTGATCGGCGAGTTCGAACGGCGCGATGTCGCCGTCCACGAGCGATCCGGTGAAGTCGGGAGCGTCGTCGCCGACGTGTGGCATATCTGGTCGTCGGCGGCCGGGCGTATCACGGTTTCGACGGCGGAATTCGAGTCGGTCCGTCGCCTTCGGGCGGCCCGTCCTCGGTACGATCGGAGGCGACGATTCGACCCGAGTCGGGACAGAGACCAAGTGGATCGCCGCGGTAGCACCGCGCGTGTCCCGCCCTCCACGCCGCCCGACCCGCCGTCGAGTGGCACTGCTGACCGCGACCGCCTCGGCGACCGCGCTGTCCGGATGTCTCGACGCCGGCCTCGGGAACGACGGTGCCGACGAGACCGTGTTCAGGCTTGACGAGGCGTCGCCCGCGGGCGTTTCGAACACCTTCGGCACCTCCGTCGACATGGTCGGCCACGCCGGCCGAGCCGCCGTGCGGACCGCGATCGGCGGCGGCGAGGGGACCGTCGAGGGGTACTACGGCCCGGACATCTCGGCACCGTACGTCGTCACCGACGGCCCGGCGTTCCACCGCGTCGAGACCGAGACGCTCCGCTCTGTCACGGTGACGGGATACGAGTACGCGGTCGAGGTCGACGCCGTCGATTCGTTCCTCTTCGGCCCACCGTCGAACGTCTCGTTCGCGGACCTCCCCGCGTGCGACCGCGACGCGGTCCGCGACGCGCTCGGGAACGCGGGTCTCGTTCATGCGCCGCACTATCCGCCGTTCGACGTGACGTTCGCGTACGCGTCCGCCGAGACGCGGGAGCGTTCGCGGTTCGTCCCCGGGAAGGACGGCCAGCGCGTCGAGTGGGGCGGCGAACTGCTTCAGTTCGGGTTCGAAGAAGAGCGATCGGTCGAGGTCCGGACCGTCGCCGTTCGCGCGGAGCACGTCGCCTCGTCGCCGGACGGGTTCCGTCGGGTCGTCGGCGAGGAGCAGGGTCGGTCGTTCGACGACCCGAGCCCGGAGCGGCGCGCGATTCTCGACGCGGCGATCGACTCCGAGTACCGCGAGTCGCGGCCGCACTCCGACGCGTTCGCGGCGGTCCTCGACGCGCTGTCGACCGACGGGGAGGCCGTTCCGCTCGTCCGCTACGACGGGGACTGGTACTTCACGCACCTCTCCGGGTGGGACTGATCGGTCCGGCGGTCGCCGCTCGAGCTCGGACGTCCTCGGCGGCCGCGCGGATCCGACAGAGGCAAAAAGACTATAGTCGCCACAGGGTTACTGCGAGACAGAGATGGTAAGTGTGATTCCACTGTTCGGCGGTCTTCCGGTGGGGCCCGAGCTCCTCATCATCCTGCTCGTGCTGGTCCTGCTGTTCGGGGCGAACAAGATCCCGAAGCTGGCCCGCTCGACCGGCCAGGCGATGGGTGAGTTCAAGAAGGGCCGCGAGGAGATCGAAGAGGAACTGAAAGAGATGGACGACGACGACAGCGGCTCGGTGGTCAACGACGAGGACGACGAGTTCGACGACCTCGAAACCGAGACCGACAAGGAAACCAGCGCGTAACGCCGGCTCCGACGCCGATCCACTTCCGCCGTACAGTCTTCTCTCCCCGATCTGGGCGCGTGGCCTAGCGGACAGGGCGAGAGGTTCCTAACCTCTCGATCGCGGGTTCGAATCCCGTCGCGCCCGTTCCCTCGCTTCGCTCAGTCACGGGCGCGACTGGCTCCACGCTCGCTCACTGCGTTCGCTCGCGAGGATCCCGCCGTGCCCGCTATCTGCGAACGAAGTGAGCAGTAGCGGCACAAGCGGGATTCTTGCGCTGTCGAAAGCGCGTCACCGCTCAGAGTCCTCCAGCCGCCTGAACGAGTGCGACGCGAGCGTGACCGATCCGACCGCGATCGCGAGCGTCGCGCCCGCTAGTCCGGCTCCGGGCTCGTACAGCAGCGGCGGGTGGAAGCCGACCCAGTAGTCGACGACGACGTTCGCGACGCCGAGCCCCAGCGCCGTCGCGAGCGCGCCCGGCGTCGTGCGTCCGAACGCCGGGAACAGGAGCGCCAGCCCGACGAACAGCAGGTGTGTCCCGATCACGCCCCAGTAGTAGAGCCACGCGTCCGGGGCGGCGACGTACTGACCGAACGCGAGGTTGAGCGAGACCAGCGGCCAGACGCCGAACTGGACCAACCAGACGAACGCGACCGTCTGGAGGTACGCCGACGCCCGCGATATCGGGGTGTCGACGGTGACGTCGCCGCCGCGTCGGACCGTCGGGATGATTCCGACGAGGACCGCTCCGCCGAGCGCGACCGCGACCGTCGAGTCCGCGTACAGCGGCCAGAGGGGGACCGGAACCGAGCCCGCAGTCGGCGCGTAGTACCAGGTGCCGACCGCGAGCATGAACGCGGTGAACCCGCAGACGACGGCGAGGCTCCGCGGCGTCCCGAGCAACTCCTCGGCGATCGCCGCCCGCACCCGCCGCCTGACCGCGGGGTTTCGCAGTCGCCGGAGTCGCCGGAGCCGCGGGGAGCGTTCGGAGCGTGACACGGCGGCGATCCGTGCGCGACGACCTAAAACCCGCCCGTCCGCGGTCGATTATCAATCGCGGTGTTTTGCCAGACACCTTTTTCAACGGACCCGGCGTTGACGGAACTATGAGCGACGAGGACGCCGAGCGCCCCGCCCAGCGGTCCGATCCGGAGGGCGACAGCTCCGCGTCCGACGCGTCCCCGGGGGACGGTCGGGATGACTCCGAGGGACCCGACCAACGAGACGACCCCGACGAACGGGACGCGGACGCGGGGTCGCCGGTCGTCACCGACCGGTACGCCTGGCGGTCTTTGCTCGCGGAGCGAGGCCACGAGGACGCCGCGCGGCGGGTGTACGCCGACGTGCCGGACGCTCCGGCGGTCCCGGCCGACGCGGTCGCCCTCCACCTCCCCGCCGGCCTCGACGACGTGATCCGAGCGACAGGCGTCGACGAGCCGTTCGAGGCCGACGGCGAGACCGCCGTCTCCGGCCACGGGACCCCCGAGCGAGGCACCCTGGTCGTCGGCTCGGACGCGGTTCTGCTCGACGGGTCGGCCGTCGTGCCGACCGGCGAGCGCCTCGCAGCGCCGCCCGACGAGGAAACGGATCCGAACGCCACGGAATCCGACGACCCCGACGCCGGGACGGAGCGAGGCGACCCCGCAGCCGACGCCGTCGATACCGAACACGCCGCCCCCGACACGGTCTTCGACGACCCGGTCGGGCGCGGCGGCGTCGGCGGAATCGTGGTCGCGCCCGGCGACGGCGTCGAGTCGGTACCGTCGCGCGCGCCGACGTCCGAGGAGTGGGACCGGATCGACCTCGACCCGGCCGCGCTCCTCGGGTTCGACCCGAGCGAGACCGGGTACCGAGTCCGCGCGGCCGCGGCGGTCGGCGACGCCCTCTGGGACCTGTGTGCGGAGCGGTACGACCCCTACTCGGTCCCCGTGTTGAAGGGGTACTACACGTGGGACGACTACCGCGAGGAGTTCTTCCTCGACGAGGACGGGAGCCCGCCGACGGTTGAGAACGAGGAGGGAGAGCCCGAGCCGCTTTCGTTCACCCACGAGGACAAGACGGAGGCGCTCGGGTTCGATCCGGACCGCACCGAGGACTTACTCGGCGCGGGCGGGACCGCCGCCGCCGACCTCGCGGACCTCGTCGACGAGCGGACCGTCGACGTCAACCCCGAGATCGACGAGGACGCCTTCTTCTCGACCGCGGAGGGGCACACCACGCTGACGAACCGGTACGACCTGGAGAAGGCGGTGCCGATGCCGAAGAAGACGCACTTCCGCGAGGAGGAGCGCTACTGGGTGAACAAGCCGTACGCGTTCGTCATCGTCTTCCGGTCGACGAAGGAGAACGAGGTGAAGTACTACGCGGTCCAGCCGTACCGGACCGAGATCGAGGAGGACCTCACGGAGTTCCTCACCGGCAAGCTCCGCACCTCGATCAAGTACGCCGACGAGTCGATCGCGGGCGGCGACGAGGCGTTCCGCGAGGAGGTGATCGTCGAGGAGACGCGCTCGCTTTTGGACCGCTACGGGATCTACGAGGACGACGGCGACGAGCGCGGGATCGCGGACGCGCTGATCGACCGGTTCGGCATCGAGCCGTCCGAGGGGATCGCCTGGCGGATCGCGGAGTCGCTGGGGTACGAGCCGCCCGTCGAGTCGGCGTCCGACCCGCCGTCGATCAGCGCCCGTCCCGAGCCGGCGGTCCTCGCGGAGGACGCGGAGACGCTCTCGGAACATCAGGTCGAGAAGCTGCTGTACTACCTCAAACGCGACTTCATCGGCTACGAGCGGATCGACCCGATCAAGTACGACATCAACGTCGAGGACATCTCCTGTGACGGGTACAACTCGCCCGTCTTCGTCTACCACTCCGAGTACGAGCAGATCATCACGAACATCCACCACGACACCGACGAGCTTGACGACTTCGTGGTGAAGCTGGCGCAGCGCTCCGGAAAGGGGATCTCGAAGCGGCGGCCGCAGGTGGACGCGACCCTCCCGGACGGCTCGCGCGCCCAGCTCACGCTCGGCCGCGAGGTCTCCGACCACGGGACCAACTACACCATCCGGCAGTTCAACGACGTGCCGTTCACCCCGATCGACCTGATCAACTGGAAGACGTTCTCGCTCGACGAGATGGCGTTCCTCTGGCTGTCGATCGAGAACCACAAGAGCCTGATCTTCGCCGGCGGCACCGCGTCCGGGAAGACGACGAGCCTGAACGCGGTCTCCCTCTTTATCCCCTCGAACGCGAAGATCGTCTCCATCGAGGACACCCGCGAGGTGGAGCTGCCCCAGCGCAACTGGATCGCCTCCGTCACGCGCCCCTCCTTCTCCGACGACGACAAGGGCGACATCGACGAGTTCGACCTGCTGGAGGCCGCGCTTCGCCAGCGCCCCGACTACATCGTGATGGGCGAGATCCGCGGCGAGGAGGGCCGGACCGCCTTCCAGGTGATGTCGACCGGCCACACCACCTACACCACCTTCCACGCCGACTCCGTCGGCGAGGTGCTCAAGCGGTTCACCACCGACCCGATCAACGTCTCGAAGACGATGTTCACCGCCCTCGATCTGGTCTCCATCCAGACGTCGACTCGGGTTCAGGGCAAGAAGGTCCGCCGAAACAAGTCGATCACTGAGATCAACCACTACGACGCGGAGAACGACGAGATCAACGTTCAGGACGTGTTCCAGTGGCAGGCCGAGACGGACGAGTTCCTCCAGATGGGCGACTCGAACACCCTCGAGGACATCATGTTCGACCGCGGTTGGAGCCGGAAGACGCTCGACGAGGAGCTGCGCAAGCGTCGCGTCGTGTTGGCGTACCTCATCGACCGCGGGCTCAACAGCTACGCGCAGGTGGCGGCGACGTTCCAGGCGTTCATCAACGACCCGGAGACGGTGCTCGCGCTCATGGCCAACGACGAACTGGAGCGCTCGCTGGAGGACCTCCGCGAGATGGAGTCGGTGCTGATCAACGTCGACCGCGACAAGGAGGAGCTGGTCCCGCGGCCCGAACCGGACGCCGAGGCGCGAGCGGAGGTCGCCGAGATACTCGACGCCGCCGAGGACCTGTTCGAGACGTATCGGGGCGAAGTGCCGGACTCGGTCGCGAACGCCCTCCTCGAGATGGCCCCCGCCCGCGACGTCGAGGCGCGGCCGGGAGCCGACCGCGAGGCCCTCGCCGAAACGGCGCTGGAGGCGGACGCGACGGACGCGGCCGCGAGCGATCCGACCGCGCCGCCGGAGACGGCCGACACCGATCCGGACGCTCCCGCGCCAGACACCGATCCGGACGCTCCCGCGCCAGACACCGATCCGGACGCTCCCGCGCCAGACACCGATCCGGACGCCTCACCATCCGACTCCGTTCACGACGAGTTCGGGGAGACCGCCGAGGTGGACGCGACCGCGGCCGGCGACGGTTCCGGCGATCCGGGCGACATCGATTTCGAGGAGCCGTTCGACGAGGGTGTCGACGTGCTCTCGTCGCCCGCGGGACCCTCGGGGTCGGTCGCCGAGCCGGACGTGAGCGAGGGGTTCGGCGCTGCCGATCCCGTCGCGGACGACGACGCCGGCGACTCCGTCGCCCCCGGTGTCGACGGGTCCGGCGAATCGGACGAGTTCGGCGAGCCGGCCGCCCCGGACGAACCGGGGAGATCGGACGATGAAGACCCCCGGAGCGACGACCCCGACAAGTCGGACGACGACATCGAGAACTGGGGGTTCGGCGACGTCGAGCCCGCGGAGGACGGGTGATATGTCGGTCGTGAGGGCCGGGGCCGAGCCGTGAGCGTCGACGTGGACCCGGGAGACGGCGGACTCGACGCGAACGTCCTCGCGGAGCTGTGTTACCCGGTGTTCGAGCTGCTGTTCGACCCCGACGGCGACTTCGTGGGGGACGTCGAGCGCAAGCTCGTCGAGGCGCGCATGCCGGACCAAGTCGAGATGTACGTCTCGATGGCGCTCGCCATTGGGATACTGGTCGGCGGGACGCTCTGGGCGGTCGGCACGCTCGTCGGCTACGGCGTGTTCTCGCTCGGGCTGATCGATCCGGAGACCCTCTCGCTCGGCGTTCCCGCGCCGACGCCGGGGATTCAGGCGCTGCTCCGGTCGCTCGTCGTGCCGACCGCGGTGCTCGTCAGCGGGCTCGTCTTCGGCTCGATCGGCTTCGCGCTCGGGTTCGGCGGTCTCCTCGCGGTGCCGTACTCTCGGGCCTCGTCGCGGAAGCGGGAGATCAACCTCCTGCTGGCCGATTCCGTCTCGTTCATGTATGCCCTCTCGGTCGGGGGACTCAATCAGCTGGAGATCCTGCGCGCGATGGCGGCCGCCGAGGACACCTACGGCGAGGTGTCTCGCGAGTTCCAGAGCATCGTCAACGAGACGGAGTACTTCGGCACCGACTACCGCAACGCGATCCGCCAGCAGTCGCTTGAGACCCCCTCGGACGAGCTCTCGCAGTTCCTCGCGGACATGCTCTCCATCGTCAATTCCGGCGGCGACATGGAGAGTTTCCTGAAGGACAAAAAGGAGAAACACCTCCGCACGTCGAAACAGGAGCGCGAGATGACGCTGGAGACGCTGGAGCTGTTCGGCGAGATGTACATGACGCTCTCTCTGTTCCCGCTCCTTCTCATCATCATCCTCGTCATCATGGGCATGATGGGCGAGGCCGACGACCGACTGTTGTACGTCACGGTGTACCTGCTCATCCCGCTCGTCGGCGTCGGCTTCCTCGTGTTGGTCTCGACGGTGAAACAGGACGAGCCGGGCGACGGCTACCTCCAGCCGGACGGCGGCAGCGAGCGGCTCAGGCAGACGAGCCGGGAGGGGCTGTTCCACTTCGGGCTGGTGGAGGCGTTCACCGGGAGCTTCGAGGTGTTCGACCGCATCCGCGACCGCGAGGGCACCCACAAGACGATGGAGATACTCTCCGCCCCCCACGTCTTCTTACGCGAGAACCCGCTGTACACCCTCGCGTTGACCGTCCCCTCGGCGCTCGCCTTGGTCGCCGTCGCGGCCGCGGCCGGCTCGGCCCCGACGACGCTCGACGGGTGGATCGACCGCCCCGTGTGGTCGGCGTTCGTCTGGGTCTACGTCCCCGTCTACGTCGTGTTGATCCCGCTCGGGGTCTTCTACGAGTGGCACCAGCGCTCGCGGCGGGCGGTGACGGGGAAGCTCTCGGAGACCCTCCGGAAGCTCTCCTCAGCGAACGACACCGGGCAGACGCTGCTCGAATCGGTCCAGACCGTCTCGGAGACCTCGACCGGGACGCTCTCGGACGAGTTCGAGGTGATCCACGCGAAGGTGAACTACGGGATGAGCCTGCGGGACGCCTTAGTCGAGTTCAACAACTCGTACGCGGTGCCCCGGCTCGCTCGGACGGTGAAGCTCATCACGGAGGCGCAGGAGGCCTCCTCGCAGATCACGGACGTGCTGACGACGGCCGCGCAGGCCTCGGAGAATCAAGACGACATCGAGCGCGAGCGCAAGTCCCGGACCCGGATGCAGGTGGCGATCATCGTGATGACGTACATCACACTGCTCGGCGTGATGGCCATCCTCCAGACGCAGTTCATCAGCGTGATGGGCGACCTGGTCTCTCAGGGCGGTAGCGGCGGCGGGAGCGCCGGCGGCGCGGGCTTCGGCGGGGGCGGCGGCATCGACCCCGACATCCTCTCGATGCTGTTCTTCCACGCGGTGACGATCCAGGCGATCCTCTCGGGGTTCATCAGCGGCTACATCCGCGACGCGGAGCTCATCTCCGGGGTCAAGTTCGCCGTGATCCTGATGACGCTGGCGCTGGGGGTGTGGATCTATGTCGGGTGACCGCGCCCAGACCGTCCTCGACTTCGTCGTCGGGATGTCCGTGTTCCTCGTCGCGGTCGGGTTCACGTTCGCGTTCGTCCCGTCGCTTCTGGAGCCGTACGCGGTCGGGGAGGGCGCGACCGTCATCGTCGCCGAGCGCGGCGCGGCGCGGCTCGCGGAGTCGTCGCTCACCGGCGTCGGCTCGACCGCGGCGCTGTCGCACGCCTGTACGTTCGCGTTCTTCGGCGGGACTGCCCCGGCGGCCGACGAGGAGTGCGGGTGGACCGAAGACGCCGACGACCTCCACGCGGAACTCGGCGTCGACGACCTGCGCGGACTCAATCTCACCGTGACGCAGGACGGGAGGGTCCAGCAGCTCGAATCGAACGGGAACGTCACCACGATGCGCGCCGGTCCCGCACCGCCGCGGACGGAGAGCGTCTCGGCCGCCAGCCGCATCGTCACCATCGACGATCCCGAGAGCCCGGGGGATCCAGAGACGTACCGGCTCACGCTGCGGGTGTGGTGAGATGTTCGTCGAACACCTCCCCGACGACCGCGGGCAGGCGCACACCCTGGAGGCGTTCACGGCGGCGCTGCTCCTCGTCGCCGGCCTCATCTTCGCGACGCAGGCGACGGCCGTCACGCCGCTGTCCGCGAGCACGTCGAACCAGCACGTCGAGAATCAGGCGGCGATCGCCGCGCAGGACGTGTTGACGACGACCGGGGAAAGCGGGAACCTGCGGGCCGCGCTGCTGTACTACGAGGACGGCGAGTTCGTCGACAGCGGCGACGAGGCCGGCTACGCGGGGGTGCCGCCGGCGTCGCACCCGCTCCACGACCCGCTGACGGAGGCGTTCGGCGACCGTCAGATCGCCTTCGACATCGAGGTGGCTTTCCCCGAGGACGGCGGCAACCGGACGGGCGACGCCACCGTGGTCGACATGGGATCGCCGAGCGACAACGCGGCGACCGCGAGCGCCCGCGTGGCGCTGTACGCCGACGACCGACTGTTCGACGGCAGCGTCGACGATCCGGGCGACGCGACCTACTCCGGGCCGCGGCTCGCGAACGAGAGCGGACACGACTACTTCGCGCCGTCGGTCGGCGGGAGCGACACGCTGTACACGGTCGTGGAGGTGAAGATTACCGCATGGCAGATGTGAGTTTCCCCCGCAGGCGCGGGCACGAGAACGACGGCCCCGACCACGACGAGGACCGGGCGCAGATCATCCTGATCACCGGGCTCACGCTCGCCGTCCTCTTCGTCGCGGTGGTGCTCCTGTTGAACACCGTCATCTACACCGAGAACCTCGCGACTCGGGGTACGGACGCGGGGGGCGCGGAGGCGATCGAGTTCCGCGACGACGCCGTCGACGACCTCGCCGGGATCCTCCACCGCGAACACCGGAACGCGAGCGACGGCGACGTCCTCGACGACTTTGACGAGAGCGCGGGGACGTACGGTCGCACTGTCGCCGGTCTGCGGGCGCGCGACGGGGTGATCGCGAACGTGAGCGTGAACCGCTCCACCGTCGACCGGGGGTACTTCGTCGCCCAGAACGAGACCGAGAGCGGCTTCCGGAACATGACTGCCCCCGACGGCACGACGGCGAACTGGACGGTCGCCGGCGGGGTAACGCGGACGCGGAACTATCGGATGACCGTCGATCCCGACGACCTGTCGAGTTCGCCGGACCCGGTGTTCACGGTCGTTGCGGACGGCACGGACGGCGGCACCAACGAAACCTGGTCGGCGTCGCTGTCCGCGGGGTCGGGCGACAACCTGACCGTGACCGTGGACGACGGGGACGGATCCCCGGCGACCGAGTCGTTCGAGCCCGGACCGGGCGGGAACCACGCCGTTGACTTCACCGGCGGTACGGTCAACGGCGTGCCGTTCGACGCGCTCGTCTGGGCCGACGGAGTCCAGACGGGGTCCGACCCGTACGACCTGCGCTACGAGAACGGGACCGCGGCGACCGGGACCTACCACCTCGTCGTCGACGACCGCGACGGCGGCGCGAGCCCGGACCGCCCCTCCCGGCCGTACGTCGCCGACGCCGTCTACAGCGTCTACGTGGAACTCACCCACCGGACGCCGGAGCTGACCTACGGCGACGCCGTCCGGCTCGCGCCGGGTGAGCGCGATGCGTGACAGGCCGGGCGGGACGGACCGCGCCGTGTCGGTCACCGTCGGCTACGTCATGACGCTCGCGATATCGACGCTGCTGCTCTCCGGGCTGTTCGTGGCGGGCGGATCCTTCGTCGAGACGGAGCGCGAGCGCGCGGCACAGGGCGAACTCACCGTCGTCGGCGAGCGGATCGCGGCCGATCTAGGGACCGTCGATAGGGTCGTGTCGAGCGACTCACCGCCGCGCGAGAACCTGACGGTCGACCGACCGCTGACGCTCCCCGACAGGGTGTCGGGAACCGGCTATCGGATCCGGATCGAGGCGACAGGGGAGAACGGCACGATCGCACTGGAGAGCGAGCAGGCCGACGCGACCGTCGAAGTCCCGTTCCGCACGAGCGACGGGGTCGCGGTCGGAAATACCACCGTCGACGGCGGGGATCTCCTGATACGCTGGGACCCGGACGCCGAGGCGAACGGCTCAGTGGTGGTGAGCGAGCGATGAGCGGTCTCGATCGCGGCTCGGGTCCGCGGAGAGACGACCGGAAGTCCGGCCTCCGGAGAGACGACCGCGGCGTCAGCGAGACGATCGGGTTCGTCCTCGTGTTCGAGCTGATCGCGACGACGATCGCGGTCACGTTCACCGTCGGTCTCGGCGGGCTGGAGGACGCCCGGCTCGCCGAGCGCGACAACAACGTCGAGCGCGCGTTCGACGTCCTCCACGACAACGTTAACGACCTCAGCCGGGACGGCGCGCCGAGCAGGTCGACCGAACTCCGGCTCGGCGGCGGCTCTCTGACGACCGACGCGAGCTCCCGGCTAATCATCGAAAGTTCGACGAACAGGGAGCTGGAGAACGTGTCGGCAGCAGTCGTCTACCGCGGGGCCGGAGACACCGAGATCCGCTACGAGTACGGTGCCGTGATCCGGACTGACGGGGGCGGGAGCGTCATGATCCGGGAACCGGACCTGCTGTTCGGCGACAGGACGGTGTTCGGGTTCGTCGACCTGCGGCCGCGCGGAGACGCGACAGCCGGGGGCGAGAGAACGGTTCTCGTTCGCACGACCCTTGCGGACGACCGGTCCGTCTCTAACGCCGGCGAGTCCGCGAACCTCACCTTCGAGGGCTCAACCGTCGACGCGTGGGAGCGGTACTTCGAGGACCGGCGCGACGGGCGGGGGAGCGAGGTGATCGACGGTATCGACCGGACGGGTGACGAGCTTGTGGTTACGCTGAACGCGGACGAGCGTGTCGCCGTCCACCGAACGACGGTCGTCGTCCGGTTCTCCGACTGATCGCGGGAACGCCGTCGATCGCGACGGTCAGTCGCTCTCGATCCGGATATCCTGTGTCGACACGTGGAGGTACGTGATTGTCGGCACGCGTTCCACCTCGCCGAACACCTCGGCCGTCGCGAGCGCCTCGTCGTACCGAATTGTCAGGTCGAGACCGCTTAAATTGTCGTCATTGTCCTCGTCGCTTTCTGAATCACCGAGCGAGTTCACGACAAGCGCGCCCCGGATCGTGACCGCCCCCTCTGCGTCCTCGACCTCGGCGTTCGGCGCATAGATGGTTCCCGTGATGTCGACGGGGTCGTCAGACCCGTCGATCTCCATTTCGTCCGCGTTCGAGAACAGCCAGAACGCGTCGGCGGGCTCGTTCGGCCCGGTAGTGACGCTGACGCCGCCGTCGTCGGGGTCGTCATCGTCGCCCTCGCCGCCGATATCGATGTCGCCGTCGCCGTCGTCGTGGAACAACCGAAGCTCCGCTCCGGACCCGACGTCGACGTTCACGTCCCGCCTGAATGACACGTCGCCCCTCGCGTACAGCCGGACCGCGCCGTCGCCGATGACGGTGAGGTTCGCGGGACTGGCACTCTCACCGCCGAACGAGACGCCGCCGTCGACGAACAGGTCGATGTCGCCGTCGGTCGTGTCGAGCACGAGCTCACCGGACTCGACCTCGAGGTCGTCGAACTCGAACCCTGCCTGTCCACCGGCCGCCTCCAGCGTAAGGCTGCCCCCGTCCTCAATCGAGAGGTCGTTTTCGTTGTCGACGCCGAGCACGGCGTCCTCGACCCGGTACGACTCCGTCGTTCCGTCGACTTCGAGATCATCCCCGACCGTGGCGGGCTCCGTCACCGGCTCGTCGTCCTTCACCTCCGTCCAGTCCGAGTAGGTCACCGTCGACTCGTTGGCGTAGCGGTCGTCGTACTCGGAGAACGCCTGAAAGAGGTATCCGTCGACGGGAGTCGGGTCGTCGATCTCCGCGCCCTCGGTGACATTCTTTGTGACGATCCCGTGGTTCCCGTTTTTGAGTCCACTGGGACTCGGCTGGATGGAATCCTTAGCCAACAGACTTCCGTTGATCGTGATGTACTCCTCTTGGTTACCATTACCCTGGGGGCCGTCGATCGACCCGCCGACCGCGATGACGGCGTTGCCGGTGCGGTCGTTCGGCCCGGCGACGGCCGAGTCGTAGCTGTCGGCGGACAGCGAACCGATGGATTCGAGGTTGAACTTACTGTTTCCCAGCACGCCGAGGGACTGCGGGACGCCGTTGCCGATGAGTTCCGTCCGCAGGACTACCGTGACCGAATTGTCTCCGCGTTCGACGATCCGCGAGTCGGTTCGCGACTCGAAGAACGACGCCCATCCTCCGTGATAATCTCCCGTCACCGTGACCGTGACGTCGTCGACGACCGGGTTCCGCTCCACGTGGCCCTTCGGTGTCCCGTTGGCAGTGATCGTCAGGCGGTCGCTGTCGACCTCCGAGTCGTTTGCGACGGTGATCAATGGGATCGTGAGCGTCTCGCCGCGGTAGTGGAACTCCGGCTGCGAGACCATCGACGTGTGGTTCCCGTTGGACCGCCAGACCCCTCCGCCTTGATAGGCGACCTTCGTTCCGTCGTTCTCGTATACGAGCGCAGTCAGGCTCGCGTTGAGTATCTCCTCACCGGACTCGTTTTCGGCGACGATCATTCGACCGGCGTCGTCGTCGATCGACATCGTTCCCCGTCTCTCTCCGAACGAGACCCGCTGGCTCGGCGATTCCCCGTGCGCGACGAGGCTCGCCTTCGAGTCCATCTGCGTCATCGCTCCCTCGACGCGCTGGAGGTCCGCGGTCCGCTGGGAGTCGCCGAGCGCGGTCCCGCCGAGTGCGACCGTGGTGCCGACGACCGCGACCGTCAGCCCCAGCAGTAACACCGTCCCGAGCACCTCGCTCTGCGCGCGCTCACCCCCGAACATGGCGCGAGGTACGCCGGGCGCACGCATAAACGTAGACACCCGACTATCGCGGCTGAGATCTGGATGTGAAGCAGTGTTCGCGTCCAGAACACTCCACCGCACCCGAGGCGTCGACGGAGGGCCGCGCTCGGGGCGTCGATGGATGGTCCCGGTCGATCGATATTTCCTCGCGGCGCTCCTCTCCGGACTCGTGACCGAGCAACTGTACCTCGACGACGACTCCGTGACGGCGTTCGACGCGACGGTCGAGCGCGCCCTCTCGGACCCGCCGCGGGTCGTGCTCGACCGGACGCACTTCTACCCGACCGGCGGGGGCCAGCCCCACGACACGGGCGCGCTGCGAGCGGCCGACGGCGACCGCGTCTGGCGCGTGGTCGACGTCGAGAAGCGGGACACGGTGTACCACGCGCTCGGGACGGCCGAGGACGCGGACGGCGGCGACGGAGAGCCGCCAGAACTGCCCGAACCGGGCACGGCGGTGCGAGGCGAGATCGACGCCGACCGACGGGCGGCGCACTCGCGGTACCACACCGCACAGCACCTGCTCTCCGCCCTGCTGCTCGACGAGTTCGACGCGCGGACGACCGGCAACCAACTGTACGCCGACCGCGCGCGGCTCGACGCCGCCCACGACCGGTTCTCCGACGCGGACCTCGATCGGATCGAGACGCGGCTCAACGAACTCGTCGCCGACGCGCGTCCGGTGTCGAGCTACGCGATGGACCGCGAGCAAGCGGAGGCGACGCTCGACACCGAGCGGACGCGGATCGATCTCCTCCCCGACTCGATCGAAGAACTCCGGATCGTCGAGATCGCGGGGGAGAGCGAGGGCGACGAGCCGTACGACCGGACCGCCTGCGCGGGGACGCACGTCGAGAACACGGCCGACATCGGCGAGGTCGTCGTCACGGGCCGGGAGACGAAGGGCCCGGAGGAAGAGCGCGTGCGGTTCGCGCTCGCCGAGCACGTCGACGAGGACTGACCGACCCGCAGCGCCCGGAACGCGGCTCGTTCGCGATCCCGCCGCTTATATGCGATCCGCGGTAGGTTCGGGCATGAAGTTCTGCGACGAGTGCGGATCCATGATGAAATCCGGCGAGGGCGAAGACCACTGGGTGTGCGACTCCTGCGGCCACGAGATCGGGCGCGACGACGGCGACGACGAGTGGACGACCCAGTCACAGGTTGAGTCCGAGATCGTCGACGTGAGCGACGCCGAGGACAAGGGGCTGCCGACGACGACCGCGCAGTGCCCCGAGTGCGACAACGACCAGGCGTACTGGTACATGCAACAGATCCGGGCGGCCGACGAGTCAGAGACGCGCTTCTTCGTCTGTACCGAGTGCGAACACAAGTGGCGCGAAGACGACCACTGACCGGCGGTCCGTTTTAACTGTCCGCCCGGCGAACGACGCCCATGGAGCCCCCCGCCGTCCCCCGCGACCGCCTCGACGGCTGGACGCTCGTCGCGGAGACGACCGAGCGGCCGTTCGCCGCGGGACCGGTGTCGGTCACGGCGGCCACGACGCGGTACGAGCGCGAGACCCCGCCCCCGCGCCCGTTCTTCTTCGCGAGCCGACTCCGCCTCTCCCCGGACACCGGTCCGAACCCCGCCCTGACCCGACTCGTCGAGTCGCGAGCACGCGAGGGGTTCCGCGACCGCCTCGCCGACCGGGAGATCACGGGACTCGAACACCGCGACGACCGCTCGCTCGCGGTCGACGATCCGAAGGCGTCGCGCGCGACGCTCTCGACCTTCCACGGCCGCTGTACCGCCGACGGCGAGCGGGTCCCGGTGGAGGCGCTGCTCGCGGTGTGGAAGCGCGGCGAGTACCTGCTCGCGGGCGGCGCGTACCCGACCGGCGACGGGGTCGAGGCGACTCGGCAGGCGGTGCTGGCGCTGGTCCGCGGCGTCCGTCCGCCGGACCGCGACGGCGTCGGATCCGAGCGGTCGCGACGGTGAGTCAGCAGGCGGCCGCGCCGGCGGTCGAGTCGATCGGCGACCCGTCGTCCTCGTAGCCGGCGTCGCCGACCGCTCCCTCGAACATCGGCAGGCGAAGGTCGTAGGTGTACAACACGTCGAAGGCCGCGAACGGGTCGACGCCGTTCGCGATCGCCTCCCGGGCGGTCAGCCTGACGCCGGCCGCGAGCGTCACGATCGGCTCGCCGTCGAGCGACCCGGCGGTTTCGAGGCCGAACTCGTTGCCCGCGCCGGAGTCGGTCAGCACGGAGAGGTGGAGCACCGCCTCCATCGTCGCCCCGCCCTGGCCGCCGATGGATATCGGGTATCCCTCGCCGGTGAAACAGCGCGTTATCGGCCCGACCTCGCTCCCGTTCCCGTCGAGGCCCGGCCCGACGGTCGCTGGACCCTCCGAAACGGTCGACGCGTGGGTCGCCGACGCCGAGGCGCTCCCGGCGACCGCCCCGCCGCCGACGCCCGCGGCGACGAGCAGCAGCGCGAGTGCGAGGACGCCGACGCGGGCGCGGTGCGAGCGAGTCATCTGTCGTCCCTTCGGTCGCACTGTTTAAATGACCGCGGTCGTCGGTATCAGTCGAGAGAATCGTCGCCGAGCAGTCCCTCGACGAGCATCTCCGCGGACGCGACGTTCGTCGCCAGCGGCACGTCCTTCACGTCGCAGACCCGCAACAGCGCCGAGATGTCCGGCTCGTGCGCCTGCGCCGTCAGGGGGTCGCGGAGGAAAACGACCCCGTCGATCCGGTCGTTCGCTATCATCGCACCGATCTGGAGGTCGCCCCCGAGCGGCCCGGATGACTGCCTGTTGACCGCCAGCCCGGTCTCCTCGGAGATGCGTTTGCCGGTCGTCCCGGTGGTTACCAGTTCGCAGTCGTCGAGGGCGGCCGCGTGTGCCTCGACGAACGCGACCATCTCGTCTTTCAGTTCGTCGTGCGCGATGAGCGCGATGCGCATACGTGGCGGTCGCCGCGGCGTCGCTTAAGTACTGCCCTCGCCGCGACCGTCGCTCTCACACCGGCCTTCGAGCCAGTCGAACTGGGCGGAGCGCTCCGCCCGGCGCTGTCGCTCGATCATAGCGGCGTCGAGGAGGTCGCCGACGAGTTCCAGCGTCAGTTCGATCGACGCGGGACCCACGTCGTTCGCCACGCGCACCGTCTCCCCGTCGACCGCGACCTCGTCGAACCCCGCCGACCGGACGAGCGGCTCCACGTTACGCACCGCGTCGCGGACGGTCTCCGGCGACGCGCGCGACCGCCGAGGACTCGACGAGCCGACCGGCCGCGAGCGCGGCGACGCCGACGGGGTGGCCGACCTCCTCGACGGCGCGGTGGCGGTGGTCGACGCCGTGTAGCTCCGTCTGCGTGAACATCGTCGCGAGCTGGTACAGCGCCCCGTAGACGGTCGTGAGCACCGCGCCGAAGACGGCGAGGGCGACGTGAGCGCCGCGGACCCCCGCGTGAGAGTCGCCGAGACCCGCGAGGAACCCGGAGCCGGGATCGGCGGCGAGCAGGACGCCTCTCCCCTCCTGCTGTCGCCGAAGATGGTCGCGCCGCCGTCAGCGCGCGGGAGTCGCCGCCGCACCCCCGCCGAACCGCGCGGGATTAAGTCCGTCCGGTAATCAGATCGTCCCATGCCACGCGACCGAGAGACCGCGTCCTCCGGCGTCCGGGCCCTCCGGGACGCCGCGGAGGTGCCGTAGATGGGCGGGCGAACCGATGATCCCCGAGCGATCGGCGTCGACGTCGGCGGCACGTTCACCGACGTGGCGCTCTCGCTCGGCGGCGACCTCGTCACCGCGAAGGTGCCGAGCACCGAGGACCAGAGCGAGGGAGTCGTCGCGGGGATCGAGAAGGCCTGCGAGGCGGCCGGCATCGACCCCGAGAGCGTCACGGAGTTCTCCCACGCGATGACCGTCTCCGTCAACGCGCTGCTGGAGAACGACGGCGCGCGGACCGCGCTCGTGACGACCGAGGGATTCCGAGACGTGCTCGAGATCGGCCGGCAGACCCGCCCGTCGCTGTACGACCTCGACGCCGAGAAGCCGACGCCGCTCGTTCCCAGACGACGCCGGTTCGAGGTGGCCGAGCGCGCGACCGCCGACGGGATCGAGCGCCCGGTCGACGACGGGGACGTCGAGGCGCTCGTCGCCGACCTCCGCGAGGCGGACGTCGAGTCCGTCGCGGTCTGCCTCCTCCACGCCTACGCCAGCCCGGAGAACGAGCGGCGGGTCGCGGCGGGGCTGCGCGAGGCGCTCGACGTGCCCGTGTCGGCCTCCCGCGAGGTCCTGCCGGAGTTCCGCGAGTACGAGCGCACCTCGACGACGGTCGTCGACGCGTACGTCCGGCCGGCGATCGACGGCTACGTCGGCCGCCTCACCGAGCGGGCGCGGGACCTCGGCCTCCCGCGGCCGCGGATCATGCAGGCCAACGGCGGCGTCACCGACGCCGAGACCGTCAGGCGGAACGCCGTGACGACCGTCCTCTCGGGGCCCGCGGCGGGGGTCGTGGGCGCGAGCGCCGCGGCGGCGACCGACGCGGACCGCGAGGGGCTGGTCACCTTCGACATGGGCGGCACCTCCAGCGACGTGAGCCTCGTCCGCGACGGCGAGGTCGAGCGGACCACGGAGGCCGTGATCGCCGACCGGCCGATCGGGACGCCGATGGTCGACGTCGAGACGGTGGGGGCCGGCGGCGGGTCGATCGCGTGGGTCGACGCCGGCGGCGCGCTCCGGATCGGGCCGCGCTCGGCCGGTGCCGACCCCGGTCCCGCCTGCTACGGCAAGGGCGGCACGGAGCCGACCGTCACGGACGCGGACCTCGTCTTAGGCTACGTCGGGGCGGACACCGACCTCGGCGGGGACCTCTCGCTCGACGCGGGGGCCGCCCGCGACGCGCTCGCCGACCTCGCCGACGAAGCGGGGATGGACGGGCCGGTCGCGGCCGCGCTGGGCGTCCACCGCGTCGCGAACGCCGACATGAGCCGCGCGATCCGCTCGGTCACCGTCGAGCGCGGCCACGACCCCCGGGCGTTCGGGCTCGTCGCGTTCGGCGGTGCCGGGCCGATGCACGCCGTGTCGATCGCGGACGGGCTCGACATCGACCGCGTCGTCGTCCCCCACGCGTCCGGCGTCCTGTCGGCGTACGGGCTGCTCGCGGCCGACGAGACCCGCGACGCGGTGCGGACGCGACAGGGCCCGCTCGCCGAGGTCGACGCCGAGTCGGTCGACGACGTGTACGGGGACCTGACCGACCGGCTGCTGGGCGAGGTCAGCGACCCGGACGCGGCGCGGGTGGAGTACGCCGCGGACCTCCGGTACGCCGGGCAGAGCTTCGAACTCACCGTCGACGTCGAGCGGCCGTTCGACCCGGCGGCGGCCGGCGAGCGGTTCGCGGCGGCCCACGAGTCGGCGTACGGCTACCGCGCGGACGAACCGGTCGAACTCGTGAACTGTCGCGCGACGGCGACGGTCCCGCGGAGCGCGCCCGCGATCGAGTCCGTCGGCGGCGGCGACGCAGAACCGCGGACCATCCGCGAGGCGGTGTTCTCCGAGGGGACCCGCGAGACCCCCGTCTACGACCGCGAGCGGTTCCCGGCGGACGAGGCGGTGGCGGGGCCGGCGGTGGTTGAGGGCGCGGAGAGCACGGTCGTCGTGCCGCCGGGATGGGGCGTGCGACTGCGCGGCGACGGCGCGCTGGTCGCGGAGGTGAGCGACGCGTGAGCGAGGCCGACCTCGACCCGGTCACGCTTGAGATCCTCCGCAACCAACTGGAGAGCGTCGCGGCCGAGATGGGTCACGTGCTGATCCGCGGGGCGTACTCGCCGAACATCAAGGAGCGACAGGACTGCTCGACGGCGCTGTTCGACGCCGACGGCCGGATGGTCGCGCAGGCGGAACACATCCCGGTCCACCTCGGCGCGATGCCCGACGCGGTCGCCGTCGTCTTGGAGGAGGACCCGAAGCCGGGCGACGTGTTCGTCGTCAACGACCCGTTCGCCGGGGGGACGCACCTCCCGGACGTAACGCTTGTCTCGCCGATCGCGCCCGACGGCGAGGTCGTCGGCTTCGCGGTGTCGCGCGCGCACCACGCCGACGTCGGCGGCAGCGCCCCGGGGAGCATGCCGCCCGGCGCGCGGGAGATCTACGAGGAGGGGCTGCGCCTCCCGGCGGTCCGCCTCGTCGACGGCGGCGAGCCGAACGAGGCCGTCCGCGAGTTGATCCTCGCCAACGTCCGGACCCCGGACGAGCGGGAGGCGGACCTCCGGGCGCAGCGGGCCGCGAACGCGCGCGCCGAGGAGCGGGTCGGCGAACTGCTCGACGAGCACGGCGCGACGCTGCTCGACGCGTTCGACGCCGTCATCGACTACTCCCGCGAGCGCGTCGAGAGCGAGATCGCCGACCTGCCCGACGGCACCTACCGCGCCGCCGACGTCCTCGAAGGCGACGGCGTGACGGACGCGGACGTCCCCGTCGAGGTCGCGGTCACCGTCGACGGGTCCGGGATCGACGTCGACTTCGCCGGGACGGCCGACCAGGTGGACGGCAACCTGAACGCGCCGTTCTCGGTCGCCAAGAGCGCGGTGTACTTCGTCGTCCGCGCGGTCACCGACCCGGAGATCCCGCCGAACCACGGCTGCTACGAGCCGGTGTCGATCTCCGCCCCGGAGGGGTCGCTGCTCGACCCGCGCCCGCCGGCCGCGGTCGTCGGCGGGAACGTCGAGACGAGCCAGCGCGTCACGGACGTCGCCCTCGCCGCGCTCGCCGAGGCGGTCCCCGAGGAGATCCCCGCGGGCGGACAGGGGACGATGAACAACCTGATCGTCGGCGACCGCGACGGCGAGTTCACCTACTACGAGACAATCGCCGGCGGGTTCGGCGGCCGGCCGACAAAAGACGGGATGGACGGCGTTCAGGTCGGGATGACGAACACGCTCAACACGCCGGTCGAGGCGCTGGAGACGGCGTACCCGCTCCGCGTCGAGCGGTACGCGCTGCGCCCGTCGAGCGGCGGTGACGGCCGGTATCGCGGCGGTCTCGGCCTCGAACGGACCGTCACCGTCGAGACGGACGCGACCGTCTCGCTGCTGACCGAGCGGCGGCGGACCGCCCCGCGGGGGCTCGCCGGCGGCGAGGACGGGGCAATGGGGAAGAACCTGATCGACGGCGAACCGGTCCCGGCGAAGGCGTCGGTCGACGTACCGGCCGGGACGACCGTCTCGATCCTGACGCCCGGCGGCGGCGGGCACGGCGACCCAGCCGAGCGCGACCCGGACGCCGCGGAGCGGGACCGCCGCGACGGGAAAGTCGAGGACTGACGGCACGGGTATCTCAAAGCGAGCTCGACGGCGCGGGTCCGGCAGAACAGATTCGGCGAAAATGCGGCCGCCCCGGTCAGTTCACTTGAACCGGAACGTCTCCAGGTTCTTCGGCGCGAACGTCCGCATGTTGTAGTCGTGGTACAGCGACGAGGAGAGGTCCTGAACGGAGCTCTCGTCGCCGTGGACGCACAGCACCTTCTCCGGGCGCGGGTTCATCGTCTTCACGAAGTTCTCTAACCCCTGCCGGTCGGCGTGGCCGGAGAAGCCGTCGACGACCTCGGTCCCCATCTCCAGCGTGAGTGTGTCGCCGCGGCTTCCGCCGCCCCAGCCGTCGACCGGAATCTCGTCCCAACCGTTCTGGATCCGGCGGCCGAGCGTCCCCTGCGCCTGATAGCCGACGAACACGAGGTTCGAGTCCGGGTCGGGGCCGATGTGGCGGAGCCACGACATGATCGGCCCGCCCTCGATCATCCCCGAGGTGGAGATGACGATACACTCGTCGCCGTCGGCGACGTCCTGTCGCTCGTCCTCGCCGGCGTCGATGTGGTTGAACTGGTCGGCGAGGAACGGGTTCTCGTCCTCGTGGAAGATGCGGTCGCGGAGGTCGTCGCGGAGGTACTCGGGGTAGGTCGTGTGGATCGCGGTCGCCTCCCAGATCATCCCGTCGAGGTGGACCGGCATCTCCGGGATCTCGCCCTCTCGCATCGCCTCCTCCAAGACGAGCATGATCTCCTGTGAACGCCCCACGGCGAACGCCGGGATGACGACCTTCCCGCCCTGTTCGTAGGTCTCGTTGATGACCTCCTTGAGCGCCTCTTCGGAGTCCTCCTGGTCGGTCTGGTAGTCGTTGCGGCCGCCGTAGGTGGACTCTAACACGAGCGTCTCGACGCGCGGGAAGTCGTTGACCGCGCCGTTGAACAGCCGGGTGTCCTCGTAGTGGATGTCGCCCGAGAACGCGACGTTATAGAGGCCGTCGCCGATGTGGAAGTGCGTGACGGCGCTGCCGAGGATGTGACCCGCGTTGTGGAACGTGAGCTTCACGTCCGGGGCCACGTCGGTCACGTCGCCGTACTCCAGCGGGATGGTGTGTTTGATCGCCTCGCGGACCTGCGCGGACTCGTACGGGGGCGTCCGGCCGTCCTTCGCCGCGACGTCGAGGTAGTCGAGCGTGAGCAGGCCCATCAGGTCGCGGGTCGGCTCCGTCGTGTAGATCGGGCCGTCGTAGCCGTACTTGAAGAGGAGCGGGACCAGCGCCGAGTGGTCGAGGTGGGCGTGCGTGAGGATGACCGCGTCGAGCGTCGCCGCGCCCGCCCCGAGCGCCTCGGGGACCTGAAGGTACGGGACCTCGCCCTCCGCGCCGGGCTTGTCGCCGCAGTCGATGAGGATCCGGGTCTCAGGCGTCGAGAGGATGAAGGCCGCGCGGCCGACCTCGCGACAGCAGCCGAGCGTCGTGATCCGGACCCACTCGTCGTCGGACATCTCCTCGCGGTGGATCTGGCGGCCGACGCGTTCGAGGATGTCGCGGCGCTCCTCGCGCTCGTTCTTCAGGAAGCCGCGCACGTTCGAGACGGTGGAGGACTCTATCGGCGGCGTCCGAACGACCTCGGGGGTCCAGCCGACCTCCTGGGTTATCTCGCGGAGCGTCGAGCCGCGGCGGCCGATCACCATCCCCGGCTTCTCGGCCTCGATGACGACCTCGCCGGTGTCCTCGTGGAAGTCGAGGTCCGTCACCCCGGCGTCGTCCGGGATCACCTCGCGGACCTCCTCTTCGGCCCGCGCGGGCGGGGAGAGGGCGCTCGGGTCCGGGCGGACCGTGATCCGCTTGCGGAGCTTCGAGGCGAGCCGCCGGATCAGGTCGCCGTCACCCGCGAATCGCTTGGGGTCGCGCGTGTACACGACCAGCTCCGGGCCCTCGTATTTGACATCTGTGACCGTGATGTCGTTCGGAATCTCCTGTTCGATCTCCGATTTCAACGTATCGAGTTGCTTATCGACTTGACTCATATCTCACTGCGGGTCGTCGGGGCCGTCGTCGTCGAATCGCGTCGCGCGTCGCGCGGCGACTCGCCGCCGATCGGTCGACCGTGACGGGGTAGGCATAGTGGAAGTACTGTCCGTACTGGTTCCGTACGCGGGAACAGCCAGCGAAAACCCGCTTGGTTCACGCTACTGCCCCGCCGTTATAAAAGCCTTCGCAAAGGGCAAGCACCCGGCGGCCGAACGCGGCGCATGCGCGTCACGCCGCAGACGGTCCGCGACGAACGCGACTGGGTCCGCGACCGCGCCGACGTGGTCGTCCCGATCCTCAACGACACCCGCGACCGGCTCGGCCGGCTCTTCGAGACGAGCGTCGACGCCGTGTCGCCCGCGGTGTACCGCCGCGAGGTCGACGCCGTCTTCGCCGACGGCGAGGTCGCGGTCAACGTCGCTGCCTACGTCGCGCTCCTGCGCGACCTCGACGTGACGGGCGACTACGCCGGATTCGTCGTCGACGAGGTACTCGGCCGCGAACTGGCGGCGACGGTCGCCGGCGGGCGGCCGCTCTCGCTGCTCGCGCAGGCGACGTTCCACGTCGCGGACCTCCACGTCCACCGCGACGCCGCGGCGGAGGCGGACGAACGGGGAGCCGGGACGGCCGGGGCGGACGACCTCGACGCGGCGCTCGCGGCGGGGTTCCAGACGAGACTTCCGGGCTGGGACTGGCGAGAGGGAGAGAGCCCCTTTGCGGTCGACCCCGACGGCTTCGAGGAGTGAGTCCGTCGCGTCGCGGTCCCTCTACGAGGTGAAGTTCCTGACGAACCCGTACGCCTTGTCCACCAGCGCGTCCGGGAGGAACCGGGCGAGGACGCCGACGCGGGCGACCGTCCCGGGCTGGACGCGCGCCGGCGGCTGCGTCGCGCTCGCGGCGTCGTAGATGGCGTTCGCGACGAGCTCCGGCTCGACCGAGCCGGGGCCGTCGCCGCCGATCAGCTGCGCGTCCTCGAACATCGCGTAGAACTCGTCGTAGGCGTCGGTCCGCTCGATCCCCTCGCGCTCCTCGGGGTCGGCCTCCGCCTCCGCGCGCTTCGAGAAGTTCGTCTTCACCGGGCCGGGCTCGACGACGACCACGTCGATGCCGAGGTCCGCGACCTCGTTGCGCAGCGCGTCGGACATCGCTTCGAGGGCGAACTTCGACCCGCTGTACACGCCGCCGCCGGGAATGGACACCCGCCCCGCGACCGACGAGACGTTGACGATGGTCCCGTCGCGCTCGCGGCGCATCGCGGGCAGCACCGCCCGGATCAACCGGTGCGGGCCGTACACGTTGACATCGAACTGGTCGTGGACCCGGTCGGTGGTGACGTCCTCGATCGGTCCGAACTGGCCGTAGCCGGCGTTGTTGATCAGGGCGTCGATCGCTCCCTCCTCGTCTAGGATCCGGTCGACGACGCGGTCGACGTCGCCCTGGTCGGTCACGTCGAGCGTGGCGAGCTCACAGCCCGCCTCGCCGAGCGCCTCGACGTCCGCGGGGTTCCGCGCGGTCGCGTACACGGTCCACCCCTCGTCGAGGAACGCGTGCGCCGCGGCGCGGCCGATACCCGAGGAACAGCCGGTGATGAGTACCGTCTTCTGCACGCGTCGTCGGTCGGTCCCCGACGGCATAACTCTCCCGACCGACCGCGTCGCTCGCGGGCCGCGGGGTCGTCGAATAAGATCCGGAACGGGGCGGCGACCTCCCGCCGTCGTCCGCGTCGCTACTCCTCGTCGTCGCCGCTCTCGTCCGCCTCGTCGTCGTCCGCGGGGAGCAGGTCCCGCTCGTCAAGGACCGCCTCGATCTCGTCGACGGGGCGCTCCGCGTACTGCTCGTCGTCGACGGTGATCGTGGCGACGCCGACGCCGTCGGGCGTCAGCTCGCCGTCGTTCGACTGCGCGAGTGTGTCGAGCGCGAGCCCGACGGCCTCGTCGGTCGAGAGGCCCTCCTCGTACTCCTCCTCGAGGTAGTCGCGGAGGTCGCTGCGGTCCGAGCCGATCGACAGCGCCTGCCACTCGTAGGGCGTGCCGGACGGGTCGGTCTCGAACAGGCGCGGCTCGCCGTTCTCGATGCCGCCGACGATGAGCGCGACGCCGAACGGGCGCGCGCCGCCGACCTGCGTGTACTGCTGGATGTGGTCGGTGATGTTCTTCGTCAGCGTCTCGATGCCGACCGGCTCGCCGTAGCGGAGCTGATTCACCTGCGCCTGCCGGCGGGCGAAGTCGATGAGCTGGCGCGCGTCGGCGACGTGGCCGGCGCTCGCGACGCCGACGTGGTCGTCGGCCTTGTGGAGCTTCTCGATGCTCTCCGGCTCCATGAGAGGGGAGCGGGCGCGCTTGTCCGCCGCGAGGACGACTCCGTCCTCGGCGCGGATGCCGACGCTCGCCGTCCCTCGCTTCACCGCCTCCCGGGCGTACTCGACCTGGTAGAGTCGACCGTCCGGTGAGAAGATGGTGATGCCGCGGTCGTACGCCTGTTGTTGGGATTGGCCCTGCATGATATCACTCGATGTCGAACGTCGTCGCGCCGACGCGACCCGACTCGACCCGCAGGTCGCACGCGTCGCCGCGCACGACCGCGGCCCGTTCGGCGCTCCCGAACGCGACGTCTCGCTGTGTCGAACTGGGGTTCGCGCGACCCATATATCTTTCCTCACAGGCACGCACCGTCCCCGAAATCCCCCTGACGAGGATCCCGACCGGCTCGCCGTCGACCTCGCTCACGCAGGCGATCGCGGCGCGCGCGTCGTCGACGTGGCCGTGTCTGACGCGGACGACGGCCTCGCCGGTCCCGTCCGCGTGCGAGAACGACAGCAGCGTGAGGTCGGCGTCGGCGCTCCCGGCGTCGCCGAGGAGGTTGCCGGCGCTGTACCACAGCGCGCGCTGGAACGCGCGCCGACCGATCTCGGCGTCGGACCACGACTCGATCCCGACCGCGAGGTACCGCCACCGCGGCCGCAGGTGCTTCGGGAGGTGTTTCACGGGGCGATCACGCCGGGAGGTCCCGGATCCGCTCGGCGACGATCACCGCCACCTGGTCGTGGACGCGCTCGACGGCGGTCACCGCGAACCCCTCGTCGGTGAAGGCCTCGACCAGCGTGCCGACCGTCGCCGGGTCGTCGACCTCCGGGCTGTAAAAGGGCGCGTCCGGGTCCGGCTCCTCGAAGAACGCCACGTCGCCGAGGACGATCCGGCGCGCGCCCGTCGCCGCCATCACGCCGATCGCCTCGCGCTTCTCGTCGTCCGCGAGGTGGTGGAGCGCGAAGTTCGAGGTGACGACGTCGACCCGCTGGTCCGGCTCCAGCCCGGGCTCGCGGAACTCGCCGTACGCGAACTCGACGTTGTCGAGGCCCCGCTCGGCCGCCTTCCGGCGGCCCTCCTCCATCATCCCCTCGCTGATGTCGCGGGCGAGGACGCGCTCGGCGTCCTCGGCCAGCGCGAGCGCGATCGCTCCGGTCCCCGCGCCCAGATCGAGGACGACGTCGTCCGGCTCCGGCGCGGCGTGGTCGATCACCAGCCCGGCGCACGCGTGGTACTCGTCGCTCTTCGAGTCGTCGTACTCGGCCGCCTTCTCGGAGAACCGCTCGGCGTGTTCCTCAACCGTCTTCTTCATACCTGCCACGTCGGACCCCCGGCTCTATGAAGCCCTCGGAGCGGCGCTCCCGGTTGCGCTCGGCGAGATCCGCCCACGCCCGCAGCCCCTCGCGGACGGCCTCGGCGTCGAATCCGGTTGCCTCGCCGACGGCGACCAGCTCGCGGGGCGCTCGGAGCCCGAGGTGCGAGCCTGCGTTCGCGCTGACGACGTAGGGCGCGTCGTAGTGGGCGACGATCTCGCGGAGCTTCCGGAGGTCGCCGAGCGCCCGGACGCGCTTCCCGCCCGTCGCGCGGAGCGCCGGCCCGAAGTCGAACTCGACGCGGACGCCGTTGTCGCGCGCCGCCTTCGCGAGGACGTGGTTGACGTCGCCGCCGCCGGCCATCGGCCGGACGAGGACGTCGACGCGCTCCTGCTCGACCGCGAACCGGTTCAGGGCGTCGTCCCCGCCGACGACGCAGACCACGGTCCGGTCCGAGCGGTGGTTCCCGACCGCGCCCGAGGCGCTCGTCGGGTCGTCGGCGTCGATCTCCACCGCGTCGACGACGTCGATCCCGTACTCCTCGCGGATCGCCGCCGGGTCGCGGACGGGGCTCTCGTGGCCGCCATCGTCGTCTTCCGCACCGCCGTCGCGATCGGGTCCCCCGGCGTCGAGCGCGTCCCGCGTCCGCACCACGATCCCGTCGTAGCCGTGCC
>NZ_AOJD01000059.1 GCF_000337415.1 Halorubrum tebenquichense DSM 14210 | reverse complement strand
GTATCGGCGTTGCGCTTCGTCGGCCGCGCTCCGCGTCCTCCCCTCACCAGTCGTCGGCGGACTCCTCCCGCTTCTTCCACTCACGTCGCGGGTCCTCGCCGGTGAACCACGTCGCGATCCCGTCCGGGTCATCCTCGCGGAAGGCGCGCCGACGGCCCCACTCGACGGTCGCCTTCGCGAGCGTGATCGGGAGGAGGTACGGAAGGACGACGACCTCGACGCCGAACGCCTCGGCGAACTCGTCGAGCGCCCCGGGAGCGATGGCCGCCTCGACCACGAAGATGCCGAACGTGACCGCAGTCACCGTCACGATTCCGATCATGAAGTAGAAGAAGACGACGCGCTGTGCCGCCTCGACGACCATGTACGGCGACCGATCCTCGTACGCCTGCTCGGCGAGGAACTCGCGGCGAACCTCCGCGACTTGCGCGCCGCAGACGCCGAGCGCCGCCAGCCCGACGGCGGGCGTGAGATACGAGAGCGCGTCCCAGCCTACCGGGAGAAGCGGTACGAGCAGAAATACGAACACGCCCAGTGACCGGCGGACGACGCCGACGTTCCGGCGATATATCGGCGGCAGCCACGAGGCGAGCCGGATCGGTTCGGGGTCGTGCTCCCACACTTCGTCTCGTTCGGTGTCCTCGTCGTAGCCGGTGATGTAGAACGAGCGGTTAGACAGATCGATCGGCCGCTCGGCGAACATCGCGGCGCAGGCGTGGGCGATCACGAGGACCGCGACCTCGATCCAGTACACCGCGAGCAGCTCGCCGACGTTCCAGCCGAACGCGACGACGCCGGCGAGTGGCAGGAGGTTGGTCGCAACCACGAGCGCGAGGGCCGATCGGCCCTCCGCCGGAGGGCGAGCGGGGAACGCCATCTATCGGGTTCGTGGTCCCGAGAGCAATAAAAACACGCGGAGCGCCGCGAGCGCGACCGACCCGGTCGCTTTTGTCCGCCCGTCGGAACACTCGCGTATGCCCGCCGACCTACAGGAGAAGACGGACCGCTACGAGCGGATGCTCGCGGACGCGCTGGCGGTCGCGGAGCCGCGGCCGCCGGCCGACACCCCGCTCGGCGAGGCCGCCGCGGACGTGACCGAGATGGCCGAGTCGTACCTCGACGACGGCCGCCATTTCCGCGAGGACGGCGACCCAGTGAACGCGCTCGCCTCCTACTCGTACGGCTACGGGTGGCTCGACGCCGGGGTCCGGCTCGGCCTGTTCGCGGTCCCGGACGACACCGAACTGTTCACGACCTGACTCGGTCGCGGCCGGTTCGCTCTCCCCGTTCCGGGTCGCCGCGAGGGACGCGTTTATGCGGTGACGGTCGCCACAGACGGCATGGAGGAACTCGCGGACCTGACCGAGCGGCTCGTCTCGATCCCCTCGCACGAGGACGAGACGGCCGCCGGCGACGCCATCGAGGAGTGGCTGCGCGCGGAGACGGACGCGACCGTCGAGCGCGACGACGCGGGCAACGTCCTCGCGTTCGCGGGCGCGACCGACGACCCCGACGCCGACTCGCTCGCCCTGATCGGCCACCACGACGTGGTCCCGCCCGCGGAAGCACAGACGACGGGCGACGGACTCGACGGCGAGTACGTCGTCGAGCGCCGCGACGGGCGGATCTACGGCCGCGGCACCGCCGACATGAAGGGGTCGGTCGCGGCCGCGATGTGCGCGTTCCGGGACGCGACGCTCCCCGCGGGCCGCGAGCTGATATTCGCCTCGTTCGTCGGTGAGGAGGTCGGCGGCGAGGGGGCGCGACACGCGATCGACGCGGGGTTCGCGCCGGACCGAGCGGTCGTCGCCGAGGGGTCGACGGACTACTCGAGGCCGGGCGTGACCGACGTGGTCGTCGCCCATCGCGGCCGCCGCGGGTCGCGGCTCGTCGCGCGCGGCGAGGCCGCTCACGCCTCGGAGCCGGAGGCCGGCGAGAACGCGATTTACCGCGCCTGCGACGCGATCGACGCGGTACGCGGACTCGACGCGCCGCGGGCGACGGTCCTCGGGAACGAGGTGTCCGGGTCGCTCGCGGTCACCATCGTCGAGGGCGGCGACACGTGGAACGTGATCCCGGAGCGCTGCGAGGCGACGGTCGACGAGCGCACGGTCCCCGGCGACCGGGCCGACCTCGCGGGCGTCGCCGACGCGACGCCCGGCGTCGAACTCGTCGTCGACCAGGACCTGCCGCCGATGGCCTGCGGCGACCCGGCGTTCGCGGACGCCGCGCTCGACGTCGCCCGCGCGGTCCACGACGACCTCGGCCTCGACGCCCCCGAACACGTCACGAAGCCGCACGCGACCGACGCGGGGTGGCTCGCCGAGGCCGGCACCGACTGCCTCGTCTGCGGGGCCTCGGAGCCGGGCGAGGCGCACACCGACACCGAGAGCGCGAGCCTCGACGCCCTCGACCGCTGTTACCGGATCTACTCGGGGATCGCCGAGCGGAAGCCGTAGCGCGCGGAGTGGGTGCCGTAGCGCGCGGGGCGGAAGCCGTAGCGCGCGGAGTGGGTGCCGTAGCGCGCGGGGCGGAAGCCGTAGCGCGCGGGGCGGGAACCTGGTGGCGGTCGCGCGGCCGGCGAGCGCCACAGTATGGAAGGGGTTTTATGCGACCCGTGGGAAGTGTGCGCCACTATGGGAGACAAGTCGAAGGCTCAAAAGAAGCGTCTGGCGAAGGCGGAACGCCAGAACACCCGCGTCCCCGCGTGGGTCATGATGAAGACGGACATGAACGTGACGCGAAACCCCAAGCGGCGCAACTGGCGTCGGAACGACCTGGACGAATAGATGTCCACGAACGACTTCGAGGAGCGCGTCGTCACCGTCCCGCTCCGCGACGCCAAGGACAAGCCCGTCCAGCAGCGCGCCGACTACGCCATGAAGATCACGCGCCAGCACCTCGCGAAGCACTTCTCCGTCGACGAGGACGACGTGATCATCGACGGGTCCGTCAACGAGGCCGTCTGGACGAACGGGCGACAGAACCCGCCCAGCACGGTTCGGGTCCGCGCGGCTAGGTTCGTCGAGGACGGCGAACCGGTCGTCGAGGCCGAGCACGCGGAGTAACGTGTTACGGGCGACCTTCACCGGCTCGTCGTACGTGGGCGTGTTCGCCCGCGCCGTCGACGACCTCCTGTTGATCCGGCCGGACGTCGACGAGGCTCTCGCCGAGGACATCGGCGCTGAGCTCGGCGCGGAGCCGCTGCTCACGACCGTCGGCCGGTCCAACACGGTGGGCGCGCTCGCGACGGGCAACGAGAGCGGCGTCCTCGTCTCCTCGCGCGCGACCGAGCGCGAGAAGGACCGGATCGCGGACGTCGCCGGCGTCCCGGTGTACGAGCTGCCGGGCGAGATCAACGCCGCCGGGAACGTCGTCCTCGCGAACGACTACGGCGCGTACGTCCACCCGGACCTCTCGCGCGAGTCGATCCAGACGATCAAAGACGCCCTCGACGTCCCCGTCACCCGCGGCGACCTCGGCGGCGTCCGCACCGTCGGCACCGCGGCGGTCGCCAACAACACGGGGGTGCTCTGTCACCCCCAGTCGACCGAGTCCGAACTTCAGGCGGTCGAGGACGCGCTCGACGTACGGGCCGACCTCGGCACCGTCAACTACGGCGCGCCGCTCGTCGGCTCCGGTCTCGTCGCCACCGACGAGGGATACGTCGTCGGCGAGGACACGACCGGGCCGGAGCTGGGCCGGATCGAGGAGACGCTCGGCTTCATCGACTGATCCGTCCGCCGACGCCCGCCTTCGCCGCTCCTCTCATACATTTAATAGCCGCAGCGGAGTCGAGGGCGGTATGCCCGCTATCGAGTGCCGGAGCCTCACGAGGTACTACGGCGACGTGCGGGGGATCGAAGACGTCTCCTTCGCCGTCGAGGACGGCGAGGTGTTCGGCTTCCTCGGCCCGAACGGCGCGGGGAAGACGACCGCCATCCGGACGCTGCTCGGCTTCCTGTCGCCGACGAGCGGCGGCGCGACCCTCCTCGGCCACGACGCCGCCGACCCGGTCGCGTCGCGTCGCGCCCGCGAGCGCATCGGCTTCCTCCCCGGCGACCCCGGGCTCGACCGCGACCGCACCGCGGGGGCGTTCCTCGACCATCAGGCGGCGCTCCGCGGCGAGTCGAGCCGCGACCGACTCGTCGACCGGTTCGGCCTCGACGAGTCGCGGCGGATCGGCGACCTCTCGCGGGGGAACCGCCAGAAGGTGGCCCTGGTGGCGGCGTTCATGCACGATCCGGACCTGCTGTTGCTCGACGAGCCGACCTCCGGACTCGACCCGCTGCTCCAAGAGGAGTTCGCCGCCCTCGTCCGCGATCGCGTCGACGACGGGGCGAGCGTCCTCCTCTCTTCGCACGTCCTCGGCGAGGTGGCCGCGCTCTGCGACCGCGTCGGCGTCCTGCGCGAGGGCCACCTCGTCGCGGTCGAGTCCGTCTCGGACCTCCGGTCGCGGGGCGGCAAGCAGGTCCGCGTCCGCGTCGCCGAGGACGTCGCGCGCGCCGACTTCGAGCGCCGCGACGTGATGAACCTCCGCGTCGGCGAGACCGTCTCGTTCACGTGGACCGGCGAGTACGACGCGCTGATCGACCTCCTCTCCGGATACTCCGTGTTGGACCTCGACGTCGTCGACGCCCCGCTCGAAGCGGCGTTCATGACCTTCTACGACGGCGACGTGCCGGGACCGGCCGGGGGAGGGAACGGAGGTCGAAGCGCCGAGACGCGCGGCGGCGACGCGCCCGCGACCCCGGCTCCCGCGGACGCGACCGCGGACTCCGGAGGTGGGGACCGATGAGCGACCGCCCGGCCCCGTGGCTGGCGATCGCGCGGTACGACGCCGCCGGCCGCGCCCGCGGGTCGCTCGCGACGACGGGACTGCTCTCCGCGTTCCTCCTCCTCTTTTTGGCCTTCTTCCCGTCGTTGTCGACCGCGGGGGTCGACCTCGACGCGTACGTCGAGGCGTTCCCGCCGGCGTTTCAGGAGGCGTTCGGGATCATCGCCATCTCATCGATCGAGGGCTTTCTCGCGGTGGAGTTCTACCAGTTCGCGTGGCTGCTCTTGGTCGGACTCTACCTCGCCTACCTCGCGGGCGGAACGATCGCCGGCGACGTCGCCAGCGGCCGGATGGACCTCACCCTGTCCGCCCCGGTCGCCCGCCGGGACGTCGTCGTCGGCCGGTTTCTTGGACTGGTCCCGCTCGTCGCCCTGCTGAACCTCGTGCTGCCGGTCGTCGCGTACGTCGGCGTCCTCGCGGTCGGCGAGACGATCGCGGTCGAACGCCTGATCGCGGTCCACGCGCTCGCGGTGCCGTACCACCTCGCGTGCGTCGCGCTCGGCGTCGCCGTGTCGACGCTCGTCTCGCGCCCGGGGATCGCACAGCGGATCGCGCTCGGCGCGCTGTTCGGGCTGTTCATGTTCGAGTCCGTGGCCGCGAGCACCGACTTCGCGGGACTCGGCGACGTGAGTCCGACGGCCCACTACGACCCCTCGGCGGTCCTCGTGTTGGGCGAGTACGACGCGACCGGCGCGGCGACGCTGCTCGCGGCGACGGCCGTCCTCGTCGCGCTCGCCGTCGTCCGGTTCCGGCGTGCGGACCTCTCGGGGTGACGCGCTCCCTCGAAATTCCGTCGCCGTCAGTCCCGCTCCGTCCCGATCGGGGCGACGCCACGCCTGTCGCCTTTTAGGAAGATACTTCCCTGTCCCTGCCGGATCGAGGAACATGAGTACCTACACGGTGAGTGGACGGTTCCAGAGCCGGGACGGCTTCCAGCCGTTCACGAAGGACGTCGAGGCGGAGAACGAGGATCTCGCTCGCGAGCGGATCTACACGAACGTCGGGAGCCAGCACAACCGGAAGCGCACCCAGATCGAGATCGAGGAGGTGTCCGCGGCATGATGGGCGGCGGGCAACAGCAGCTCCAGCAGCTCTCCCAGGAGCTGCAGGCGCTCGACGAGGAGATCGAGGAGCTCGAAGGTGAGATCGCCGACCTCCGCGAGGAGCAGGCGGACATCGACGACGCGGTCGAGGCCATCGAGACGCTCGACACGGGCTCGACCGTTCAGGTCCCGCTCGGCGGCGGCGCGTACCTCCGCGCGGAGGTCCAGGACATCGACGAGGTCATCGTCTCGCTCGGCGGCAACTACTCCGCGGAGCAGGAGCAGGACGACGCCATCGACGTCCTCCGGAGCAAGCAGGAGGCGCTCGACGAGCGCATCGAGGAGACGCAGGCGGAGGTCGACGAGCTGGAGTCCGAGAGCGACGAGCTCGAACAGCAGGCCCAGCAGATGCAACAGCAGATGCAGCAACAGCAGATGCAGCAGATGGGACAGGCCCAGGAAGAAGACGGAGAGTAACGAGGACAGACCGTGTTCGACGGACTGAAAGACAAGCTCTCCGGCTTCCGAGAGGACGTCGAGGAGTCCGCGGAGGCCGAGGAAGCCCCTCCCGAGGCGGACGCGTCGAGCGAGAGCGACGCGGCAGACGAGCCCGACGCCCCGGCCGCCGATCCGGCCGAGGGCGCTGACCGCGCCGAGGCCGAGTCGGACGACGACTCGGGGTCCGACGACGAGCCGAGCACCTTCCAGCGCGCGAAGGCGTTCGCCACCGGTCGGATCATCATCGAGGAGGAGGACCTAGAGGAGCCGCTGTGGAACCTCGAGATGGCGCTGCTGGAGAGCGACGTGGAGATGAGCGTCGCCGAGCAGATTCTCGACTCCGTCCGCGAGAGCATGCTCGGCGAGTCGCGAAAGCAGGTCGACACGACCGGCGAACTCGTCGAGGCGGCGCTCCACGACGCCCTCGTCGACGTCATCGCGGTCGGGCAGTTCGACTTCGAGGAGCGGATCGCCGAGGCGGACAAGCCCGTCACCATCGTCTTCACCGGCGTCAACGGCGTCGGGAAGACGACGAGCATCGCGAAGCTCTCCGAGTGGCTCGCCGACCGCGGCTACTCCTCCGTGCTCGCGAACGGCGACACGTACCGCGCGGGCGCGAACGAGCAGATTCAGGAGCACGCCGACCGGCTCGGCCGCGACCTGATCAGCCACGATCAGGGCGGCGACCCGGCGGCGGTCATCTACGACGGCGTCGAGTACGCGGAGGCGAACGACGTCGACGTGGTCTTGGGCGATACTGCGGGCCGCCTCCACACGAGCGACGACCTGATGGCTCAGTTGGAGAAGATCGACCGCGTCGTCGATCCCGACATGACCATCTTCGTCGACGAGGCGGTCGCGGGCCAGGACGCGGTCAACCGAGCGAAGGAGTTCAACGACGCGGCCGCCATCGACGGGGCGATCCTCACGAAGGCGGACGCCGACTCCTCCGGCGGCGCGGCCATCTCGGTCGCGTACGTCACCGGCAAGCCGATCCTCTTCCTCGGCACCGGGCAGGGGTACGACGACCTCGCGCTGTTCGACCCCGAGGAGCTCGTCGAGAGCCTGCTCGACGAGGAGTGACTTCGGCGCGGCACGCGTTCCGCGCCTTTCCGATGCGAACGCCCCTAGCTACGCCACCGCGATCCGAGAGCGGAACTCCGCCTGTCCGCTCGCCGGGAGGTCCGTCGCCCGGAACAGCGCACCCGCGCCGTCCTGCTCTCGGGACCGGTTCCGGCTCCTCAGTCGTCACCGGGCCGTCCGGTCGCCCCTCCGCGCTCGCCGCCGGGGGTCGGCGACGCCGAGCGCGACTCGGCGCGGTCGACGATCTGGACCGCGGCGGCGACCGAGCCGACTCCGAGCGCGACGCCGACCGCGACGTCCGTGAGCCAGTGGATCCCGAGGTACATCGTCGAGAACACCACGGCGGCCGCGACGGCGGCGGCGACGGGCGTCCACCGCGGGTGGGTCCGTCGCGAGCGCCACGCGACGGCGAGGACGGCCACCGAAAGCGAGGTGTGGAGCGACGGGAACACGTTCGTGTTCGACGCGACCGCCGCGGTGAGGTCCTGCGTCTGCGGGTAGACGCTGTACATCAGTCCGGAGACCGTCTCCAAGTAGTTCCGCGGCCCGTACGAGATGAACAGCGTGTAACAGACGGTGCCGGCCGCGTAGTTCAGCATGTACGCGACGAGTAGTTCCTTCAGGTGCCGCCGGCCCCCGCCCGCCGAGAGGAAGTACGTCACCGGGGCGGCGACGAGGAGGAACGCGAACCCCGCCATGTAGCTCACCGTGAAGAACTCCAGCGTCGCGTCCGGGGTCAGGTCCTGGAGCGCTGCCACGAACCCGCCTTCCAGCGCGTACAGCTCGTCGGTGATGTTCCAGTCGAGCGCGCGCGAGAGCCGGAGTCGGTACCCCTGAGTGACCTGTTTGGCCGCGAGCAGCGCGAGCGCCGCTCCGAGGTACGGAGCGACCTCCCGGACGCGGTCGTCGGCGTCCGTCATCGCGCGAGTCATCTGTCGAGGCCCGATACAGAGGAGGGCCGTGACCGCCGTTCCGCCCGCGACGAGGAGGCCGGTGGCGGCGGTCACTTCGAGGAGCGCCATCGTCGTTTCACACTGTCGTCGCGACATATGAGTGACACGGTGTCGCGGCGCAGGACAGCGATATCCGCCGGTGGGTACGTGATCGCTTCCATCGACGACACGGCGCGGTCGTGGCCCGCGGCGACCGCAGAGTCGACGGTGAGGTCTCCCAGCCCAGCGTCTCGTCTCCGCCGCTCACCGCAACGCTACTGCCAGTGACTTCGATATAGCGATATACAATTTATTCGTTCAGTCTCAGACCGATCCGGTCCTTATGTATGCGACAGAAATAGACCGAGTTCGGCCGAACTACACTCCTAGTCGGTACACGTTCGCCTCGTAGGTCTCGCGCACCTGGTCGCCCCAGTTGTGCGTGTACGTGTCTATCACGTCGTCGGCGACGTCGCCGCGGAGGTACTTCACCACGCCGCGGTCCCCGGTCCGGTCCCGGAGATGGGTGGTGAAGAAGTGCCGGAAGTAGTGGGGCGTGACGTTCTCGTCGGCCCCGCCGCCGGTCCGGTACCAGCCCTCTTCCCGGGCGTACCGCTCGACGACGTGTCTGACCGCCTGCGGCTCCAAGCGCTCGCCCCACCCTTCCGCGGTGCCGACGAACAGCGGTTCGGCCGGGGAGGGGGAGTCCGGTCGGATCGCGAGCCAGCGCTTCAGGGTCCGACGCAGTTCGTCGTCGATCGGGATCACCGTCCCGCGCTTGCGTTTGTTCGCGGCCGTCCGCACCTCGCCGTTCAGCTCCTCGCCGACGGTCGCCTCCGAGGTCACGAACAGCGAGTCGGGCCGACCGGACAGCGCCGGGCGCTCGCCGAGGGGGTACGCCGCGTTGAGGTCCGGATCGGTGACCGCGACGTCCCGCAGATCGAGGTTACACAGCTCTCCGACCCGCATTCCGGTCTTCAGGAGTGTGACGAACAGCGCGCGGTGGAGGGGATGGCGGACCCTCGCGACGAACGACCGCATCGCCGGAATCGATACGTCGCGGCGGGCGGGGTCCTTGTCGACCGTCTCGTCCATCTCCTCGATCACCAGCGTCATCGGGTTCCCGTCGAACGCGCCGACCTCCGTCATGTACCCGTAAAACCGGTTGAGGTACGCCGCGTACGTGGCCACGGTGCTGTCGGCGACGTCCCCGCGGAGCGAGTGGACGAACGACATACAGTCGCGGTGCGTCGCCGATTCGGGGTCCGCGCCGTCGAGGAAGGACTCGAACCGGCGCAGGACGCGTTCGTACGCCTCTCGGGTCCGGTCGGTCTTCCCGTGGTACGTGAGGTCTTCGAGGAAGTACCCGATCGGGTCGTCGGGCTCGGGCGCGGAGCGCGCGCTACTCATCGGTCAACACGTACCCTCCGTCCCGGCCGCTGTACCGAACGCGGTCGCGCGCCTGGAGATCATCGAGCGTCGCCTCCAGTTCGTCCTCCACGTCGCCGACGACCGCCTCGACGAGCTCGTCCCACGATCGGGGGCCCGATTCGAGAACCGCGTGGACGCGTGTTTCGAGGTCGCGACCCCCGGGGTCGGACGGCTCGGAAGCGGGTCCCTCGTCTCCGGCCGACTCGTCCGGTGTGAACCCCTTGCGACCGGCCTGAACCATCGTCCTGACGAACTCGCTTAGTGACATGTCGAGTTCGTCAGCGTGGTCGCGCCACACGTCTTTTTGCTCCGCCGGCACGTACGTCTTCACCGACTGTCGATCCCCTCCCATCGTTCTCGGACGGGGGTTCTCCCGCCGCTCACTTCAAGGTATCCCAGGTTTCCAGATAAGTGACTTTATCTTCGCTTGTGGTCCCCTTATAGGATCGCTATTTAACGAATATACGCAAATATGTCTCGTTCGAAGGACAATATCTGTACCAGAATTACGGATAACTCGTATCGGGCGTGAGATCGACAGCGTTCACATCGGCGTGGGTCGTCCGGTCAGAACGGCCCCCACGTCCGCACTTGATCGGGAGGCGAACCCCCTCCGAGCGTGGCGGGGTTCGTCCGCCGTTCAGTGGCTCCCCGCCGCCGACGTGTCGTCTCGCGAAAGCGAAACGGAGTACCGTGGCCCAGCGCTGAAATCGGACTGGCGGCGCGATGACGTGTCGAACCCGTCTCAGCGCGTACTGATATAGCCCATCTCGCTATATTCTCTTCCGACTCAAACGCGGATCTCCGAGTCGGCGGCCTCGCGTTCGAGCGCCCGGAGGACCCGAGGCACGGACTCGTCCCTCTCGGCCGCGTTGCGCATGAGTACCGTCTCGCTGGGGAAGAGGTGTTCGCCGACCGAGAGCCCGTGTTCGCGGGCCGTTGAGCCGGTGACGGTGAGGTAGACGCCGAGACCGACGCGGGCGATAGCGGCCTCCTCCTCCTCGTTCGCGTCGGGATAGACGAACTCGACGCCGTCCAAGGCGTCCGTTCCCAACACGGCGGTGACGAGTCGTTCGTACCGCGGCGAGATACACAGCGGTCCCTCGTAGTCGGCGAGGTATTCACGGTCGAACGCCGCTCCCGGCGCTCGGTCGTCCTCGCGGCCCATCAGCGTGTGATAGACGGTATCGCCGAGTCCGGTCACGACCCGAACGTCGGTGTCGACCGGGTCAATGCGGTCGTTGATGTCGGAGATGTTCCCTAGGCCGGCCGCCCTGATCCCGACGACCTCCTCCAAGACGAGGTCCGCGGAGTCGAATCCCAGCGCGAACTCGTGGGTCCGCAGGGCGCGGAAGGGCTCCTCGCGACCGACGAGCTTCACCGTCACGTCGCCCAGATCGACCGTCGCGGCGTCGAAAACAATTCGGCGCGGCTTCCCGCTCCGATCGTCGCGCAGCAGCGTGAACTCCGGTTCCGCCGGCGTCTCGGGGTCCGAGTACTCGGCCAACCGCTCGTAGGGGCCGCCGTCGGCGTCGACCGCACCTTTCGTGACGGCCTTCTCGTAGCGGAGCGTGTTGCTCACGCTGTCCGCGAGCCGGTCAAGACGATCGTCGTCCGAAACGGCCGCGATCCGCTCTAAGACCGCTTCGAGCGGGCGTCCCTTTCGTGGGACGGCGACCGGAATCGGATCAGTCATTGACCGATCTGCGGCCGCGCGCGTAAAACGGGTTGCGTTTTCCGATTCGCCGAACGAACGGGTGAGAAAGCGGTCGATTCGGCGTCAGGTCCCGGGCTACGGGCCGAACGCTTCGTTCAGCCGACTGCGGAACTCGTCGAGCTCTTCGAGGTGTTCGTTGATCTCGTCCAACTCGGCGGCCACGTCGTCGAGGTCCTCGCCGAGCCGGTCCTCGATGTCGGTGAGGCGCGTGTCGACCTCCGCGAGGTCGTTCCACAGGTCGTCGAACTCGTCGTCGAACCGCCCGAGATCGGACTCGACATCCTCGACGCGGTCCTCGGCGGCGTCCGCGCGCCCGGCCGCGTCTTCGGCGGCCTCCTCCGCGCTCTCGGCGCGCTCCGCGGCCTTGTCGACCTCCTCGTACAGCGTCTCCACGTCGTCGCCCAGGTCGTCGACGGACTCCGCGACGGCTTCGGCTTCGCCCTCGACTCGGTCGACGTCTGTGCCGAGGTCGTCGATATCCGTGCCGAGGTCGTCGACCTCGGCCTCAACGGTCGAGACGGCGTCTCTGACCGATTCGACCGCCTCGTCGACCGACCCGACCTCTTCCTCGACGGCTCGAACGTCGTCTTCCACGTCCCGCACGTCCGCTTCGACGCCCCGAACATCGCCTTCGACAGCCTCAACGTCGCTCTCGACGCCGTCCACGCGCTCCTCGACCGAACCGACCGCGTCGGAGGCGGACGCGACCGCGGAGTCGACACGGGCGACGTCAGACTCGATCGCCTCGCGCTCCTCGTCGGCGTCGGCGAGGCGGTCGTCCAGCGCGGAGACCTCGGACTCGACGGCGTCGACCCGGTCGTCGATCCCGTCGAGGATCTCTCGGGCCGTGCCCTCGCCGTCGATGAACTCCGCGAGCGCGTCGGCGTACGCCTCGATGTCGGCGACGCTGGACTGGAGGCGGGCGATCCGCACGTCGACGCTGCGCGGTACGGACGCCTCGAACGCCTCCTCGATGACCTCGATGTCCTCCTCGTCGGCCGCGCCGGACCGGATCTCGGCCGCCAGCCCCGCCGCGAGGCCGCCTTCTCCGGGGAGCGTCGCGGCCGCGTCGGCCTCGTCCGCCGACTCATCGTCGTCGGCCTCTTTCCCGGCGACCGGTTCTTCCGCCCCCTCGTCGACCCCCTCGGCGGCGTCCACGTTCGGGTCTGTAACGGATTCTTCGTCCGTTTCCTCCGCGACGCCTTCGTCTGCGCCGTCGACGACCTCCTCGTCTGTCTCTTCGGCGGCGTTCGCGTCGGATTCGGTCTCCGGCTCGTCTTCGTCCGCGGACCCGAGCGGTGCGCCCTCGTGCGCGGTGACGGCGGCCGTCCCGCCTTGAGCGACGGGCCGCGGCTCTGGGGCATCCGCGCCGGCCTCAGACTCTTCAGACTCTTCGGTGTCTACGGACGGCTCCGACTCCTCATCGACGGGCTCTTGGTCGGCCACAGACGGCTCAGCGGCCTCTTCCGCGGGGTCTTCCGGCAGCAGGTCCTCGTCTTCCGCCATGCCGGGGAGCGTCGCTCGGTCGCCCGAGAGCACCTCTCTGACGGCGTCCGTGTCGCCGGCTCCGAGGACGTCCTCGATCTCCTCCCCGACGGGCACGTGCTCGATGACCGGCGTTCCGAGGAACCCGTCGAGGTCGGGGTCGTCGTCGCGGATCCCGAACACCGTCTCGACGGTCTCGTCGGGGTCTATCACCCGCTCGAACTCCACCCGGTGGTCCTTGTACGCCGTCCAGTTCTCGCTCTCGTACTCCGGATGGAACCCCACACGGTCCATCGGAAACGACTCCGGGATCCGGTCGACGATACGCACCCGTACGGGGTCCTCGCGGTGTGAAGAGAGGGTGTATCTCACCGCGGGCACGGGGAACGCGTCGTCCGTGAAGGATTTCTCGACGCGGATACCGTCCTCGTCGACGGTCGTGGCCGCCTCCGCCGTCCGTTCGCTCATACCCGCACGGTCCCGGAGCAGGGGCTTAAATTCCACGGGCCGCGTTTCGTGGTTGATAACCGAAACGTCGCGAAAACGGCCGCTTGACTCCGGATTACAGGTCGATCCGGTCGCCGATCTCCGCGATCTCCAGCCGGTTCGGCGACTCGTAGCTCCTGACGTGGTCGTGGAGCGCGGTCGGATCGGCGGTCAGCCCCTTCCACATGTCCCAATGGGTCGGCACCAGCCGGTCGAGTTCGAGACCGTTCGCGGCGGTTGCGACCTCGTTCTCGTCGCTGTACCACTTCGTCGGGACCGGTTCCCCGGTCTCCTTGTCCGGAATCGTGCCCTCGGAGCCGAACGCGAGGATGCCGAGGTCGATGTCGAACCGCTCCGCGAGCCCGGTGAACGAGTCCGACGGTTTGCTGTCGCCGGCGTGGAACACCGTCCCCGACTCGTGCTCGATCACGTAGCCGACCGGATGCGTGGCGTCGGCGTCCTGCGTCTCCACGACGTGAACGGTGAACTCGCCGATCCGCAGTTCGTCGCCCTCCCGAACCTCCGTGAAGGCGGCCTCGCTCACCGCGTACTCGTCAGTCCAGCACTCCTCCTCGCGCGCGACCGCGAGCGAGTCGTCGGGCGCGACGAAGTCGGCGTCCGTGTTCGCGAGGATCGGGGCCTGTGAGGGGCCGTGGACGTGGTCCGTGTGTTCGTGCGTGGCCAACACCGCGTCCGCGACGTCGACGTCGGCGGGGTCGAAGGGGATCGGGATCATCCGGATCGTCCGCGGCGGGTCGCCCGTCCCGACGTACGGGTCGATCCAGAGGACGGTCCCCTCGCTCCCCTTCACCGCGAAGCCGTTACAGCCCAGGTACCACAGCGCCACCGTGTCGGGGTCGGCGTCGGCCACCGCGCGCGGCAGCCAGTCGCCCCAGTCGGAGTCCACCATGGCCGTCGCTGCGTGACCGGCGAGGGTAATTATTCCGGAGTTCGGCGGATCGCACTTGCTTCTGTTGGTCAGGCGACGACGGATTTCTGTCTCGATCGCAACTAATAAATTGTATTTCGCTATACGGAATTTCGGGCGCGTTGCCCAAACAGACTCTCCGACGATTTCGCGGAAAACGAGCGCGACACGGGGTCTACTCGGTGACAGAACGCGAGCGAGAATTCGAGGCGGGGGACAGCGCCGCTACTGAGACGACAGCCGACCGGGCGTCCACTCGACGCCGTCGAGGTCGCGGTGGGTGAACGGGAGCGCGTCCTCGCCGCTGTAGCTCGCGACGAGGTGGCCGTCGCCCTCGAGGTAGTACTTGTAGGTGGTGAGTCCCTCCAGCCCGACCGGGCCGCGTGCGTGTATCTTCCCGGTGGAGATGCCGACTTCCGCGCCGAGCCCGTACCGGTAGCCGTCCGCGAAGCGCGTCGACGCGTTGTGGAAGACGCTCGCGGCGTCGACGCCGGTCATGAACCGCTCGGCCGTCGCCGGGTCCTCGGTGAGGATCGACTCGGTGTGTTTCGAGCCGTGGTCGTTGACGTGTTCGATCGCGGCGTAGGCGTCGTCGACCACCTTGATCGACAGTTCGAGGTCGCCGTACTCGGTGTCCCAGTCGTCGGCGGTCGCGGGGTCGACGTCGACGACCTCGCGGGTCCGCTCGTCGCCCCGCAGCTCGACGCCGGCCGCCTCGTAGCGCTCGACGAGGTCGGGGAGGAACGCGTCGGCGACCGACTCGTGGACGAGCAGCGTCTCGACCGCGTTACACACCGCGGGGTACTGGACCTTCGCGTCGAAGGCGACGTCTTCGGCCATCTCCAGATCGGCGTCCGCGTCGACGTACACGTGACAGATCCCCTCGGTGTGACCTAAGACCGGGATCTGCGTGTTCGACTGGATGTAGGAGACGAACTCCGAGGAGCCGCGCGGCATGACCAGGTCCACCCGGTCGTCGAGTTCGAGCAGGCGGTCGACCGCTTCGTGGGCCTCGATGAGCGCGGCCCAGCCGTCGGGGAGGTCCGCGGTCGCGTCCACGATCGCCTCGTAGAGGACGCGGTTCGACTCGCTGGCCTCGCTGCCGCCCTTGAGCACGACGGCGTTGCCGGACTTCAGCGCGAGCGCCGCGATCTGGACGAGGGCGTCCGGCCGCGACTCGAACACGGTCGCGACGACGCCGATCGGGACCGCGACCCGGTACAGCTCCAAGTCCTCGTCGAGCTCGCGGGCCGCGAGCGTCTCGCCGAGCGGGTCGTCCTGTGCGGCGACCGACTCGACCATCGACGCGATCGACTCGACCTTCGTCTCGTCGAGCTTCAGGCGGTCGACGAGGGCCTGCGTGTACTCGCCGTCCGCGAGCATCGCCTCCGCCTCCTCGACGTCGACCGCGTTGGCGTCGAGGATCTCGGCCTCGCGCTCGCGGATCGCGTCGGCGATCGACCGGAGCGCCTCGTTCCGGGTCGCCTCGTCGGCGTTCGCGAGCCGGAGCGCGGCGCGCTCCGCCCGGCGGGCCAGTTCGTCGGTGTCGGCTTCGAGGTCGGTCTCCCCGTGTGTCTCACTCATCGTCGTCACCCGTTTTCGGGACGAATAGCGTCCCCGTCGGCTTACCCGCTGCGATCCGCGCCAGCACGTCGCGCTCGGCGGAGCCGGCGATGATCGCGGGGATCCCGTTTCGGCTCACGTCGTGTGCGCCCTCGACCTTCGTGCGGATTCCGCCGAAGTCGGTCTCGGTGCCGCCGCCGACGATCTCCCGGAGCCGGTCGTAGCCGTCGTCGACCGCCTCGATCAGCGCCGCGTCCGGGTCCCGCTTCGGGTTCCCGGTGTACACGCCGTCGACGTCCGTAAGCGTCACGAGCAGGTCGGCGTCCAGCCCGAGCGCGACGGACGCCGACAGCATGTCGTTGTCGCCGATCCGCAGCTCGTCGGTCGCCACCGCGTCGTTCTCGTTGACGACGGGGACGACCCCCCACGACAGCAGCGTTTCGACGGTGTTCGTGAAGTTGTCGAACCGCTCGGGGGCGTCGAGGTCGGTCCCCGTCACCAGTATCTGGGCGACGTCCTGGTCGAACCGCTCGAAGCTCTGCGTGTAGTGCCGCATCAGGAGTCCCTGGCCGACCGTCGAGAGCGCCTGATTCTCGACGATCGAATCGACGTCGTCCCGCGACTCCGGCCCCTCGTCGAGCCGGCCGGTGCCGGCTCCGACCGCGCCCGACGAGACCAACACGACCTCCGTGCCGCGCTCACGGAGGTCCATCACGTCGGCGACGAGCTTGTCGAGCTTCACGCGGTCGAGCCGCGAGTCCTCGTCGGTCAGCGAGTTCGTCCCGGCCTTGACGATCACGCGGTCGGCCGCGGCCGCCCGCTCTCGCGCGGCCGCGACGCGCTCGGCGTCGGCGGCCGCGACCGACGCCTCATCGGCCGCGTCCGCGTGCCCGACGCCCGCGTCCTCAGGCATCGTCGAACGCCTCCGCGAGCTCGCGGGACCGGCGCTCGGCGGCCGCGACGGCGTCTTCGACCGCCGCGTCCGCGTCGCTGTCCCACAGCACGTCCATCCCCTCTATCGTCGTCCCGTTCGGCGAGCAGACCGCGTCGATGAGTTCGTCGACGCTGCGGTCGTCCCGCAGTACGGTCTCGGCGGCCCCCTTGAACGTCTGGGCGGCCAGCGTCTCGGCCTGTTCGGGATCCAGCCCGCCGTCGACCCCGCCCTGTTTCATCGCCTCGATCAGGTAGAAGGCGAAGGCGGGGCCGCTGCCGTTGACCGCCGTCGAGACGTGCATCAGCGACTCGTCGACCTCGACGAACTCGCCGACCGCGTCGAGCACGGCGCGCACCTCGTCGGTGAGCCCCGCGTTCGTCGCCGCCGCCGCCATGTTCCCCGTCTCGGCCGCGAGGTTGGGCATGATCCGGACGACGGACGCGTCGGTCCGCTCGTCGACGAACCCGCGCGGGAGGCCCGCGGCCAGCGTGACGAGCTGTTGGCCGTCTCGGAGGTTGAGCTCGTCGAGCACCGCCGGCGCGACATCCGGCTTCACCGCGAGGACGACGACGTCGGCCTCGCGCGCGGCCGCCACGTCCTCGCTCGTCTCGTCGACGACGTCGTCGATCGCGGCGAGCGCCTCGGGGTCGAGGTCGATCGCCGTGAGGTGATACCCCCCAGCGCGGGCGAGCCCCCTCAGGAGGGCGCTCCCCATGTTGCCGCAGCCGATAACACTTATTCGGGTCATTTGGCTCTACGGAATCAACGGGCGGACATACCAACTGCGGTTTTCGCAAGATTGCCGGCTCAGGGATCCCGTCGAAATACACCCGCACCAACAAATCGTCGCTCTCGATAGTTCAGTACGGGAAAGCAGCCACTGAAATGAGGGATCTACCGGAATAGGGGCACGCCAGTAGTCGTGAATTATACGGTATTTACGGGAAGATTTTTGAATTATCCCGTACAATCGCGATATGCCATGTCAAAGTCGGCGGACGAACGGGGGCGAATTTATCTCCCGAAAGACGTCCGGGAGCGGTTCGGTGATCGGTATCGTATCGTCGAACTCCCGAGTCACGTCGCGCTCTTCCCGGTCGACGAGGACCCGCTGGAGGGACTCCAAGCCGCCGTCGGTGACGCCTTCGGAGAGACGGAAGCCGACGATCTGAAGGCGGACGCGCGTGAGGCGGTCTCTCGGGAGGTTCGGGAGGAGGCGGAAGCCCGATCGCGGGACGACGGGGAGTGACGCGTGTACGTCGAAACCGACTTTCTCACGGCGCTTTTGAAGGACGACGACTGGCTTCGGGAGGCCGCAATTCGCGCCCTCGAGGAGCGCGACGACATCCATACGTCGATACTCGCATACGCGGAGGTTCTGGTACTGTTCTACGACCGTGAGACTGCCGAATACGAGATCGACGCGCCGCGGGCGATCACGAATCTGCTCGAACTGGTTCCGATCGTACCGAAGGAACACGAGGACGCCGTTCTGGCCGCTGCGGCGTTCCTCGACGAGTACGAACTCACCCCGTTCGACGCGCTTCACGCCGGACTCGTCACGACCGGCGAAGAGCGCGTTCTTACGACCGAGCGGGACTACGACACCGTCGGCCTCAACCGTCTGCCGTTGGAATCCGCATATTCCGAGTGACTCCGTAGAGACGCCGCCCTATTCAGCGAAACGTCTCGTGCGATGCCGAATCAGACGGGGATGTACCGATTCCGAGATTCGGCATCGCACGGGGGCTGTTACGGGCTCAGGATTACAGCAGAGATATTTGCGAATGGGTTCTGCCTCGGTCTCATATTGTAACGTGTATGAATTCTACTCTACTATATCGAATCCAACTCGTCCTCGAACCGATAGACGGCTATGATCGCACCCATCGAGAGCGTGACCGTACAGACCATTCCCCAAGCGAACATCTCGTCGGGGTCGTCCCCCAGCAGCGCACCCACCGTAACCGCGACGAGCAGAATCGCAATCGTCACGATGCTGCTGACCACCCGGATGAATAGTTCTTCGTTCACCTCTCTTACTTACGAGTGAATACTGCCGATATTCAGACGAGATCCGCGTACAGGTCCCTGTAACGCTCGGCGATCGCCGAAAGCGAGAACGCCTCGCTGCGCTCGGCGGCGTTCGCGCCGAGTTCCGCCCGCCGGTCGGCGTCGCGGAGTTCGTCGATGGCCTCGACGAACCCCTCCACGTTGTCGCCGCGAGCGCGGTCGCCCCGCTCGCCGGCCCCGGCCTCCCGGTCGTCGCGGTCGCCCACCTTCAGGCACTCCTCGCCGTCCGCCAGCCACGAGAACGTCTCGATGTCGCGGACGACGACCGGCTTTTCGGCCGCCATCGCCTCCAGCAGCGCGATCCCCTCGTTCTCCTCGTGCGTGGGGAAACAGAACACGTCGCCCGCGGCGTACGCGCCCCGGATGTCGTCGATGAAGCCCGTGAACGTACAGTTCGACGGGGCCTCGTCGATGAGCCGCGTGGTGTCTCTGCCCTTCAGCGACCGGTCTATCGGGCCGAACCAGACGAAGTCCACGTCGGGCATCCGGTGGGCCGTCTCGACGAACGTCTCTAGCCCCTTCCGCTTGATCACGTGACCGACGAGGAACACCGTCGGCGGGGACAGGTCGTAGCGCTCGCGGTACTCGGCTTCGAGCGACTCGAAGCCGTCCAGCTTCTCGCGGTCGACGCCGTTGGAGACCACCGCCGTCGGCACGTCCGTATACCCGCGGATCAGGTCTCGGTTGTACTCGGAGGGGCAGACGAGCAGGTCGGCGAGCCCGTACGCGCGCCGGAGGTACGGCTTGAGCGGTCGCGCGAGCGCGTTGGTGAACCGGAAGCTGTCGCCGAAGTCCTCGGCGGTGACGTGGGTGTGCGCGACCACGGGGACGCCCGCCTGCCGGGCGCGGCGCGCGTGCCAGACCGAGCGCGGGCCCATCACGTTGAGATGGAGGACGTCGGCGTCGAGCGTCGGTTCCGTGGTGTACTCGATCTCGACGCGGTCGAGCATCTTCCGCTGGTGGTCGACGGAGGCGGCGATGCCGCCCGTGACGTGCTCTCCGAACTCGAAGTAGTGGCTAACCCTCATCGGTGTGACCGGGCGCGAGCGCGCGGACCGACCGCGCTCACTCGACTTCGAGCCACGGGACCTCCATCAGCGCGGGGATGTACGTCTCGATGTGGTGTTCCCAGACGCCCTCCTCGCCGAACGCCTCGCCGTGGTCGGCGGTGACGACCACGTCGCCGTCGAGCTCCTCGACGAGTTCCGCGACGCTCTCCAAGGCGATCCGGAGGTTCTCCTCGTACATCGACAGCGCGGTGACGCGCGTGCCGTCCGTCACGAGGTCCTTCGGGTCGAGTTCGAGCCACAGCCCCGCCTTCTGGGCGAACTCGCTGTCGTCCAGCCGGCTCTCGATCTTCGGCCGGACCGAGTCGCTCAGCGAGGAGAGCAGGCCGCCGTCGTCGTCGCTCCCGCCGTTCGCCTCCTCTTCCTCCTGTCGTTTGATCCCCTTCTGGATCTGTTTGAGCTTCTGTCCCTTCCCCCGCGAGAGGTATGGCGCGTGCGGCTGCATGTAGTGGAGGACGGTGCGGTCGGCGCGCTCGACGGCGTCCTGATTGCGGTGGAACGCGTCCGCGAGCCCCTCCGGCAGGACGGTTCCGAGGTCGTCGTCCCAGTCGGTCTTCCAGACGTCGTGGATGTCGCTGATGTGCTCGGAGGCGGTCCACTCGTAGTCGCAGCTCGCGCCCCACTTCAGCTCGTTCAGCGGGATCCCGAGGTCGTTGATGAAGGGGTTCCCGGAGAAGTACGCGATGTCGTGGTCGCCGGTGAACGTCCGGTAGGCCCACTCGGGCGTCGACGAGCCGACGCTCTTCCGCTTTTCGAGCGTCCCGTCGAGGTACTCGTCGTACACGTCCGCGAACACGTCGTACCGGCACGCGTCGAGCACCAGACAGTAGTCCCACTCCGACTCGAGGAACCGCTGATCTTCCATTGGGTGGGTCGTCGGCCCGCCGGTACGTATGTATTCCCATTCGGTCGCACACGGAACCCTGCCCCGAGGAGCGAGCCGACGCCGCGGCGGGCCGCCGGTCGGCGACGACCGACGCGGCGAGGGACCGCCCTCGGCGACGACCGGCGCGACGAGGTACCGCCACCCCTCGCCGACCGACGCGACGGGGGGCCGCCGGTCTGCGGACGCGAAGCAGACGTTTCAAGTTCGCTTCCGCGTCACGTCGCCTATGGAAGGCCCACAACGGCGCGCGCTGATCCTCGGGACGGTCGGCGCGGTCGTCCTCCTCGCGCTGCTGTTCGTCGTCGTCGGGGTCGATCGGGTCGTGGGCGCGCTCGCGGCCGCGGACCCGGTCCTCGTCGCCGCGACCGCCGCCCTCGGGCTCTGTTGGCTCGCCGCGTGGAGCCTCATGCTGCGCGCCGTGCTGGGCGCACTCGACGTCGGGATGTCGGTCCCGACCGCGTTCCTCGTGTACAGCGGTGCGGCCTTCGCGAACAACGTCACCCCGTTCGGGCAGGCGGGCGGGGAGCCGGTCGCCGCCGCGCTCATCTCGAAGGTCGCGGAGGCGCGCTACGAGACCGGACTCGTCGGGATCGCGAGCGTCGACGTGCTCAACGTCGTCCCCTCGGTGTCGCTCGTCTTCCTCGGTGTGGGATCGTACGCGGCCACCACGGCCGTCGGGGACCGCGTCACCGTCGCCGTCGCGAGCGCGGTCGCGCTGATCGCCGCGATCGTCACCGCGATCGCCCTCGTCTGGCGCTACCGCGTCGCGGTCGTCGACCGCGTCCCCGGCGCGATCGGGCCGTTCCTCGGCCGCTTCGACCGGTTCGACGCGGAGGCGGTCGAGGCCGGACTCGCGGACCGGCTGGGGAACTTCTTCGCGGACATCGAGCGCGTCGGGACCGACCGTCGACGGCTCGTCGGCATCGTCGCGCTCTCGCTCGTCGGGTGGCTGTTTCAGGCGGCCGCGCTCACGGTCGCGTTCGCCGCGGTCGGCCACCCGATCTCGCCGCTGATCCCCGTCTTCGTCGTCCCGCTCTCGTACGTGGCGGGCGCGACGCCGCTCCCCGGCGGTCTCGGCGGCATCGAGGCCGCGCTCGTCGGCCTGCTCGTACCCACGACCGGCGTCGCCGCCTCGGCGATCACCGCCGCGGTCTTGGTCTTCCGCGGCGCAGTGTACTGGCTGCCGATGGTCATCGGCGGCGCGTCGGCGTCGGCGCTGGGCGTCAAGGCGTTCGAGTAGGGCGGCTCCGTCGAACAGTTCGCGAGTGACTACCGGGCGCTCTGCCGGTTCGGCGGGGCGTTCTGATCGCTGTGCGGGGTACGGCCACGAGTCTCCGACGGCCCGTTTTTCATCGGTTTTATTCATGCCACACAGGTAGTGTATCTGTGAGTGTCCCCATATCCCGACGCGAATACCTCCGGATGGCCGGCGCAGTCGGAGTAGTCGGCCTCTCCGGGTGTTCACGCCTCGACGAAGCGGGGGTCGGAGCTGAGAGATCGGGTCCTTCCGGCGTCCCGATGTTCCGCTATAACCCCGCCCGGACGGGCGGACCGGCGGACACGAGCGGCCCGACTGACTCGGTCACCGAACGGTGGGTCGTCCGGGCTCCGGAGGGGATCGGATATTCGCTTGCGGTCTTCGATGACACCGTTTACGCCGGGAGCGACGACGGGACAGTTTCCGCTTTCGCCGCGAGTGGCGATTCCGAACGGTGGTCCGTCGAGGCCGACGGGCAGATCGGCTGGCCACCGGCGGTCGTCGGCGACACCGTCTACGTCGGCTGTGGCGGCGGAACGATCTGTGCGCTGGCCGCCGGCGACGGGACCGAGCGCTGGCGCTTCGAGACCGGCAAACGGGTGGCTCCGGCTCCGGCGGTCGTCGACGGCACCGTCTACGTCGGGGGTGTCGGAGACGGCGAGGGGCAGCTGTACGCGCTGGACGCCACCGACGGCACGGAGCGGTGGTCTTTCGAGACGGGGTTCAACGCCTACGCGTCGCCGGCGGTCGTCGACGGCACCGTGTACTTCGGCGGGAGCAGCGCCTACGCGCTCGACGCCGCTGACGGCACCGAACAGTGGACCCACGAGTTCAGCTATCTGGACAGCGCGACGCCGGCGGTGGCCGACGGCACGGTCTACCTCAACCACGGCAAAAGAAACTGGGCGCTGGACGCCGCCGACGGGACCGAGCGGTGGTCGTTCGAGCCGGAAGATTCCATGGACTCGGTCGGGACGGGACCGCCGGCGGTACTGGACGAGACCGTCTACATCGGAGGTCACGATACCGTTTACGCGCTCGCCGCGGACGAGGGGACAGAGGAGTGGTCGTTCGAGGTGGCCGACAGCGTCGGATCCTCGCCAGCAGTGACCGATGACGCGGTCTACCTCGGGGGGAACGACGGTACGGTCTACGCGCTCGCTACCGGTGACGGCACCGAACAGTGGCGCTTCGAGGCGAGTAGTTGGGTGTCGTCCGTAGTGGTCGTCGACGGGACCGTCTACGCCGGCACCGCCGACGGAGCCATTCACGCCCTCACCGGCGAGTGACCGTCCGTTCGAGGAGGAACACACGTACTGCTCCGCTGAACTTGCGATTCAACGTGTGAAACCAGCAACCGCCGAGTACTTCGGCGAAATTCGGCGGGCCGGGGGCGTCCGAGCGGGGCGAGGAGTCACGCGTCGAGCGACCGCTCCGAGCGGAGCAGGAATCCAGCGCCGAGCGCGTACGCCGCGCTCCCGGCCGTGAGCGCGACGACGAGCGCGACGACCGGGCCGATTCGGAGGCCTGTCAGCAGCTCTGCGCGCGGCGACAGCCCGACCGCGGACGGGCGCGGCACCGCGTACCCGCCGTCGCCGACCGCGTCGCCGCGGACGAGCGCCGCGAGCGGCGGGATCACGAAGATCCAGCAGGTCGCGAGGAAGGCGGCTCCCCAGCCCGCGAGGAGGCCGCCGCGACGACGGCCGGCGCGGGCCGCGAGACCGAGACCGACCGCGACGAGTCCGGCCCAGACGTGATACCGCCAAGCGGTCCGGATCGGCTCCCACGAGAGAACGACGAGGACCGACGCGACGGCGGCGGCGACCGCGGCGGCACCGAGCGTGCGGACGGAGGTCCGGTCCGTACCGAGGAGGAGGGCTTTCGAGGACACGGGTCTCCGATTTCGGTACGCGGACAAAAAGATTGAGTTGGCCACGACGGGGGCGAATCGCGCCTCAGAAGAACAGCCACAGCACGAGCAGCGCGTACAGCGCCACCAGCGCGATGATCGTCAGCCGGATGAGGATGTTGACGCTGAACACCAGCCCGTTGTAGTCGTTTTTTAAGAGCTTCACCGACTCCGTGCGGCGGCTCGCCAGTCCGGCTGTCGCGGGCGCGACGTCGGCGACGGCGCGGTCGACGGCGCGCTCGATGGCCTCGGTGTCGGACTCGCGGGCGTTCGCCAGCTCGTGGATCGACGCGTGCGTGTCCGTCGAGAAGGGGATCACGGCGTCGAAGGAGTCGCGGTACTCGTCGGCGGTCGCGCGCACGTCCGGCGTGAGCCCGTTCGTGTCGACCCCGATCCACAGGGTCTCCTCGCCGTCCACCGCCTCGACGAACGCCAGCGCGTGCCGGTCGGAGTCCGCCAGCGCGAACCCGGCGGCGTAGTCGTGGAGCGAGGCCTCGGCGAGCGTCTCGCGGAAGTCGTCGAACGCGCGCTTCAGGCGGTCCGCCCGCTCGGAGCCGTACTGGATCTCCACGTCGGGGCCGTTCTGGACGTCGTGTCTGTGCTGGTCGATCAGCAGCACCTCGTCGTGGTCGACGTCGCGCATGAACACCCCGGTGTCGTAGTCGTCGATCCCCTCGCCGTGGAGGACGATCACCTCCTTCTCGCCGATCCGGCGGCCGTGAAACCGGATGTCGGCGTACCCCTCGCGGTCGGTGTAGTCCGCCGTCACGAGCCGCGACGCGCGCCCGGTCAGGTCCGGCTCCGCGACCGCGTCGAGGATCCGCTCCGCGTCCGCCGGGTCCGAGAGGTCCTCCTTGTGCGTACACGGGACGTGGAGGAAGAAGCCGGCGTCGTCGCCCCGAACGCCCTCTCGGGTCGGTGCCTCGCCGTCGCTTCCGGGCGGGGCCTCGCCGTTGAGCGCGTCGATCAGGTTCCCGCTCAGTTGGCCGCCGCCGAACCCGCCGAGGGGGCCCGGGTGGACCCACGGGGCGGCGAGGGTGAGGCGGTCGCCGTTGTCGACCGCGAGCGTCTCCACGAACGGGCGGGCCTCGACGCCCAGGTCGAGCGACTCCCGGTCGTTCCGAAGGAGCCCGGAGGTGAGCGCGAACGCGGAGACGTCCGTGTTGCTCTTGATCAGGTAGTCGACGACGACGAGGACCAACACGAGGAACCCGGCCGCGATCAGCAGCGAGGCGAACGCGAACACGTGTCGGTACGTCGAGAAGCCGAACGCGCTGCCGCCCAGCGCGTAGAAGGCCGCGATGAGCAGCCCCGGCTCCGTCAGCGACACGAGGAGGATCCGGTCGGAGCGGTCGATGCCCGTCGAGACGACGAGCACTAGGATGTTGATCAGGTACAGCGTGATGAAGCTCAGCCAGATGATGCTCCACGCGTTCCCGACGTCGTTCGCGCCGGAGAGCACCAGGGCGTACACGGACAGGACGAACTGGTTGGTGAGCGCGAGGAAGTAGCTCCACGATCGCGGATAACCGTCGAGTACGCGGGGGAACAGCTCGGCGGCGGCGACGAAGGGGATCAGGAAGACGAGCACCGCGACCGGGACGATCCGGGAGGGGTCGGGCGCGAGCGGCGTGAACAGCCAGAGCGCGCCGAACGTTCCGACCCCGTAGACGGCGCTGAGGACGACGAGCGCCGCCGCCTGAACCCGCAGCCCTGGCACGGAGAACACGAGCCGCTGGAAGGCGTCGACGTTGTCCGCGCCCACTACGCGGTCACCCCGTAGATGGATTCCAGTTCGTCTATCGTCTCGGACACGGAGAAGCGCTCGACCGCGGCCCGGGTGTCCCGGTCGCCGCTGAGGCAGTCCCGGACCGCCCGCTCCGTGTCGTCGAGGTCGCGCAGCGCGAACCGCGCGCCGTTCTCGGGGCCGATCGTCTCGTCGAACGGGGCCACGTCCGCGGCGGCGACCGGGGTGCCGCAGGCGTTCGCCTCCAGCGTCGAGAGCCCCAAGGTGTCGCAGGTCGAGGCGGTGACGAAGACGTCGAGCGCGGCGTAGAAGTCCGGGAGCTCCTCGCGCGGCAGGAAGTCGTGGAACCGGACGTTCGCGGGCGCGTCCGCCTCCAGTTCGGCGCGGACCGGTCCCTCGCCGACCAGTTCGAACCGCACATCGGAGAGCTGCTCCGCGAGCCGGAGGATCTCGTCGACGTTTTTCTTGTGGGTCATCCGCCCGCTGTACCCGACCACCGGGGCGTCGGCCGCGGTCGGCCCGCCGTCGGTCGCGAGCGCCGCGACCCGGGCGTCCGCGCTGGGCCGGAAGCGGTCCATCTCGATCCCCACGGGCAGTCGGTACGGATCCACGTCGCGCCGGATCCGCGAGGTCGAGGCCGTGACGCAGTCGAACGCGTTCAGAAAGCGGTTCTCGTAGGCGACGTACGCCCGCCCGGCGAGGGCGGCGAGCCGCTCCGATTTCAACCCCTGAACGAAGTAGTCCTCGACCGGGGTGTGGTGGGTGTACACGGAGGTCGCGCCGTACCGCTTCGCGTAGCGGAGCCCCATCAGCCCGGTCGACGCCGGGCCGTGACAGTGGACCACGTCGAGGTCGGGCAGCGTCGACAGGCGGCGGTAAAGGGGGAGCCGGTACTGCTTGTAGAAGGGGTTCGGCAGCGACGGGACCGGGATCTCGTGGTCGTCCGGCTCGTGGCTGCTCGCGGGGTAGACGACGTACACGTCGTGACCCCGCGCTTCGAGCCGGTCGCGCCACGCCTGAATGGTGTAGGTGACGCCGTCGATCCCGGGGAAGTAGCTGTCGGTGAAGAAGCCGATGTTCATGATGGCGTCTGGGGGTCGAGCGGTCGCGGTCGGCCGCGGCCGTCGCGGCTGAGTCGGTGTGGAGGGACGGCAACAGGCGCGTCGGCCGCGGAGGGTGTTCCGGAGGCGGCCGCGCCGACGAGTAGTGCCGATACCACGGTTACCTGCCGAGTTCACTACCTGACCGCTTCAACATTTTCATTTCCGGCCTCGCCGGAGGCCACGGCGGACGGCGTGGTTCGCTCCCGTCGCGCGTCCTGACGGCGAGGCCGTCGAATCCGGGCCTCTGGGGGTCGTCGAACCCGCCCGCTTAATCCCCGGGCGCTCGAACCGCCGGCCATGATCACGACCGACCGGATGGCGGCCGTCGACGCCAACGCGGCCGCGCTCGGCGTGCCCCGCAAACAGCTGATGGAGTCGTCCGGCAACGCGGTCGCCCGCGAGGTGCGCGCCGCCGCGGACCCGGGCGCGGCCGTCGCGCTGGTCTGCGGCCGCGGGAACAACGGCGGCGACGCCCTCGTCGCGGCGCGGTTCCTGAAGGCGTACGATGCGACGGTCCACCTGCTCGGTCGCCCGGAGACGATCCGGACCGACATCGCCCGGGAGAACTGGGCGGCGCTCGAACGGGCCGAGATCCCGACCGAGACGGTGACGGACTCGGCCGACCTCGACCTCGGTGGAACGAGCGACGGCTCGCCCGACGTCGTCGTCGACGCGATGCTCGGGTCCGGCGTCTCGGGCGGACTCCGCGAGCCGGAACGCACGGCGGCCGAGGCGATCAACGCGAGCGACGCGACGGTGGTCGCGGTCGACGTTCCCTCCGGCGTCGACGCCGACACGGGCCACCCGACCGGCGGACCGGACTCGGTCGCGGTCGACGCCGGAGGGGACGCGGTCGCCGTGAACGCCGACCGCGTGGTGACGTTCCACGACGAGAAGCCCGGACTGAGCGCGCTCGACGCGACCGTCACCGTCGCCGACATCGGGATCCCGGCCGCGGCGGAGCGGTACGTCGGCCCGGGGGACCTCCTCGGACTCGACCGCGACCCGGACTCGCACAAGGGGGACAACGGCGAGGTTCTCGTGGTCGGCGGCGGGCCGTACGCGGGCGCGCCGACCCTGTCCGCGCTCGCCGCGCTCCGTGCCGGCGCTGACCTCGTCCGCGTGGCCTGTCCCGGATCGGTCGCGAGCGAGGTCCAAGGCTTCTCGCCGAACCTCATCGTCCGGCCGCTCCCCGGCGACCGCGTGGGCCCCTCGCACGCGGAGCGGATCGCGTCGCTCGCGGCCGGGAGCGACGTCGTCGTCCTCGGCCCGGGACTCGGAGACGGCGACGGGACCGAGGCGTTCGTCCGCGAGTTCCTGACGGGCTACGCGGGACACGCGGTCGTCGACGCCGACGCGCTCGGCGTCGTCCCCGAGGTCGACACCGACGCCGACCTGATCTGTACGCCGCATCAGGGCGAACTCGTCGGCATGGGGGGCGCGACGGCGGCGGACCCCGACGAGCGCGCCGAACTGGTCCGCGAGTTCGCGGCCGACCTCGGCCACGCGCTGCTCGTGAAGGGCGCGGTCGACGTGGTCTCCGACGGTGACGACGTCCGGCTGAACCGGACGGGGAACCCGGGGATGACGGTCGGGGGAACCGGCGACGTGCTGGCGGGGACGGTCGGCGCGCTGGCGGCCGTGACAGACCCCTTCCGGGCGGCCGCGGTCGGCGCGTACGCCGTCGGACGCGCGGGCGACGCCGCCGCGGACGCGAACGGGACCGGACTGGTGGCGACGGACTTACCCGACCGGCTGCCGGAGGCGATGCGTAATGAGTGACGAGGGACGCGAGGGCGGTACCGGCGGGAGAAAGGGGTCCGTCGACGGCGACGCGCTGACGCACACGACCGCCGACGGCGACGAACTGACGCACACGACCGCCGACGGCGACGTTCAGATGGTCGACGTCGGGGACAAGCCCGACAGCAGCCGCCGCGCGGTCGCCCGCGGCGAGATCCGGCTGACGCCGGAGACGGTCGCGGCGGTCGAGGCGGACGCGGTCGAGAAGGGCGACGTGCTCGCCACCGCGCGGATCGGCGCGGTTCAGGCCGTGAAACACACGTGGGAGACGATCCCGATGTGCCACCAGATCCCGATCACGAACGTCGACACGGAGTTCTCGGTCGGCGACGACCGGATCGAACTGACCGTCGCGGTCGAGACCACCGGGAAGACCGGGTGCGAGATGGAGGCGTTGGAGGGGGTGACGACCGGTCTCAACACGGTCTGGGACATGGTGAAGGCCGCCGAAAAGGACGCCGACGGCGGGTACCCGAACACCCGGATCGCGGACGTGGCGGTCGTCGAGAAGCGGAAGGAGACGGTCGGCGAGTAGCCGCGATCAGGCCGACGGCAGCGGTCCTACCGGTCGAGGAACGGCGGGATCACGACCTCGGCGCGTTTCTCGTCGCCGCGCACGACGACGCTCACCTCGGCCCCGGCGTCGGCGTACGACTCGTGGAGGTAGCCGAGACCGATCGGCTCGTCGAGGGTCGGGCTCATCGTCCCGGAGGTCAGCTTCCCGACGCGGGTGAGGTCCCCGTCGGTGACCGCGTAGCCGCCCCGCGGCACGCCGCGTTCGAGCAGCCGCACACCGACGAACCGCTCCGTGACGCCCTCCTCCTTCTGGGCCTCCAGCGCGTCGCGGCCGACGAACTCCGTGTCGAGTTTGACGACGAAGCCGATCCGCGCCTCGTACGGGGTGCGCGGCTCGTTCTCGGGGTCGAAGTCCTGTCCGGACAGCAGGAAGCCCATCTCCGTGCGCAGCGTGTCGCGCGCGCCGAGGCCGCACGGCTGCGCCGGGTCGGGACCGTCGACGAACCCGTCCCACACGGCCTCGACGGAGCCGGCGGGACACATCACCTCGAAGCCGTCCTCGCCGGTGTAACCGGTGCGCGCGACCCAGCTCTCGACGCCGGCGACCGCCGCAGTCGTCGCCTCGAACTTCGAGAGGTCGACGACGCGGTCGCGGGGGGTCGCCTCGTCGAGGGCGTCGGCCGCGTCCCGCCCCTGTACCGCGAGCATCGCCCAGTCGTCGGTGACGTTGGCGACGGTCGCGTCGAGCCCCCACTCGTCGCGGTGGTCGACCCACCGGTCGTACGTCTGCCCGTCGTGGCCCGCGTTCGGCACGAACAGGTACGCGGGGTCGCCGCTGGGCGCGTCGAGGTCGCCGTCGTGGGCCTCCTCGAACTCCGCGAGCGACGCGGCCGCCTCGCCGGCCGCGGTCCCGTCGGGGAGCCGGTAGACGACCGTGTCGTCGAGCATCACGCCCTCCTCGTTCGTGATCGCCGCGTACTGGGAGTCGCCGGGGTCGAGCGCGCTCACGTCGTTGGTCGTGAGGCGGTTCATCAGGAGGGTCGCGTCCGGGCCGGCGACCTCGATCTCGCCCATGTGCGAGACGTCGAAGACGCCGACAGACTCGCGGACCGCGGCGTGTTCCGTCTGAATGGAGTCGAACTCGACGGGCATCTGCCAGCCGCCGAAGTCGGTGAACTTCGCGCCGCGCGCGTCGTGGGCCCCGTGGAGCGGAGGGAGGCGATCGGTCATACGCGAACCTCTCTCGGACGGACCTAAGGTGTTGTGACATCGGCGGTCCGCGGGCGGAGGCGGCGGCCGATCGGGCGACAGCCTCAAGCGGTCGCCGGTCTCCCTATCGGGCGTGAGCAGCCCCCGCCCCGATCGAACCGGCGCGGTCGCGCCCGCCGTCGCGGTCCTCCTGATCGCGGTGCTGTTCGGCGCGCTCGTCGGGACGTGGCCCCCGTTCGTCGCGGTCGAGAGCGGCAGCATGGCCCCGGGCGTCGAGCGCGGCGACCTCGTCGTCGTCACCGCGGCCGACCGGCCGCCGTGGGGCGACCTCGCGACCGAGACCGACCCCGACGCGCCGACGCGGCTCGGCGGGGCCGGCGACGTGGTCGTGTACGCGGTTCCGGGGGCCGGGGACAGACCGGTGTTCCACCGCTTGGCGTTCCCCGTCGAGGCGGGGGAGGACTGGACGGAGCGCGCCGATCCGGCGCTCCTCTCCGGGGACTGCGCGGAGCTTTCGACGTGTCCCGCACCGTACGACGGCTACGTCACTCACGGCGACGCGAACGAGCTGTACGACCAGAGCGCGGGTATCGCTCCGGTCGTCCCCGAGGAGTGGATCGCCGCGAAGGCGCTGTTCGCGGTGCCGAACCTCGGCTGGATCCGGGTCGGCATCGACGCGGCGGCCGCGCGGTACGGCGGGGTCGCGACCGCGGTCGTCCTCGTCGGGTCCGCGGGGCTGGCCGGGGGAGTCGGCGCGCTGTTTTTCGGTCGGCTCCGGCGCGGAAGACGGCGGTGAGGCGGTCCGGCGGCGGCGATGCGCTATTTAAGTACATCTGAACGGCAGCAGCGATTGTTTATAAACCTCGGCGCGGTCGGCGCGCGCCTCCGAGCGGCCGCCCACGGCGGCCGCGAGGAGCGCGTGCGAGGGAGCCGCTGGTCTCGGAGCGAAGCGGAGGGACCAGCGACGAGGCTGGGGAGGCGTGAGATGTTGTGCGGAGCGGTGCGGGGTGGGGCTTCGGTGGTGTTCGTGTCGATCGGCGATTTATGAACAGAACTGCCCTCGTACAGCCGAGCGGCTGGGGCTTCGGTGGCGTTCACCGCGGAGCAGCCGTTCGATTATAAACAGCCGCGGACGACGTCGCTCGGTCGCTACCGGTGCCAGGTCGGTTCGCTGTCCGTCTCGTCGCCGTCGTCGGTCACATCGCCTTCTTCCCCGTCGCCCGCGTCGCCGTCGAGGGTCACCGAGCCGTTGGCGGCGTTGCGGAGCGCGTCCGAGCGCCCGAACTCGCCGGGCGCGATGGCGAGCGTCCGGATCCCGTAGCCGTTCGCGGTCTCGACGACCGGCTTGAAGTCGGTGTCCCGGGAGGCGATCGCGAGGGTGTCCATCCGCCCCTCGGCCGCGAACCGCGCGGCGTCGACCGCGAGTTTCACGTCCACGTCGCCGCTGGTCATGATGACCTCGAAGCCGCGGGCCTCCGCGGCCTGGATCAGCCCCGGCGTCGCGTGCTCGTCGAGGTAGAGCCGCGTCGTCACCAGCGGGCCCTCCGCCTCGCCCGCCCGGCGCACGTCGTCGAGATCGACGTCGAACTCCTCGCGCAACACGTTCGGGCCGTCGACGAACAGCGCCACGCCGCCGGCGTTCGGGTCCGTCTCCCCGGTGGCGTCCGAGGTGAGACCCTCGACCGCCTCGTCGCCTTGCTCCATGGCCGCGATCCGAGGCGACCGGAGATAGGCGTGGTGATCCGCGAGCGCCGGGGACGAAGCGGTGTGTGCGGTCCCACCACAAAGGATTTGGCGAGAAAATCAGACGTTCACCCGTGACGGACTCCACCGGTCGGCTCCGACGGGTTCGGGACCTGCTCGTCGCCCAGCCGACGGCCCTCGTCGAGCGGGCCTTCCTCCTCGGCCTCGGCCTCGCGCTCTGTGCGGTGACCCCGCTCGCGTCCGGGTCGCCACCGCCGGTCGGGACGTTCGGTTCTGTCCCCACGCTGGTCGGGGTGACGCTCGTGCCGCTCGCCGTCTCCGAGTTCGTCCCGGCCGAACGGACGGCGCTCATCCTCGCGCTCCGGTCGGTCTTCTTCGGACTCCTCGCGGCGTCGATCGCGTACCTGGCGGCGTTCGTGCTCTTCGCGGCGAACAACGCGCCGTGAGGCCGGGATCGGTGGTCGCCCCGGGCCCCACGCCCGAACTGATCGTTTCGACACTTGGACACCTTATATCCGTATTACCACCTCACCCACGACCGTAGTGAATATACGGAGAATTGAAGTAGGATGTCCAAGAATAACGGGATAAGATGTCACAATCGAACGCGTACACCGTCATCTCCGAGCAGAACGATCACGAATGTACCACGGTACGTGCCCATCCGCGCAACGAGACGTACCACGTCGTCGAGTACGCCGACGAGGACGCCCGCGAGCGCGTCGCCGACCTGCCGGTCGGCTCGGTGGTCAAGATGGAGCTCTCGCGCGCCGGCCGCCGCAGCAACGTCTGGTGCGCCGAGTCCGTCGAGACCGCGGTCACCGACGGCGGCTCACCGCAATAAGAATCGGGGGGTGCGTGGAATTGAGATTCGGTCGCTGATCGTGACTTGGTGAAGGCTACACGCGCGATTCAAGCCTCAATCGCTCGGTCGTGCGTGGCCGAGAGTCCCGTGGCGGTGAACACCGCCGAAGCCCCAGCCGCTCGGTGCGACGTCGTTGCCGTTGACCAGACGGCCACCGAAGCCCCAGCCGCGAGGCGGCCAGACGCTCGTTGCGCTCCTCGGTCGTTCACTTCGTTCACTCCCTGCGGTGCTTACTTCGCCTCTGGCCGCCTCGCGACTGCCCCTTCGAGTCCCGCCCCGCACCGCCCAGCGACCGCACCTCACGCCTCCCCAGCCTCGTCGCTCGCTCCGGGCTCCCTTCGGTCGCCCGGGCGCTCGCGACTCCCTCGCGCGTGCTGGCTCGCGGCCGCCTTCGGCGGCACGCTCGCAGGCACGCGCCACCGCACCGTGTTCAGTTTATAAATGGTGGCGTCAGCGCGTCCGGGTCACACCATGTCGCCGCGAACGGACGCCCCCTCCTGTTCGGCCCGTCGCCGCTTCAACACGTCCGCCGCCTCGTTCGCGGCGTCCTCGTCGGCACCGAGCATCCCTAAGGCGGCGGGGAGCGTCGGCATCGCGAGCGAGGCCTCGCGGAGTCGCTCGAACGCCTCCGCGTCGCGCTCGCCGTCGACCCACAGGCAGACCCCGCGGGGGTCGAGCACCTCCTCGTAGGCGTCGCGGGCGAGCGCGCCCTTCAGCCGCTGGCGGACGTTGTCCTCGAAGCCCGCGTTACACACTTCGAGGTGGATCGGCTCCGTGTCCTCGACGAGTTCGGCCGCGAGACACTTCTCGGGCGCGGCGTACCCGTTGTCGCTCGTCCGCACGCGGTCCGGGTTCGCCTCCGCCCACGCGGCGTCGACCGTGGTCCCGACGCCCTTCACGCCGTACTCGGCCTCGAACTCCGCTGCGGCGTCGGCGTCGCCGCCCATGATCACGTCCTTCGTGAGGTAGACGTCGAGCCGGTCGACCGGGTCGAGTCCGAGCGCGACGTCGCCGAACGCCCACACCTCGCGGACGGGCACCGGCATCGGCTCGCTCGCGACGCGGTCGACGAGCGCCTCCAGTCGGTCGACGGCCCGTTCGCGTTCCATTGACCGCGGCTACGCGACGGGCGGCCAAACCGGTTACGCTCGGTCGGGGGTCACACCCGGTCGATCCGAGCCGAAACGTCGTCCCAGTGGCCGCCCTTCCAGAACCACTGCCCGCAGTCGACGCAGCGCCAGCCCGACCGGTCCGTCCCCACGTCGTCGGGGACGTAGTCGGGGCGGTCGGCGGGGTCGGCGGCGTCGGCGGCGTCGCCGGGGTCGCTCGCCGGCTCGGCGGACGCGACGCGCTCGACCGGACCGTTACACGACCCGCACCGGCTCGGCTCCGCGGCCAGTTCGATCCGGAAGCCGGCCGCGTCGAGCTCGCGGAGCTGGTCGAGCACGTCGCGCTCGGTGAGGAGAACGGCGTCGACCGCGAGGTCGGCGTCGGGGGCTCGCTCGGCGAGGTCGCGGTCGCGGGTGATCAGGGTCCGGTCCTCGGCGGCCGCGAGCGCGAGGAGCCGGTCGTCGGCCTCGGCCTCGCGGTCGAGCGCGTAGGCGGCGTCATACCCGCAGAGCCGCAGGTAGGTGGCGAGCTTGCCGCACATGACGTCGAGGAGGACGGGCGGGGGGTCGTCGCCGTCGACAGCGGGCCGGTTGTCGTCGGCGGTTGACGGGTCGTCCATCTACGAGAGGAACGACCGCAGGCCGTCGAGCGACCGCGCGTTGAGCACCTGCGAGGTCTCGGCCCACCCGCGCCGCGCGGTGTGGACGCCGTACCGCGCGTTGTCGAGTTCGCGGGGGGCGTGCGCGTCGGTGTTCACGGCGATGGTCGCGCCCGCCCCGATCGCGGCCCGGACGAACTCGCCGTCGGCGTCGAGCCGGGCGGGGTTCGCGTTCACCTCGATCGCGGTCCCGTTCGCCGCGGCCGCCTGCGCGACCGCCTCGACGTCCGGGTCGAGTCCGGGGCGCTCGTTGATGAGGCGGCCGGTCGGATGACCGAGGATATCGACGTGCGGGTGTTCGACCGCAGTCGCCAGCCGCTCGGTGGCCGCGTCCGCGTCCTGTCCGAGCGCGGCGTGGGGCGACGCGACGACGATATCGAGGGCCGCGAGCGTCTCGTCGTCGGTGGAGAGCTCCCCGTCGGCGTCGACGTTCGCCTCGATCCCGTGGAGGATCGGGATGTCGACCGCGTCGCGGGCCGCGTCGATCGCCGCGGCCTGCTCCTCGATGTCGTCCTCGTCGAGGCCGACCCCGCCGACCATCCCCGGCCCGGTCGCGTGGTCGCTGACGACGTGGTAGTCGTGGCCGCGCTCGGCGGCCGCCTCGGCCATCTCGACGATCGAGAAGCCGCCGTCGGACCAGTCGGTGTGGGTGTGGAGGTCGCCCCGGAGGTCGGCCGGCTCGACGAGGAGGGGAAGCCGCCCCTCGGCCGCCGCCGCGACCTCGCCGCGGTCCTCGCGCAGTTCGGGCGGGACCGGGGCCATGTCGAGCGCCTCGTAGACCCCGTCCTCGGTCTCGCCCGCGACGCGCTCCCCGACGCGGGTCGCGTCCGGTTCCTCGGCGTCGCCCGCGTCGTCGCCCTCGGCGTCCGCGTCCTCGCTCCCCTCGCCGTCGACGTCGCTCACGTCGAACAGCCCGTACTCGTTCAGCTTCAGGTCCCGGTCGATGGCGCGGTTGCGGACGGCGACGTTGTGCGCCCGCGAGCCGGTGAAGTACTGGAGCGCCGCGCCGAACTCGTCGGGGTCGACGATCCGGAGGTCGACGCGGGTGCCGTCGGCGCGGACGCTCGCCTTCCCGGTGCCCGCTTCTATCGTCGCGTCCGCCGCCGGCCAGTCGGTGAACGCCTCGACGATCCGCTCGCGCTCCTGACTGGCGACGAGCAGGTCGATGTCCCCGATGGTCGGCTTCCAGCGGCGGATCGAGCCGCACACCTCGGCGGCGGCGACGTCGTCGCGGTCTCCGAGGTGCGCGAGCGCGTCGTCCGCGACGGGCCGCGCGTCCCCGAGGCGGGTGCGCTCGCGGGACTCCCGGGCGAACGGGACGTTGTCGAGGATGTTCTGTTCCGTCTTCGCGCCGAAGCCGGAGACTTCCTGAATCTCGCCCGCCTCCGCGGCGGCCTCCAGCTCGTCGAGGTCCGAGATTTCGAGCACGTCGTACAGCGTGCCGACGGTCTTCGGGCCGACGCCCTCGACCGCGGTCAGGCCCGCCATGTCGACGGGGAGCTCCTCGCGGAGGTCGGTCAGCTCCTCGATCGCACCAGTCTCGACGTACTCGACGATCTTCGCGGCGATGGCGTCGCCGACGCGGTCGATCTCGGCGACCGCGTCCTCCCCCTCGGCCGCGAGCCCCTCGACCGGCGCGGGGTGGTCGCGGACGTTCTCGGCCGCCCGTCGGTAGGCGGTCGGCTTGTACTCGACGCCCGTGGCTTCGAGGAGGTCGGCGAACTCCTCCAACCGGGTCGCGACCTCGTCGTTCCGGCTCATTTGCCCGGAGTTCGGCCGCCCGCCGCTTATATGGTCCGGGGGCTTCCCGACCGTCGGTTCCCCGTCCGGCGGACCGGGCGCGACGGGCCCTCTGCGCGCTCGGATCGCCGCCACCCACAAGTCGCGCGCGGCCCGAGGGATCGACGTGTCTACTGACGACCCGAACCCCGACCCCGACGACCGCGACGACCGCAACGTCCTCGGCGGCGACCTCGAACCGTGCGGCCGCGACCCGACGACCGGCTACCTGCGAGACGGGTTCTGCCGCGACGTCGAGGGCGACGTCGGCGAACACACCCTCTGTGCGGTCGTCACGGCCGAGTTCCTGCGGTACAGCCGCGACCGGGGCAACGACCTGATCACGCCGCGGCCGGAGTTCGACTTCCCCGGCCTCGAACCGGGCGACCGCTGGTGTCTCTGCGTCGGTCGGTGGGTCGAGGCGGCGGAGGCCGGGGTCGCCCCACCTGTCGTCCTCGAAGCGACCGACGAGTCCGTGCTGCGCGCGGTCGACGCCGACCGGCTCCGCGACCGCGAGTTCGACCCGGAGGCGTTCGACCCCGGAACGCTCGACTGACCGGTCGGCGACGGGACGGTTCGCCGCCCCGGTGGCTTTTTCGCCCCGGGACGGGAGGTCCGGGCATGACGGACGGATCGAGCGAGACGCCGGACGACACCGTCGGCGGGCGCGCCGAGCGCAGTCGGGCGACGCTGTGGCTCCTGCTCGACGCCGACCGGCGGGTCGTCGCGGGCGTCGTCCTGTCGCTCGTGTTTCTCGGGCTGGTCGCGGCCGGGACGCTCCTCCCCGGCGCGGCCGGGGCCCTCCGCGGCGGCGACTCGGTCGACACCCTGTTTCAGGCGCTGCTCACGGCCACCATCACCGGCGTCACGCTCGTCCTCACGCTGAACCAGCTCGTGTTGTCACAGGAGCTCGGCGCGGTCGGCGACCAGCGCGACCGGATGGGCGGGGCGATGGAGTTCCGGGAGGACGCGGCCGCGGTGGTCGGCGAGCCGGTCGCCCCCGCCGAGCCGGCGGCGTTTCTCAGCGCGCTCGTCGAGACGGCGAGCGAGCGCGCGACCGCCCTCGGCGAGGCGGTCGACGGCGCGGTCGACGAGGAGGTGGTGCGCGCGACCGACGAGCTGACCGAGGCCGTCGTCGGAAACGCGGCGCGGACGACGGCGGAGCTCGACGGGGCTCGGTTCGGCGCGTTCGAGGTGATCGGGGCCGTCCTCGATTTCAACTACTCGTGGAAGCTGTTCGCCGCCCGGCGGCTCCGCGAGCGGCACGGGGACACCCTGGACGAGACCGCGACGGCGGCGCTCGACGAGCTGATCGGGGCGCTGCGGCTGTTCGGTCCCGCCCGGGAACACTTCAAGACGCTGTACTTCCAGTGGGAGCTGATCGACCTGTCGCGGCGGATGCTCGCGTCGGCCGTGCCGGCGCTTCTGGTGGCGGCGGGAATGATCGCCTTCTTCGACGCGGAGCGGTACGCGGGGTCGATTCTCGGCGTCGAGGCCGCCGTCGTCTGGGTCGCGGCGGCGGCCGCCCTCTCGCTGGTCCCGTTCGCGCTGCTTTTGGCCTACATCCTGCGGATCGCGACGGTGACGGGACGGACCCTCTCCATCGGCCCCTTCATCCTGCGGGAGACGGACGGGGAGACCTGACCGGGGACCGCGGCGGCGCGGTCGGAGTCACTCCGTCAGCCAGAGTCCGGCGGCGACGACCGCTGCCACCGCCATCGAGCCGGCGAGCAGCGCGAACGCGGGCCGGAACCCGACCGCGTCGGCGACGACCCCGACCGCGCCCGGCGCGAGCGCGCCGGCCCCCATGAGCAGCGTCCGGACGACGCCCAGCCCGCCGCCCGCGAGCCGCTCGGGGAGCAGTTCCATCAGGTAGGCGCTGCGGACGGGCTGGAACCCGTGCGATCCGAGTCCGAACGCGGCGACGACGACCGCGGCGGCGACCGCGCCGCCGCCGAATCCGGGCAGCGCGACGAGCGCGACGAGCGCCGTCGCGGCCAGCCCGAGCGTGGCGACCATCACCGGGAAGCGGCCGACGCGGTCGGAGAGGTCGCCGGTGGCGAGCTGGACGAACGTCACCGCGAACACCAGCGAGTAGAGGAGGTTCGCGGTCGACGTCGGGAGGTCGGCGGCCCGCGAGAGGTACAGCGGGAGGAAGGCGACCAGCCCGTTGTGCGCGAACGAGAAGCCGATCGTCACCAGCACGAACGCCGAGAAGCGCGGGTTTCCGAATAGTCGGAAGTACTCCGCCGCGCCGGGCGAGTCGCCGCCGTCGGCGTCGGCCTCGGCCCCCAGACGGTCGTCGCCGCGGAGCCGGAGTCCCGTGGCGACCGCGAGGGAGACGGCGAGGACGCCCGTGAGGAGGAAGGGGGCGCGCCAGTCGGCCCCGGGGAGCCGCGCGAGGACGGCCGCGACCGCGGGGGGTGCCGAGAGGGCGGCCACGACGACCGCGGGCGCGGCGACGCCGCCCATCGCGCCCAGCGTGTCGTGCGCGCCGAGCATCCGCCCGGTGCGGGCGGGGTAGACGCGGGCGATCAGCCGCACCGAGACGGTCTTGTGGACGCCGGTCCCCGCGCCGACGACGAGCATCGCGGCGACGAGGACGGCGAAGGGCGCGTCGACGACGACCGCGAGCGACCCCGCGCCGGCGACGACCGCGCCCGCGACGATCACCCGCACCGGGCCGAGCCGGTCCGCGACCGCGCCGCTCGGGAACTGGAGGAGCGCGTACACGACCATGAAGCCGGTGAACGCGGTCCCGACGGTGGCGTTGCTCACGCCGTACGCGCCCTGAATCGACTCGAACAGCGGGGGGAAGAGGTAGCGGACGAACTTCCCGAGGAACCAGACGAGCGAGACGAGGACCAGGGCGTCGTACTCGCCGATCCGGTCGCGGTTCATCGCCAAGCCGTAGCCCGGTCACCTTTATAAAAGACCTGAAGCGCTCGGGGGCTGCCGGTAGAGTTCGGTCCGGTCATGCTGGTGTTTCCGCGGCGGCGCGTGCCTGCGAGCGTGCCGCCGAAGGCGGCCGCGAGGAGCACGCGCGAGGTCGCCGGCGCTACGCGCCGGCTGCCAGAGAATCTTCGATTCTCGCTGGAGTCGACCGGTCGGAGCGAAGCGGAGACCGGTCGACGAGGCTGGGGAGGCGTGAGGTGCGGGGCCGTGCGGGGTGGGACTCGAAGGGGCAGTCGCGAGGCGGACAGAGGCGACGTAAGCACCGCAGGAGCGAGCAACGCGAGCGACGAGGAGCTCAGCGAGCGTCTGCCCGCCTCGCGACTGGGGCTTCGGCGGTCTCGGTCACGGAGCTACTCTCGGCGAAACCGATCACAGCCGGTTGACTGGCGCTTCGGCGGTGTTATAACAAAAACCAGTTCGCAGACGATGCGCTATTTAAAACGGACCCTTGCCGCCGCCCATCATGTCGCCGAGGCCGCCGCCCTCGCCGCCGCCCATCTTCTTCATCATGCGCTGCATGTCGCCCTCGCCCATCCCCTGGAACTGGCCGATCGTCTCCTCCATCATCGAGTGCTGCTCTAAGAGCTGCTGGACCGTCTCCTCGTCGGTGCCGGAGCCGCGGGCGATACGCTCGACGCGGGACTGCCCGACGACGCGGGGGTTCTCCAGCTCCTCCTCCGTCATCGAGTCCATGATGCGCTCGAAGCGGCGCATCCGGTCTTGGGTGACATCCATCGCGTCGTCGGGCAGCTCGTCCATCATCCCGCCGCCGAGGCCGGGGATCATGTCCATCACCTGGTCGAGCGGCCCCATCTTGTTCATCGCGTCCATCTGCCGTTTCATGTCCTTCAGGGTGAACTCCCCCTTCAGCATGTCCTCCGGGTCCCAGTCGTCGTCCTCGTCTTGGGTCTCCTGCATCGCGCGCTCGACGCGCTCGGAGAGCTGCTTGAGGTCGCCCATCCCGAGCAGCCGCGAGATGAACCCGGACGGCTCGAAGCGCTCGATGTCCTGGACCGTCTCGCCGGTCCCGAGGAAGGCGATGGAGGAGTCGGTCTCGTTGACCGCGGTCAGCGCCCCGCCACCCTTCGCGGTCCCGTCGAGCTTGGTGATCATCACGCCCTCGATGCCGATCGACGCCTCGAACTGGCGGGCCTGCTCCTTCGCGCCCTGTCCGATCGCGGCGTCTAAGACGAGCAGCGAGCGGTCGGGGTCGACGACGCCCTCGATCTCTTCGATCTCGTCGATGAGGTCGTCTTCGAGCGCGTGGCGACCGGCCGTGTCGACGATGTGGACGTCGGCGTCCTCGGTCTCTTCGAGGCCGGTCCGCGCGATGTCGACCGGGTCGTCGTTGTCGGGGTTCCCGTAGAACTCGACCTCGGCGCGCTCGCACATCTGTTTCGCCTGGTCGTACGCGCCCGGCCGGAACGTGTCGGTCTGGATCACCGCGGGGCGGAGCCCCTTCTTCGAGAACCACCACGCCATCTTCGCCGCGGAGGTGGTCTTCCCCGACCCCTGAAGCCCGGCGAGGAGGATCGTCTGGTTCTCCAAGGGGAGCTCGGTGGAGTCGCCGACGAGCTCGACCATCTCCTCGTAGACGATCCGGAGGACGTGGTCGCGGGCGGTCGTGCCGCCCGGCGGCTCCTCCTCGAGCGCGCGCGACTTGATCGAGTCCGACAGCTCCATCACGAGGGAGACGTCGACGTCGGCGGAGAGGAGCGACCGCTGGATCTCTTTGACGATCTCCTCGACGTCGCTCTCGGAGAGTGTGGTCTTCCCCTGGAGCTTGTCGAGGCTGCTCCGCAGGGACGTACCGAGGTCGTCGAGTACCATTTGCCGGAGCTAGGCGGGCGACGCGGTAAAGCTTTGTTCGTCGGCGGTCGGGAGCCGGCGTCAGATCCGCTCCGCGATGTACCGTTCGATTCGGGTCACGAGGTCCGGACGGAACGTCCAGAAGGCGTCCCAGACGTTCGGCTCGTCTTCGAGCGCGAGCAGGGCGACGTGGTCCCCGTCGGTGCCGTCGGGGGGCGTGAACACGACGAACCACGAGCATCGGTACGGGTAGGAGGTCCCGGTGTGGACGGTTATCGGGAGCGTCGACAGCGACTCCACGTCGCCGACGCCGTACACGTGGACATCGACGCCGGTGCCGGCGACCCGCTCGTACACCGACCGGGTGCCGCGCTCGTCGTCGATCCGCGAGAGCCGCTGGAAGGAGGCTCGCAGCGTCCCCTCACCGTGTTCGGCCGCGATGCGCTCTATCACTCGGGAGACGATGATCAACAGGAGCTTCTCCTTGTTCGAGGCGGGGTAGCCGCGGACCTGGAACGGGACCTCGTCTAACCCTTCGAGCACGGCCGGAAGCGCGACCTCGTCGAGGCCGATAGCGCCGGTCTTGTACAGGTCGGAGTTGATGAGCAACACCGATTCGAGCAGTTCGTCGAGCGTCGACCGCGCGACGATCGACCCGTTCTCGACGAGCGCGACCACGTCGTCGTCGGACGCGGGGTCGGCAGTCTCGCTGATCGAGACCGGCTGTCCGTCAAGTAGCGAGTCCAGCAGCTTCCGAACCGGATCCGGCGACGACCGGTTCAGGAGGACGAGGTGGCGCTCCGGCGACTCGAGCTCGTCGAAGAACGAGCGAAGCGATTCCGCCATGAGAGCAGTTGCGACCGAACGCGACAAAGGCCTTACTCACGGTCGGGCCCGCCGACGAGCCGCGCGCCGGCGGCGTCGACCCGGCACGCCCGCGGGTCGTACCCCGCGTCGGAGAGCCCGGTCCCGAGCGCGAAGACGGTGCGCCCGAGCATCGCCATCGCCGCCTCGCCGCCGGCCGCGTCGACCGCCTCCACCGCCTCGGCGACCTCGGGGACGAGGAGGTCCGCCTCGCGGGCGAACCCGCGGGCGGCGTCCAGCAGCGTCGGGAGCCGGGGGTCGTCTCGGAGGCGGTCGAGCGCCGCCTCGCCGGCCGCGGAGAGCGCCGTCGTGTCGCCCCCCAACACCGCCTCCGTCGACAGTTCGCCGAACGTGACGTACTCGACCCGCGCGCTCGCCGGGACGCCGTCGAGTTCGCCGACCCCCGGCGCGCCCGGCTCCAGCCGGACCGGGACCCCGCCGCGCGCCTGCGCGACGACGTCGCCGAGCCCGGTCCCGCGGCCGACCTCCGCGGCGTGCGCGGTCCGCACGAGGTCGTTCTCGGAGCGGCCGCGGTCGAACGCGGCGTTCGCCGCGAGCGCGGCCCCGAGCGCGGCCGCACCGGAGACCCCGAACCCGGCACCGATCGGGAGATCGGTCTCCACCGCCACGTCGGCTCCTGTAGCGTTCAGGTCGTCGAGGACGTCCTCGACCGCGCCGATCGATCCGGACTCGCCGTCGATGGTGCGGGAGCCGGCGTCAGCGGTGGCGTCGTCGACCGCGACGGCGTCACCGTTCGTATCGTCGTCGGCCGCGGTGTCGTCGCCGGTCGCCCCATCGACCGCGCCGTCCGCCGCCGAGACCCGGACCGTCACGCCGTCGGTGAGCGTCACTCCCGCGCCGCGCGACCCGGCGGCTGCGGGGTCGTCGGCGGGGTGCGCGCTGAAGAAGGCGGTGACGTGACCCGGGACGAACGCGGTCGCCCGCTGGCTGCTCATGTGCCGGCGGACGAACGGGCCGCGATTAACGGTTGTTATCCGAGACGGCGCGGACGGGCGGGCGGGCAGCGCGGGCGAGGGGGCGGCGCGGACGGGCGGACGGCGCAGGGAGGGAGCGGCACGGGTGACGGGGCGGCACAGGCGGGGGGCAGCGCGGGCGCGGTGAGGAATCCCCGCTCGGGGCGACACCGCAGGCCTAAATAGCGCCCCGGCGAAGCCGGACCGTATGCGAAACCAGTTGCGTCCCGTCCTCGCCGCCGTGCTCGCGCTGGTCCTCCCGGGGCTCGGCCACCTCTCCCTGCGCCGATGGGGGCGGGCGCTGCTGTGGCACCTGACAATCGTCGGCGGCGGGGTGGCGCTGTTCGCGCTGTACGGCGTCGAGCCGGTCGACCCGCTCGCCGACCCCGCGGCGGTGTCGGCGGCGATTCCAACCGACGTGGCGCTGCCCATCGCGCTCCTGTTCACGCTGTCTTCGATCGACGCGTACCTCGTCGGGCGGGCCGACGTGGCGGAGCGCGAGCGGGCCGACGCCGCCGCCGAGGCGATGCGCCGCCGCACCGCGGGCGCGGACGGCGACGACGCCCCCGGCGGCGGGCGGGTGCCGCCGAGCGCGGCCGTCACCGGCGAGGACGGCGAGACGCTCGAAGTGACGTGTCCGAACTGCGGCAAGGAGACCGACGCCGACATCGACTTCTGTCACTGGTGTACCGAGCCGCTCCCGTGGGCCGAGTCGGAGCGCCGCTGAACTATCGGGCCGGGCGGGTCGGAGCGCCGCTGAACTATCGGGCCGGGCGGGTCGGAGCGCCGCTGAACTATCGGGCCGGACGGGTCGGGGGCGGCGACGCGAGCGTCGCGGTGGTTTCTCACCGGTGATAATTGAGGGCCAACTATGATATGATCCCGCCGTGAGGGTACAAGTACGGACGCGAACGACGGACGGAACATGAGTCTGAATCCACGACGATACGACGTACGAGAACTGCGCCGGATCGCGGACGCGCCGCGAACCGACGGAGCGGGAGCGCCTCGGGAGCGGGCGCTCCGGCAGCCGAACCGGAACCAAGCCGAGCAGGCGGCGCGCTCGGCCGCGTTCACGGAGCTGCTCCAGCGTCAGCGTGGGAAGCGGCTGAACGGCGGCGGAACCGCGGATCGACCGTATCTGACGGCGATCCCGGCGTCGCCCGCGGCGGAACGCGAGATCGGCGAGTGGCTCGGCTACCTCGTCGACGTCGGCGGCCACGTGCGGGCCCGGGACGCGCTCGCCTACTACGGCGAACTCGACTGGGTCGGCGACGACGCGGTCGCGGCGCTGCGGCGGCGTCTGGAGGGGTTCGACGCCCCTCGACGGGACCGGCCGTTCAGCCCCGCGGACCACCGGATCAGTCTCGTCTCCATCGTCCGGATCGCTTCGTGTGCGAGTGACCAATGAGCGACGACGAATCCACGGACATCAACGACACGGACGAATCGGCAGCGGTCGGCGTGAAACTGGGCAGCACCCGAACGGTACTCGACGTCCCCGACGGACGGGGCGGCCGCGAGCGCCACTCGGTGCTGACCTGCCTGGCGACCTACGAGGACGCCATCACCGGCGAGGAGAAGGTGCTGTTCGGCGAGGAGGCCGCGGTCGAGTACCCGGACCGCGTGCGCTTCATGCTCCGGTCGGGACTCCCCGAGGACGACGACAGCGTCGCGGACGCCGAGCGCTTCTTCGAGGCGGTCGTGGACGCCCACGACGTGCCCGAGGATAGTGCGGTCGTCTACGCGGTGCCCACCATCGACAACGAGGCGGGCGTCGAGAACCTCAAGTCGGTGATCGAAGGCTCCTCCATCGGGCAGGTCGAGACGCGGAGCTACCCCGAGTCGCTGTGCGGGGCGATCCCCGCCTACGGCGACGAGCTCGACGCGATAGACGAGGTGTTCGTCTCGGTGAACCTCGGCTCGACGACGATGGAGGCGTGCGCCTACCGGCGCGGCGAGCAGCTCTCGCCGTTCTCGACCGGCTCGGTGACGGGCAACGAGGTCGACCGCCGCATCGTCGCCGCGGTCGAGGAGGAGACGCAGGGCCGGGTCCACATCGACCGGACGACCGCGCGGGAGTACAAAGAGCAGCACGGCGACGTGTACGACTTCGAACCGTTCACCGATGTGGTCCAGCAGCCGGGCGGCGGGAGCCACGAGTTCACCGTCGACCGCGGCGTCCAGGAGCCGATCGACCGCTACATCGACGAGGCGGTCGACGTGGTCGCCAACGAGTTCCTCCCCGAACTCGCGAACGACCATATGAAGCCCTACCAGCTCGCGCTCGGTCGCCCCATCGCCGCCACCGGCGGTATGGCGTGTATCCCCGGCCTGACCGAGGAGTTCGAAAAGCGGCTCAGCGAGGAGCTGGACCGCGACGTCGAGGTCGTCTCGCCGGAGAACCCCGCGACCGCTGCCGCTGACGGCGCGGCGCGGATCGCGGCGCGACTGGTCTGAGCGGCGAGCGAACGCTTCGGGACTTTTTCGATCGGTAGACATCCGTGAGCGCCCGCGACGTTCGGTTATAAACGGCGGTGCGGTCGGCGCGTGCCTGCGAGCGCCCACCGGGCGCGAGGAGCACGCGCGAGGGAGTCGGTGGTCCGGAGCGAAGCGGAGGACCACCGACGAGGCTGGGGAGGTGTGAGGTGCTGTGGCGGGCGGGACTCGAAGGGGCAGTCGCGAGGGCGAAGCACGGCGAAGTAAGCACTGGAGGGAGCGAACGAAGTGAGCGACCGAAGCGCGCAGCGAGCCGCGCGAGTCCTCGCGACTGGGGCTTCGGTGGTGTTCGTGTCGATTCCCTGTTTATAAACAGTAGTCACGTACGACCGAGCGACTGGGGCTTCGGTGGTGTTCGTGTCACCGGTAACGACTGTCCCGTACCGGACATCGGAGACCTTGACGGTGGCGACCGCGGCGTACGGGCCTACACCGCGAACAGCCGCTCGGCGTCCTCCGCCTGCCGCCGGTAGATCCCCCTGCCCTTCAGCCGCGGGACCTCGTGGCGGTGGAGCCGCTCCGCCTCGACGTCGTACACGAGAGGGAACACGTTCGTCCGCCGCTTCGCGACCGTGAACCCGGACATCGCGTCGAGCAGCGACGCGTCCGGGTCCGGAACCGCGAACGTCACGTAGCCGATCGGCGTCGGCGACCCGCCGCCGTCCGCACGTTCCGGCCGAGAGTCCACCTGCTCGGCGAGCGCGTCGCGGAACGACTCGGCCGTCTCGGCGAGCGTCTCGGGGTCGGCCTCCGGGGCCTCGACGACGGCGGCCAGCACCGCGACCGCACCGAGGGTGTCGTCCGTCTCGCGGGTCGCCCACAGGCTATCGAACGCCGCCGGCCCGTCGACCGCCTCGAAGCCGTGTCTGCGCCGGTTCGCGACGACCGCGTCCCGGTACTGGGTCGGATCCATGGACTCCCTAACGACTCGCATGGTAAAAAATGACATAGGTGGGCCCTGACCGGGAGTCGAGGACCCCGCGACGTGGTCACTAATCGGTGAGATGTTCGAGTAGTCCCGGGCGGATTCGAACCGCCGTCAATGGCTGACTTCGGGCGTCCGACCGTACGACGCGGTCGAACTCCCTCCAAAGGCCATTATGATTGGCCACTACACCACGGGACTACGATGCCGGCTAACCGGCGGGCACTCAAGTAGGTTACTCTCTCCGACCGCTGAGCGGGGTCGCGCTCCGACTACGCCCCCTCCTCGATCCGGCCGAACCGCTGTGCGAAGTTCTCCCGGCAGGAGCCGCAACAGAAGTGGTACAGCGTCCCGTCGATCCGGGCCGACTCCCCCTCGGCGGTGACGGTGTTGCCGCACTCGACGCACTCGACCGCGAGGTCCGCGTCGCCGACGGCGGGCGACCACTCGCGGGCGTCGATCGGTCGCACCGACAGCTCCCGCACGGAGTCCAATCCGACCGCGTCGTCGACGAGGTCGCGGGCGGTCCCCTCCTCGACCCGCGCCGCGACCGTCACCTCGCCGTCGGCGGTGAGGAACGCGTGCTCGACGCGCTCGTGGGCCGCGACCGCCTCGTGGACCCGGTCGGCGTCCGCGGGGGCGACGGACAGCGTCGCGAGGACTGACAGCCCGTCGGAGAGCGCGTCGCCGTCGATCCGGAGCGTGAACCCCTCTATCACGCCCACCTCGCGGAGGCGGTCGACCCGGTCCGACACCGCGGGCGCTGACAGGTCCACGCGCTCGGCGATGTCGCTGTACGGACGCCTCGCGTCGGCCAACAGCAGCCGGAGTATCTCCCGGTCCGTCTCGTCCAGGGTGCGCATGGCCGGCCGTTCGGCCGGCGCGGCAAAAAGGCGTCCGGGCGGGACGGGTCGGGGCGGGTTCGGGAAAGCGGTCGGCCGCGGGGGCGACGAAAAGGCAGTTGTGTCCGCGGTGCCAACGGCGAGGTATGACGACGATAGACGTCGACGGCATGTCGTGTACGGGCTGTGAGGACAACGTGACCGACGCGCTCGGCGACCTGCCGGGCGTCGAGTCTGCGAGCGCCGACCACGAGGCCGGCACCGCGACCGTCGAGGGCGACATAGATATCGACGCCGTCGTGGCCGCCATCGAGGACGCCGGCTACGAGGCGTCAGCGTAGGCGGCGATAGCGTAGACGACGGAGGTAGCGCACGCGCCCGGATCGCCTCCCTTTTTACGTCGAATCGGACCGGCGGCGACCGCGCGGAGTCCTCCGCGGTCGACTCAGTGGGAGTCGTCTCCCGCGTCCCAGTCGTCGGGGTCGCGCCGGTCGTCCCGATCCTGCTCGGCGGACGCCTCGGACGAGTCGGACGCCTCGGACGAGTCGGACGCCTCGGACGAGATCGCGTCGCGGACCCAGTTCATCACCGACCCGCTGCCGTCGTCGGCGGCGGAGGAGGGCTCGTCGGTAGAGTCGGAATCGTCGGTAGAGTCGGAATCGTCCGTGGAGCCGGAGCCGTCGACAGAGTCGGAATCACCGGCGGAGCGAGAGTCGTCGGTGGAGACGGAGTCGGCGGCGGCGAGGTCGCCGTCTCGCCCGATCGCAGCGCCGTCCGGTTCGGCCCCGGCGTCGTCGCTCGCTCCGTTCGGGGCCGGCGGGCGATAGGTGTAGACGAACTCGCCGGAGACGGCGTGGAACGCGCCGGTCCGCGGGTCCTCCACGACGCCGGTGTCGTTGTCGATCGCGAAGTCGACGAGGTCCCGGAGCGACCCCGCCTCGGCGGTCGGGCGGTCGTGGACCGACTCGGGCAGTCGGAACGTCGTGATCCACTCGTCGAACTCCGAGCGGTCGTCGCGGTACGAGAGGTACTCGCGCTCGGCCGGCGCGAGCGCGAGGTCGAACTCCCGGGTCGCGTACCCGATCCCCCCGGCTCCGAGGAGGCCGACGAGCAGGAGGAGCGGCCCGCCGAACGACCGGAGCGCGCCGTAGCTCCGCTCGACTGTCACCCGCTCGGTCCGCGAGGTCGTGTCCGACTGAACGCCCGGCTCGCTGACCGAGTAGGTGTCGCCGCCGTGCGTGAGCGTCATGTCGAGCGTCTGCGTCGACGCCGTGGCGACCCCGCCGACCCTCCCGTCGACCGCGACCTCGGTCGTGACGAACGTCTCCGTCTCGCCGGGCGAGGCACCGAGCTGCTCTTCGATAGACGCCACCCGGCCGTCGATCGCCGTGCTGTTGAGCGCGAAGGAGGCGTTCACCGTCTCGCCGGGGGCGACGTCCGAGACGGTCTCGGACGCCAGCGGTTCCGTCTCGCGCCAGTAGACGGTGTCCTCCTCGCCGACGTTGCGGATCACGAGCGTGGAGCCGACCTCGACGGTCACGTTCTCGGCGCTGGAGGCCGCGTACGTCGTCGCCACGTCCACGTCCAGCTCCGGCGCGATCCGCGTGAAGTACGTGTCGCGTCCGTCGAGCACCGACCCCGTCGCGAAGACGGCGTTGGGCTCCGTCACCGTCGCGCTGTGGCGGTACTCGCTCTCGACGGTCAGCGACGAAACCGTGCGGCTCTCCTCGGTCGTGCCGGGATCGACGTGCGTCGTGTACACGAGCCCCGCCCCGACCGCGGCGAGGAGGAGACAGGCGACGAGGATCGCGGTGGACTGTGCGTTCAGGACGGCGCGGAGTCGGAGTCGACGCTCGGAAGGGGCTGAAGACATGTGTTATCTGTAGAGTTCGCGGAGGACGCGTCTGTGAAGCGGGGGGCGCTCTCGGGAGTCGCGCGACCGGATTCTGGCGGGCTCGCCGCGCAACAGCAGCAGTCCGACGCCGACGATGCCGCCGCCGAGCAGGCCGTTTATCGCAACGAGCGGGGCCCAGGGGTGGACCCCGTACAGCTCGTCGACGACGCCCGGAGGCAACACGGCGAGGTAGCGGTGTTCGGCGACGAACAACCGGTAGTACCCGGTCTCGTCGGGCGCGGACAGCGTCACCGTCGTCGACGCCTCGCCCCGGCTGCCGACCGAGAGCCGCTGCGGGTCGACGTCGACGCCCGGGCTCGCCGGCGAGACGTACGCGTACACGGGGACGAGCCCGGCGTTGGGGACGACGTACTCGATCTCCTGGCTCGTACCGCTCTCGATGACGGTCGGGTTCTCCGACTCGAACTCGGCGCTCACGACGCCGTACTCCTGCGTCCCGCCCGGCACGACCATCGCGGCCGTCGCGGTCGCCATGAGTACCAGCGCGAGGACGCCGAGGATCGCCAGCACGGAGGTGCCGTCGTCGCGCGACCGGTCGCGCGACTCGCGGTTCCGGGAGCCTGCGTCGAGGTACCAGTCGACCGCGTACGCGACGACCGACGCGCCGAAGATGATGTACGCCAGCCCCTGTGTCCCCTGAAGCGACCGGACGCCGAACGTCACCGCCAACCGCGTCTGGACGGCGTCGAGCGCGGACTGGAACCCCATGGCTGCGGTGCCGAGGTGCGGGATCACGACGACGCTCCCGCCGACCTGGAGCGCCTTCGCGACCACGTCCGCGTCCTGAACGATCGGCTCGCCCCCGTCCTGATCGGTGAACGGGTTGTTGTCCCCGCGGGTGACGTAGCCGCGCTCGGTCTCCTCGACCACCCGGTGGGTCGTCAGCCCGCCGCCCTGTATCTCCTCGGCGTTGAACGTCACGACGTCGCCGGTCCCGATACCGCCGGCGATCTGGGCCGGGATCGCCACGAACCCGTCTCCCGGATCGAGCGTCGGCTGCATGCTCCCGGTCTCGACGTAGCTGAGGAGGATCGGCTGGCCGAGGAACTGGCCGACGACGAGCGAGACGACGACCAGCACCGCGGCCGCCTGAAGGGCCACGGACAGCGTTCGTTTGACGGACATTGTGTCGCTTTTGGCCGGGTTGACGATCCCCCGCGCGTTACCGCCGGGCGGTTCCTGTCGCGCAGGCGTCAGGTAACCCGTCGATCGCTGAACGGCGGCGTGTCCTAATAAGTTCGTGGGTGGAGGCGAGTCCGGTCGGTTGCGGGCGGGACTACTCGTCGAAGACGCCGCCCGCGAGCAGCGCGAACGGGCCGATGAAGCCGAGACAGAACCCGAGCAGATGGACGTACAGGTTCACGACGCTGCCCCCGCCGGAGGGGTCGGCCGGGAACCCGACGACGGGGTAGCCGACCGCGACCACCGCGCCGACGACGAGCAGGTCCCCGTGCCCGGGACGCGACGCGACGGCCCTCGCCGCCTGTCGGAGCGACCGCGGGAGCCGGAGGTCGCTGCTGGCCGCGTACAGCACCGCGAGGAGCGCGCCCGCGACGCCGATCGCCAGCCCAGCGATCCCGTACCCCTCGGTCGAGACGGGGAGCGCGAGGAGGGCGATCCAGCCGACGAGCGCGAAGAAGACGGCCGGCAGCGCAGCGACCGACGCGCTCGGTGCGAACCGGTCGCGAGCGTAACAGTACCACAGGACGGGGAGCAGTCCCGAGAGCGCCATGTTGACGCCGGAGAAGCCGAAGCCGACGGCGTCGCGCGGGACGGCGAGGTTCAGCGCGGACAGCGCGAACGGGAGGGCACCGAGATAGGTGACGAACGCCGTGAAGAAGAGTCGACGGCGGCCGCTCAGGACTGCGGGCGCGTAGCCGGCCCCCGCCAACAGCGCGTAGCCGGCGAGGTTCCCGAGGAGGTGGTCGCTCCCGAGGTGGACGTAGTGGGCCGTGAACGCCGACAGGAAGGTCGGATCCGCGTACGCGAACGCCAGCGAGCGCCGGGTCGCCTCCGGTAGCGAGAAGACGGCGACGAGGACGACCGGCGGGAGACAGAGCGCGATGAGGTCGGCGACGCGAGCGCGGGCCGCCAGCTCGTCGGCGAAGGCCGCGTACCCGGACCGGGCGTCCGCGTTCCGATTCCGGTGGGAGCCGTCGCTCCCGCCGCGTCCGGCGGCCGGGCGGTCCGTCTCCGACGAGAGGTCGGTCACGGGACTCGGTTGGCCGACATCGGGTTAATCGCTGTCGGCCGACGATCCAGTCGTGATAACCGCTCCGCGACCCGGTGGGCGGCCGGACCGTTCCGAGCGGGACCGGCCGTCACGGCCTCGGCATCCGCCGTGCGAGCGCGACGCCGGCGAGCGTCACGAGGAGGAAGATCAGGAGTCCGGCCACGTTCGAGAGGTCGATTCCGCTCGGCTCCTCGGTCGGGCCGCCTCCGTCCTGCGAGCCGTCGCTTGGTGGGTCAGAGGCGTCGCCGTCGCCGACGGACGCGCTCCCCTCACCCGCCCCGTCGCCGGCCGGATCCCCGACCACGAGCGTCCCCGCGGCCGTCCCGTCCACCGCGAGGTCGTACGTGCCGGCTTCCTCGAACGCGGTCTCGAACGCGACGACCGTCGTCTCGTCCGGGGCGAGGTCGACCCGCTCCGTCGCGACCGGGTCGCCGTCGGCGGTGAGCGTCACCGGCCGCTCGCCGTCCGCGCCGCCCTCGTTCGCGACCGTCGCGCGCACCGTGACGGGGTCGCCGGGGTCGACGGCGTCGCGGTCGAGCGCGACGCTCGTCGGCCGGAACACCGGTCGCTCCGTCGCCACGGCGAACACCGAGAACTCGCCGGTCGTCGCGGTGAGGTGGACCCGGTCCTCGGGGAGGTCGCGAATGTCCCGGACCGCGGGGTCGACTTGCTCGGTCGCCAGCCGCTCCCAGCCGTCGGACTCGGCCTCCGAGCGGCGGTACAGCGAGAGGTCCGCCGGGTCCGCGCCCGTCTCGTTCAGGTACTCGCGGTCGACGCTGAACCCGAAGCGAACCCGGGACACTTCCTCGGTCGAAAAGGAGTGGTTCAGTTCGAAGTACGCCTCGGGTCGCGCCCCGCGGGAGTCGGTCAGCGGGCCGGCGCTCGCGAACGGCTCCGGCGAGCCGGCGGTCTCGAAGGCGACGTCGCCTCCGGTCGCGCTCTCGACCCGCACGCGGTCGAGCGTCGCGTACGCCGAGAGCCGCATCCGCGCCGCGTCGAACGTCGTCCCCCCGCCCGCGGGGAGGTCGCGTCCGGTGAACTGCCGGCGGTCGTCAGCGAGTTCCCGGACCGTGGTGCTCGCGCCGCCCCCGTCGTCATCGTCGGTCGCCGTCGTCCCGACGCGCTCCGGTTCGGCGATCTCCGCCCGGATGTCGAAGTCGTCGCCGCCGAGGGTGGTCCCGGCCGCCGCGCCGCGCGCGTCGACGCGGAGCCCGACCGCGACCGTCTCGTTCGGCCCGAGCGTGACGTTGTTCGACCGGCCCTCGATCGAGGTCCCGTCCGCGACGAACGTGACGTTCTCTTCCCCGTGGTCGATCCAGACGCGAGCGTACTCGTCGGCCGTGTAGGTGATCTCGAAGACGCCGTCCGCCGCGGCGAGCGCGTCGGGGTTGACGCCCTCGAAGTCGGGATCGCGGATGTTCGGGTTCGACGCCGAGACGTCGACGACGATCTCGTCGTCGTCGTTCAGGTAGGCGTAGTTCCCGTTGGGGCCGTCCGCCGGCTGGACCGCGAGGTCGCCGTCTGCGACGGTGTCGGCGTCACCGACGACTGCCGCGCCTGTGGCGAGGGCAAGCGCAGTCGCTGCGGCCGCGACCAGCAGGATCGTGAGAGTGGTCCGGCGGACGGTCGGCATTGGTGCTAGATGTTCTCGTTGTATTCAAAGGGACTTCGTTATGCGGTGCTTGACTCACAGAATGGAGCAGTCACTTACCAGAGTATATTTAATTTAGAATAGAACTTAAATTCATTAATTCTATATATAAATTAATACTAAATATTAATTTAAATTATCTATAGTTATCTTCCCTCATCTGTGTCAGAGTTACCGGGAGGGTCCGCACGAATTTTTATGGAACTTTTGATCCGATCGTCAGTTACGGAAGCATCAGGAGCAGTTTCAATTAGGAGACCACAACTGATGGATCCTCCGGTAGATAATTCTACAGCATCGGCCTCACTATCTACTGGATCGCCTGACACAGTTAGAGAAATCCGGTCAAACTGATCGGGAATTGAACTTGGGGTCTCGCTAAACAGTTCGACTGGGTCATCTCCCAAGTTCTCGACACGCACAAGTGGATCAAAGATGTGCACAGAATTTGGTGCGACTCCGGTCCCATCTGCTTGGCTGTTGAGACCGGGAATGAAGAATCGTAGCTGGCCGGTTGAATCCTCTGCTCGGACACTTCCAGTCGAATCTTTCGCCTCAAGCCGAAGGTATGCTTGGTCGTCGTCAACGACTGCGACCTCAACGCTACGTTCCGCTTGGACGCTGCTGAAGGCTCCCGATCCGATGGTGGTCGCCAGCCCTCCTGCGAGCGGAATAGCCGACTTGAGGAGCCTTCGGCGATTCATCTTTTATTGTTAGTTATCGTCTGGATCTCGGCCTGTTGCGTTCGGATCAGCAGCAGCAACGACTATCTCATCGTTACCACCGGTACCCAGCGAATTTCCGTCAACAATAAAGCTGAAATCAACGCTAATGGAGTCTCCGGGACTCAGGATCCGTGGATTATCTTCTGGAACAGATGTTCCATTACTGTCAAAGTCAGCGTCAACCCGGCCGCCACTGTCAATTTCCATGTTACCGTTCCCGCCATTGAACGACAGTCCCGGACCGTTTCCGTTTGAATCCTCAGCGTACACGAACATACTCAGATTCTCGTAATCAGCCAGGAGCGGATTCCCAGCTCCATCAGCGTACACATCTGATTGCTCAACGCCCACACCCACGTACGCAGGGTCATCGCCTTGGTTCGTGATCTCGAACACATCCAAGAAGGCGGTCCGAGAGTTAGGATTCAGTCCCAGTGCACCCTCTCCGGAGTTATCAAACTCCAGTTCAAGTTGACCGTCGGTTATTGAGGCGCGTTCATCTGTTGCATTTAGAGCGAGGAACGAGCTCTCATCACTCGCGACATTGACGCTGACAGTTCTGGTGGCAGAGACGGATGAAAACGCCCCGGTACCAACCGCTGCCGCGCTACCTGAAGCCAATGCGCCCAGTCCGGCGAGGAACTTGCGTCGGTTTGCCATAGTTGTGTAACCTCGTTGTGTCCGCACACGACCCGCGGCCGCCGACGCGGGACATCCCGCGTCACCCGGGGTCGCTCTACTACACCCATGGGGCCTATCCCATATTGTAATGAATTTCCAGAAACACTTCCGGGGGTCGCTGAACGAGCGGGGGGAACGTTCTGCCCCGGCCTGAAACCGGGTCGATCCGCGTTCAGGTGGTGCCTGAAGCGCGATAATCACCCGTGGAAGGTGATTTTTCCGACGAGTGAAATACGAAAATACGTTCTGATATTCTGATACGAGACCCGTCGATCGGTCGGTGTCATAAACCTCAGAATCGTCGAATCGAGTTTATCTGTCTCTCTTCCTGCGTTTTCGGCAGTCTTGATCGGGTAGTTCCGAACCGTTCGCGCGATCCGAAAGTATCCGAACGCTATCACTACCGGAGCGTTTATGTTGATTGGATCATATGTGTCTGACAAGAAATGGCGTCGGTACAACAGGTTGGGCGGGGAGGGGCCGAACCGGCGACAGACATCTCGGAGGACGAATTATACAAGGTGTTAGCGAACCAGCGCCGACGGTTCGCGGTCCATCTGCTGAAGGGCGAATCGGGGGGGAAGCGTCGAGATCGGGGAGATGGCGGAGCAGATCGCGGCCTGGGAGAACGACGTCGACGTCGCGGAGATAACCGGGAGCGACCGCAAGCGCGTGTACACCGCGCTCCAGCAGTCCCACCTGCCGAAGATGGACGACGCGGGCGTCGTCAAGTTCAACAAGGACCGCGGCGTCGTCGAGCCGACGCCCGCGCTGGAGGACGTGGACGTGTACATGGACGTGGTCGAGGGCAGCGAGATCCCGTGGAGCCAGTACTACCTCGGGCTCTCGGGGGTCGCGACCGCGCTCACGGCCGCGGTGTGGCTCGGCGCGTGGCCGTTCGCGCTGCTCCCCGAGATGGCGTGGACGGTCGCCATCGTCGTCGCGTTCGCGTTCTCGGCGGTCACCCACCACTACTACACCGCCGAGATGCGGGTCGGCGGCGACGGCGACCCGCCGGAGTTGAACTAGCGTGCGGTCGCTGACGAGCGACCCGGACGCGACGGAGAGCGAAGCGCAGAACGCCACGCTATGACCGGATCACGCCGCGACCAAGTCGTTCAGGGAGTGCCAGAACCGGTTCCGGCACCGGATAATTATACCGACGGCATGCGTACTGCTGGCACGGAACCGACCACAGCCGTGAGCGAGTCCGACACATGAAACGACGACAGCTCATCCTCCTGCTCGGCGGCGGCAGCGCGGCGGCCGCGAGCGCGGGGACCGGCGCGTTCTCCAGCGTGAGCGCCGACCGCGAGGTGAGCGTGAACGTCGTCGAAGACGAGAAGGCGTATCTCGGAATCGAGGGGCACCCAGACGACGAGGGGGGCCTCCAGATCAAAAACCAGTTTGCTGGAGCGCTCTCTCTGGGTCTGACCGCGACGGTGGTAGGGCCGGACGGCGAGTACGAGGCCGAGGTCGAGACTGAAAGGGACGACGGTGAAATCGAGATCGAAGTTGAAATCGAATCCGATGACGGTGGCGGCTCTGGCTTCGAACGCGTCGATATCGGCCTCGGTCAGAGAGCCGTCGTGAACGTCGATTTCGAAGGAAGCGAGTCGGTTGATCTCGAACTCTCGTTCTCCGGAACGGTTGCTGACGGGGGAGCGACCGTCGATAAGACGCGGAAGTACACGGTCAGCGAGGGAGACGACGAAGATGGAGAGGGGGCGGTCGGAGGGAGTTCGGAGGTGGCGTCAGACGTTACCATGGTCAAGTTCTTCGGCAGCGGCGACAAGGTACGAATCCTCACGACCGAGAACAGTGGTGGGGGTGGCGGAACGACCGGTGTCGTCGACGCGAAACTGTACTGTGAGGTCAACGACAGCGTGACCTCAAACGACGAGTTCGAATCGGTACACGTGAACACGGATCTGTATCCGGATGCGTTCGACGAGAGTCTGACTGGCGACATTGTCGGTGTCGAGATAGCGGAGTTCGACGGAGTCTTCGTAGCGCCGGAAAACGGTGGAGGTAGGGTTGAGCCGAGCGAGACGGAAACGGAGCCGTTCTGGAACTGACTGTCTCGCGACGCCGTTCAGATGCTCTTTTGTATCCCCCGACCGCAACTCCGGACATGGACGACCACTCTCACGAGCCGGACCCGGACAAGCGCGTGACCTCGCCGATGCAGGCGTTCGGGAGCCGAGAGGTCGGCATCGGCGCGGCCGTCACGCTCGTCGGACTGCTGCTCGCGTACGCCGTCCCGTTCCTCGCGACCTTCTGAACGCCGCCGCTCGCCGTGTTTTCGAGAACTCTGACCGCCGCCAGCCGCGGCTCTGTTACCGCGGGTACCACGCGAGCGGGTGGTCGGCGGTGAGTTCGACCGTGACGGGCTCGTTGAGCCCGAACTCCTCGACGTGGTTGTGGAGGCAGTGGACCGTGTCACCGGACTCCAACTCGACCCGGTAGACGAACGAGGGACCGACGTACTGCCGCGAAACGATGACTCCGTCCGCCAGCTCGGGGCTCGCGGGCGTCGCGCGGAGGTCGTCGGGCCGCACTAACACGTCGACGGGCGCGCCGTCGTAGACGGTGTCGTACCCCTCCAGCGTCACGGCGTCGAACCGGCCGATCCCGGTCTCGACCTGCTCGTCGCGGAGCTCCCCTTCGAGGAACGACGCCCGGCCGAGGAAGGAGGCGACGAACTTCGACTCGGGGCGTTCGAAGACGGTCTCGGGACTGCCGACCTGCTCGATGGTTCCGTCGTTCATGACGGCGACGCGGTCAGAGATGGACATCGCCTCCTCCTGATCGTGAGTGACGGAGATCGCGGTGACGCCGGCCTCCTTCAGGATGCGGCGGACCTCCTCGCGCATCTCCACCCGGAGGCGGACGTCGAGGTTCGAGAACGGCTCGTCTAAGAGGAGCACTTCCGGTTCGGGCGCGAGCGACCGCGCGAGGGCGACGCGCTGCTTCTGCCCGCCGGAGAGCTGGTCGGGGGTCTTCTCGCCGTGGTCAGTCATCTCGACCAGTTCGAGCAGTTCGTCGACGCGCGCCTCGCTCTCGGCGGCGTCGGCGTCGGTCAGCCCGAACGCGATGTTCTCGCGGACGGAGAGGTGCGGGAACAGCGCGAAGTTCTGGAAGACGATACCCACGTCGCGTCGCTCCGGCGGGACGAACGACCGGTCGCCGGCGACCACGTCGCCGTCGAGCGAGATCCGGCCCTCGGTCGGCTCTTCGAGGCCCGCGATGGTGCGGAGCGTCGTCGTCTTGCCGCAGCCGGAGGGGCCGAGAAACGTCAGAAGCTCGCCGGGCTGGACGTCGAGCGAGACGTCGTCGACGGCGGTCTCCGGGCCGAACGACTTCGTGACGCCGGACAGCGACAACACCGGGTCCGCGACGGCGTCGTCCGCGTCGTCGGACGCGGCGGTCGCCCGGCGATCGGGCGCGGCGTCCTCCGACTCGACCGAGCGCGTCGTCCCGACTGGTTCAGTGGATGCCATCGATGAGGGGCGGGCACCGGGCGACCGGCGTCCCGCGGTTGCCGCCACATACTTTAGGAGTACCTAAAAGCGTATCGCTCGCTCTCGGGCCGTCGAAATCGGGAGATTCGAGTCCGCACCATCTCCGGAATCGGGGCGGTTCGACCGCGCCGCGACCGCTCAGGCCAGTTCCCGGTCGATCACGTCGCGGCGGTCGCGGACCGCGTCGGCCGAGAGCGCGACCGACTCCTCGCCCACCGCGAGCGAGAGCGCGCCGTCGGTCGTCACGGACCCGATCCGGAAGACGGGGAGGTCGCCCGCGACGGCCGCGACCGCCTCGGGATCGGTCGTCTGGACCAGGAGCCGCCCCGGGGTCTCGTCGAAGGCCGCGACGCGGTCCGGCAGCGTCGCGTCGACGCCCGCCTCGTCGGTCACCAGTTCGGCGAGCGCGACCGCGAGTCCGCCCTCGCTCACGTCGTGGGCCGCGAGCGTCGACTCGTGGCGGGCGGCGGCCGCGAGCGACGCGACGAGGCCGCCGAGGTCGTCGGCCGCACCGGAGTCGTCGGGCAGCGTCGGGAACCGGTCGCTCCCGCCGGCGTGCGCGAGGTACTCGGAGCCGCCGAGGGCGTCGCCCCCGGCCCCGACGAGCAGCAGTTCGGAGTCGGCCGCGCGGTCGGCGTCGAGGGCGGCCGGCGGGGCCGAGTACCCCCGCGTCGTGCCCAGCACCGCGAGCGTCGGCGTCGGCGGGATCGGCCCCTCGACGCTGTCGTTGTACAGCGAGACGTTGCCGCCGACGACGGGCGTGTCGAGCGCCGCGCAGGCGTCCGCCAGTCCGTCGACGATACCCTCGAACGCCCCGTACACGTCCGGCTTCTCGGGGTTGCCGCCGTTGAGGCAGTCGACCGCCGCCAGCGGGAGCGCGCCGGTCGCGGCGAGGTTCGTCGCGTTCTCCAAGGCGACCGCGCGAGCGCCGTCGTACGGCGCGACCGCGGTCCACTTCGGATTCGCGCCGGACGACAGCGCGAGCCCGACGCCGTCGGCGTCGCCGGAGCCGTCGACCGCTCCGCTCCCGTCCTCCGTCTCCCGCATCGCGAGCAGCGCGGCGTCGTCGCCGGGCTTCACCGCGGTGCGCGTGCCGACCTCGTGGTCGTACTGGCGGTACACCCAGCGCTTGCTCGCGGTCGAGGGGGCCGCGAGGACGGCCGCGACCGCCTCGTCGAGCGGCGGCTCGTCGTCGGGGAGGTCGCGTTCAGACTCGCTCGGCGGCTCGCTCGCGAGGTCGTTCATCGGCGCGCCGTCGGCGAGGAACTCGGCGGGCGCGTCGACGACGGTCTCTGACTCGCCGTCGTCGCCCGCGAACTCGCAGACGTAGTTGCCGTCCGTCACCTCGCCGATGACCGAGCAGCCGAGGTCGAACCGCTCGGCGAGGTCGCGGACGCGCTCGACGTCGTCGGGTGCGACCTCGTAACACATCCGCTCCTGGCTCTCGGCGAGCAGGATCTCGGTCGCGTTCATGTTCGGCTCGCGCTGGTGGACGGCGTCCAGATCGATCCGCGCGCCGAGCCCGCCCTTCGCGACGAGCTCGGAGGACGCGCCGCCGAGGCCGGCCGCGCCGAGGTCTCGGGCCGACAGGACCAGGTCCTCGTCGACGAGCGCCTCGTTGCACTCGATCAGCCGCTTCTCCGCGTAGGGGTCGCCGACCTGAACCGCGGGCCGGTCCTCGGTCTCGGCGTCCTCGGCGAGGTCCTCGCTGGCGAAGGACGCGCCGCCGAGCCCGTCGCGCCCGGTGCCGTTGCCGACCAAGACGAGCTTGTTCCCCGGCTCCTCGGCGGTCGCGGTGACCAGTCGGTCCGCGTCCGTGACGCCGACGCAGGCGACGTTGACGAGCGGGTTCCCCTCGTAGCCGCCGTGGAAGGCGACGCTGCCGCCGACGGTGGGGACGCCGATGCAGTTGCCGTAGTGGGAGATTCCCTCGACGACGCCCTCGAAGAGGTACCGCGAGCGCTCGCGGTCGAAGTCGCCGAAGTACAGCGAGTCGAGGAGTCCGATCGGGTACGCGCCCATGCTCATCGTGTCGCGGACGATACCGCCGACGCCCGTCGCGGCCCCGTCGAACGGGTCGACGAAGGAGGGGTGGTTGTGGCTCTCGACGCCGAAGGTGACGTAGGTGTCGCCGTAGTCGTCGGCGTCGCGCTCGGCCGCGGGGGCGTCCGCGGCGTCGGGCTCGGGGAGCGCGAGGACCGCCGCGTCGTCGCCGGGACCGACGACGACCTGCTCGCCCTCGCTGTCGAACGCCGACAGGAGCGGCCGGGAGGAGCGGTACGCGCAGTGCTCGCTCCAGAGGTTCTCGAACAGCGCGGCCTCGGCCGGCGTCGGCTCCCGACCGAGCTCCGCGACGACGAGCTCGTGGTCCGGGTCGGACAGACTCATTCACTTACGTGGTCACCGAGCCGGTTCTAATGCTTTTCTATACGCACGTTCGTGGTGATCAAACCGGCCGCGACGACATGGAGATACGATTCTGTGAACTCTGTGCGGTGGCGCGTGCCGACGAGCGCCCGCAGGGTGCGAGTCGAACGCGCGAGGGAGTCGGCGGTCCGAAGCGAAGCAGAGGACCGCCGACGAGGCTGGGGAGGCGAGAGGTGCTATGCGGGTGGGACTCGAAGGGGCAGCCGGGAGCCGGGCGGAGGCGACGTAAGCACCACAACGAGGGAGCGCAGCGAGCGAGTGAGGAGCGCAGCGAGCGAGTGAGGAGCGCAGCGAGCGTGCGCCCGGCTCCCGGCTGGGGCTTCGGCGGTCTCGGTCACACCGTCGAGGTGCTAGAATCGAACGGCCGGATTTCCGACCGTATTACCTCGAAAAACACCGACGACCGATCACAGGAGAACGACTGACGCGCCGTAGACCACGACCGTCCCGACCACGCCGATTCCGACCGCCTTGGCGTTGAGTTTGACCGCCTTCTTGCGGTCGGCGGCGAGCGCCGCCTCGTCGACGACCTCGCTCGTGCCCTCGCCCACGTCGAAGACGCCGATGCCGGCGAAGCCGATACAGAAGCGCTCGCGGTACTGTAGCCAGCCCATCGCGGCCCCGTACAGGGGGAACACCGAGAGGGCGAGCGACCACTGCGGCCACGCGAGCGCGACGACCGCCGCGACGAAGACCGCGGCGAGCGCGAGCGACCCGACGCCGAGGAGGAGCCGCCGCCGCTGTTGGGTCGGTCCGATGTTACAGACGCCCGGTTGATACTCCATACCGTCCGGAGGGGCGGGAGAAGCAAAGCCCCAACGGATCGCGCCGGCTCCGGCGGCGGTTGGTCGCGATCGGGGGGGCCGCGCCCGACCGAGGCGCGGCGGGGTAGAAACGGTGAAATGCCCGGCAGCCGAGGTGGGCGTGTGAAACGGATCCAACTCGGGAACACCGTCTTCGAGGGCGAGAACGACGTCTACCTGCTCGACGGCGAAACGACGGCGCTCGTCGACACCGGCGTCGCGCTCCCCGAGGTACGCGAGGAGTTGGTCGACGGCCTCGACGAGTACGGACTCGCCTTCGCCGACGTGGACGCGGTCGTGCTCACCCACTGGCACCCGGACCACGCGGGGCTGGCGGGCGAGGTTCAGGCCGAAAGCGGCGCGGACGTGTACGTCCACGAGGCCGACGCCGCCCTCGTCGACGGCAGCGAGACGCCGCTCTTCACCGACCGCGACCTCCAGCGCGAGACGTTCGAGCGGTGGGGGATGCCCGACGCCGACCGGGAGCGCCTGACGGCGTTCTTCGGCGCGGTCAGCGCGGACCTGTCGGGTCGCCCCGCCGACGTGACGACGTTCGGCGACGGCGAGACGATTCGGGCGGGCGGCGTCGAGCTCGAAGCCCTCCACCTGCCCGGCCACACCGCCGGCCTCTCCGGGTTCGCGTTCGACCCGCGGACGGTGCCGGACCACGACCCGGTCGCGGGCGCGGACGCGACCGCGGAGGCGTTCACGGGCGACGCGCTGCTCCCGAAGTACACCCCCAACGTCGGCGGCGCGGACGTGCGCGTCGAGGGCGCGCTCGCGGCCTACGCCGAGAGCCTCGCGCGGATCGTCGAGCGCGACTTCGACGCCGCCCACCCGGGCCACCGCTGGCGGATCGACGACCCGAGCCGACGCGCCGCGACGATCCTCGACCACCACCGCCACCGGACGCGCCGGGTGGTCGGCGTCTTGGACGAGTCGGGACCGGCGACCGCGTGGGAGGTCTCGGCCGAACTGTTCGGGTCGCTTGAGGGGATCCACGTCCTCCACGGGCCCGGCGAGGCGTTCTCGCACCTCGATCACCTCGCGGCGGCCGGCGTCGTCGAGCGCGACGGGCCCGCCTACCGCCTCGTCGACCCCGACCCGGACGTGGCGGCGCTGTTCCCGACCACGCCGCTGGACGACCTCGTCGACGGCGGCGAGGACGCGTAGTCGCGGTCCCGCGTCGGTTTCCGGCGCGCTCCGGGTCGGCGAAAGGTATTCGTGCCGGCCGTCGTATTCGGGGACGTGAAGCGGGACGCCCTCGCCGCGGTCGTCGTCGCCCTCCTCGCCGTCGTCGCCCTCGGCGTCGCGGCCGCGACGCTGGACTCCGCGGTCGACACCGGCAGCGGCGGGTTCGGCGGGGGCGGCGGGGAGTCCCCGAGCGTCGGTGAGACCGACGGGGACCCGGGCGTGCTCACCTCGCCCGGGGAGTCGGGCGGGCTGTCGACCTCCGGCGTCTGCCTGCCGTCGCTCAGGGAGCCCCCGGCCCTCGCCGCGCTGCTCCTCGGGATGGCGCTGCTCGCCGCGATCACCTATCGGGACACCGCGTCGCCGTTCGCGAGCGTCGCCGTCTCCGGCGTTATCGGTGCCCCGATCGGCGTCCTCTTCTGGGTGCTGTCGGCGTGCGGGGCGGGCGGACAGCGCGTCTCGGTGTCGCTCGGCCTCGGCGGCAACGAGACGGGGCTGTTCCCCGAGGGCGCTCCCGGGGGCGGCGGGTTCGGCGGCGGCGAGGGCGCGGCGTCGACGCCGGAGGCCCTGTTCGCGCTGGTCGTCGTGGCCGCGATCGTCGCGAGCGTCGCCGTCCTCCTCCTCGCCGGGGGCGACGACGAGGCCGACGGGGAGCGCGCGGACCCCGAGCAGCCGGACGAGGAGCCGCCGGACCTCGACGCGGTCGGGCGGGCGGCCGGCGAGGCCGCCGACCGGATCGAGTCGTCGGACGCGGACAACGAGGTGTACCGCGCGTGGCGGGACATGACAGACGCGCTCGACGTCGACCGGCCCGCCTCCTCGACCCCGGCCGAGTTCGCGACCGCCGCGGTCGACGCCGGCGTCGACGAGGAGCCGGTGACCGCGCTCACCGAGGTGTTCGAGCGCGTGCGGTACGGCGGCGAGGACCCGACGGACGACCGCGAGCGCCGCGCCGTCGAGGCGCTGCGCCGGATCGAGGAGCGACACGGGGGCGACTCGTAGTGCGCTTCCTCGTCGTCGCGGGCGTGGCCTCCGTCGCCGTCGGCCTCCTCGCGGCGGTCGACCGCGGCGTGGCGGCGGCCATCTCCCCCACCGCGACCGTCGTCACGCTGATCGGCGTCCTCGGCGTGGTCCAGGGGATCCGATACGCGAACGCGCGCCGGGACCGGCGGCGGCTGTCGACGGAGCCGGGGGAGCCGGAGCGCCGCGCGCCGGCCGCGGTCCCCGGCGCGGACCTCGACGAGCGGATCGCGCGGGTCGCCAGCCCGGCACCGGGCGGGTACCGGGACCGCCGCGACCTCCGCGACCGGGTCCGGGGCGTGGCGGTCGAGGCCGTCGCCCGCGACCGCGACTGCTCGCGGGAGGCGGCCGAGGCGGCCGTCGACGACGGGACGTGGACGGACGACCCCGTCGCAGCCGCGTTCCTCGACGCGCGGAGCCGATACCCGCTCCGCGTCCGCCTCTCGGCCACGGTCCGGGGGCGCTCGCGCTACTGGTACGGGCTGCGGGCGGCGATCGACGCGATCGACCGGATCGAGTCCGGAGGTGCGGCGTGAGCGACTCGCGGGCGGCGGTCGCATCCGGATCGGCCGTGTCGAGTGATCCGAGTGACTCGACCGTCCCGAGCGACGACGGGGGCGATGCGGCAGCGATCGACGGGGGAGACGACGCGGGCGCGGGCGACGAGGAAGGGCGCTCGGACGCGACCCCGGTCGACCCGGAACACCGACGGGCGGTCGAGACGGACCGGTGGCTCGGGATCGCCGGGGCGTCGCTGGCGCTCGTCGGGCTCGGCGTGCTCGTCCGACAGTCGTCGCTGGTGCTCGCGGGCGCGGTCGGCGTCGGGTACGCCGTGTACGCCCGGGCCGGCGACGCGCCGCCCCCGGCGCTCGCGGTGACGCGGTCGGTGAGCGACGAGACCCCAGCCCCCGGCGACGAGGTCCGCGTGACCGTTCGCGCCGAGAACGTCGGGGACGCCGCGCTGCCGGACCTCCGGCTCGTCGACGGCGTCCCGCCGGGGCTGGCGGTCGTCGACGGGCCGGCGCGGGTCGCGACCGCGCTGCGGCCGGGGACGGCGGTCGCGTTCGAGTACACCGTGCGGGCGGCGCGCGGCGACCACGAGTGGGAGCCGCTGACCGCGATCACGCGCGACGCGGCGGGCGCTCGGGAACGAACGACGGCGCTCGACGCCCCGACGACCATCGCCTGCACCCCGGAGCTGTCCGCCGGGGGCGACCTCCCCTTACGGGGGCTGACGACCGTCCACCACGGTCGGGTCCCGACCGACGTGGGCGGTTCCGGGGTCGAGTTCCACGCGACGCGGGAGTACCGCCGGGGCGACCCGCTCAAGCGGGTCGACTGGAACCGCCGGGCGCGGACGGGAGAGCTGTCGACCGTCGAACTGCGCGAGGAGCGGTCCGCCACCGTCGTGCTGCTCGTCGACGCCCGCGAGCCGGCGTACGCCGCGCGCGACCCCGACGCCGAGACGGCGGTGGAGGCGAGCGTCGCGGCCGCCGGACAGGCGTTCTCGGCGCTCCTCGACGGCGGCGACCGCGTGGGGATCGCGGCGCTGTCGCCGCTGGACTGCTGGCTCCCGCCGGGCAGCGGGACCGTCCACGCGGCCCGGGGACGGGAGACGCTCGCCACCGACCCGGCGCTGGCACCGACCCCGAGCGGCGAGGCGTTCTACCGGTCGCTGTGGCTCCGGCGGTTCCGGCGGCGGCTCCCGGCCGACGCGCAGGTGCTGTTCTTCACACCACTGGCGGACGACACCGCGGCGTCGCTCGCGCGCCGGATCGACGCGCACGGCCACCTCGTGACGGTGCTCTCGCCCGACCCCACGGCGACCGGGACTGCCGGCGAGCGGCTGACCGCGTT